>JBAOIA010000011.1:1349412-1686765 GCA_037045145.1 Bacteroidia bacterium
CATTATTCAACATTGTATCATTGTAGTTCATTAAGCATGGTGCATCTAAGCCTAGTCCCCAAATGTCTGTTGAATAATTAGAGAATGAAGCTTGAATACTTCCTAGTGCAGGGGTTATTCCATTATACAGATCTAAAGTCAATCGCTGATATCCTTTACCTGCATTTCCAACAGGAAAATCATATACTCTTGGAGCACTCACTTGGGGCACATTGCGTCTGAGAAAGCCTTCAACATATGAAGCGCTTGAGCCCGCATTAACTGCCGATGATGCATCATTCATTACAAATACTTCGTGGCTGGCTGTTGTTTGAATTCTAGAGGAGAGTAAACTTAAGCTTCCTGTAGGTCCAATTTTCATATCAGCAATTAGTACCACAGTACTACCTGCTTTGTTTACAATAACATTTGTGAGGGTATCATTATTATTTATGTTTTGTGTTCCTAATCCATTCAACACAAGGTTTCCATTATTACCCATATTAAATTGCCCGGCAGAATTTGATAAACTTCCTTTCAAGATAACAGTTTTATTAATGGCATCAAATCTTGAGCTAGGGCCAATTAAGGCCAAACTACCCTGCATTTCTATATTTTGAAGCAAGTCAACTTTTCCTCCGGTTTTACTAATAGTGATATGGGAGAACCTGTTTGGCGAAATAAGATTACCGTTTAAGGTCTGATCAATACTTCCGTTGTTAAACAAGAAACCAGATCCTGTTGCAATATTCAATTCTCCATTATTCTGTACATTACCACAGATAGTTAGGAATTGGTTGTTATCCATGATTAACGTTCCACCCGGTTCGAGTTTAAGATCTTTACATGAAGCACCTGCTGTTCCAATATAGGGCTGATTAGCTCCTGAAAGCGGAATGATAGCATTTACTGTACAACTTGGAATATTACATCCACCCCAGTTAGCAGCTGTAAACCAGTCGTTGCTTTCTGCGCCTGTCCAATAGGCCGTGGTGCCACCTGCCGTATAATCTACCGGTGCCGAAGCGGGGAAGTTGAGTGTAAACCCTGAAATACTGTTGGAATAGTTACTTACTACCAATAAATAAACATCTCCTGCAGCTGCACTGATTCTTGAGTTGTATGCACCATTAAATCCCGGATAGGCTGCAGGTGCAGTACCGTTTGAATTGCTGTTAAGTCCTGTTAATCCTAATGCACTATAGTTACAACGTAATGGAGCTGCACCACCGGCAATTCCGGCACATGAAGTAGCCCCGGTGCCAGCAATTTTCCATATAGCAAAGTCATAGTCTGTACAGGCAGTACTCGGAGCACCTACCCAATCATTAGGAATAATATTGAATTCAAGATTTCCTGCACTGGCAATATTTATCTGATACCATGCTGAACCTCGTTCAGCAGTGGATAAGCAGTTTGATCCTGCCCCTGGAAAATCACAATTGTTACCAAAAAGTTGAAATCCCGGATCTCCAACCTGTGTGTTTTGATTACAAACAATAATCGGTGAGCCACAATCCTGTCCTTCAATCTCCGGTAAAGAAGTCCCGCCATTAACGGCTATAATACTAAATGTTCCTGTTAAATAACCTTCTCCATCAACGACAACATAATATGTGTTGCCCGGTGTGAGTCCTGTTAAACTTAGTTGTGACATGGTAGTTGGTGTTGGCCAGGTTCCACCACAACCCGGTGCATTTAAATTACAGGCTATAAAAGTCATTCCTGATCCACAAACCCCTGAGTAGGCTGCCATTTGTGTTCTTCTTAAAGTGCCCGGACTAGTTCTAACAGTGACATTACCTGATGCAGGAGCTATAAAACTATACCAGACAGAATTTACCGCATTCGGTGAAGTCCAGCATCCCGGTGCTGCCGGTTCTCCACTGCCATCAGCACAATTGCTATTGCCTGTATAATAAAGACCTAATTCCATACTTTGTGCATTGCAAGGTAAGTCATTATATACCGAGCTTACATTAGCTATGCTTATGGTATAGTCAACATTTTCAGGATTTGCCCAGGTGTCAACAATTATATAGTAAGTTCCTGCTGAAGGCAAGGTTACCGTGCCAGATAAAAACCCACTGGTGGCTTGTCCTAAAGAGGCAACGCACGATGTGCCTGGCGCATCCGGACATCCGTTATATACCTGATAGCCTATATAATTTGTGCTGGCAGAAGAAAGAGTTATAGAGATGCAACGGGCAGAAGCAGTGGTGTAACTGTAAACTTTATCCTCGCCCGATTCATAATTTGTGCCGCAGGAAGAAACACTTGAGCTGTTATAATCATCACCAAAGCAGGCTGTAGTTTCATTATAGCGTTTAAATGGCAATGAGGTAATTACTAATGGACTTGCACAAGTACGGCCAACAACGGAAGTTGATGGCGCGGAAATGGAAAGGTCAAAAGCAAAACAAGATGAACGTGAATCTATTAACAAGTAATAAGTCGTTCCTGCTGTAACTGTTGCACATAATGTTTTATCATCATTGCCTGTTTGTGCCCCAATACAGTTAGCTGTAGATGGTCCACATGGGCTTGCCACAGGGCAACCGTCATAAAGAAACATCCCATTTCTGGTAGCAGTTGTTTTCAATCTAATAGAAATATCACCTGATGTTGTTGGTGTAAATATATATACATTGTCCTCGTCACCTTTATAGTTTGTAGCTCCACAAGTGGGCGTATTACCATCGGTTAGGTTATTTCCATTTCCACAGGTTGATTGTTGTGTTGCCACATAAGGCAATGATGCAACATTAATTACACCTCCACCTAAATTGCAAGATGGTGTTGTTGGAGCGGTAATACTAAAGTTTGTGAATGCAAAACATCCGGTAGAGGATCTGCAATCCATAACTACGTAGTATGTTGTTCCTGCTGTTAGACAAACAGTAATACTTTTATTACCGTTACCTTGTTGGGTACTTACGCAGTTGGCCCCATTGCCTGTTAATGGACAAGCATCAAACACAGAAAGAATGGTGTTGTTAGCGCCTGAGTTATAAGAAACTGTTATTTGTCCAGATGTTGCAGGAGTAAATGACCATACTCTGTCTTCTCCATCATAGTAGTTTGCAGTTCCGCAAGCGGTAAGTCTAATACTGTTAACATCATTAACTTGACCACAGGTAGTTCCCGATGCCATATTATAAGGCAATGATGCAATAGCGGTATATCCTGTTCCTAAGCCAGCAGGACAGCTGTAGCTGAAATCATAGCGATAAGCTAATGTGCCAAGTCCGTTACGGTTGTTACAGGTTGCCCTTGTCGTTAAAACACGATAAGTTCCTGTTGTAACACAAGTCCATTCGAGATAGGAAGCTTGTCCACAAAAGTCATTATTATATGCACCCGGTATGGCTGCTCCTGCATTGGTGTTTATGGTAATCTCTGTATTGTAAGATGTGCTACCTCCATCTGCCGCACAAAAGGAGAAAATGTATTTGTATCCTGCAGTAGCCGGAAAGGTTAAAAACTCCCTACCGTCAACAGCAATAGTCTGCCAGTTGATGCTCGGAGTAATGGAACCGGCATTACTACCGCCACTACATTGTGATTTCACTTCTGAAACACCGAATGAAAACAGGACGAATAAAATCGTTATATGTTTTAGTGTAGTTTTCATATTTATTGATTTATGGATTTACTGTATAATATTTCTTCTTTTGCATTACATGCCTGCTCTGCCAACTGAAAAGATGCTTGTTTCTTTTCCATAATCATAAACTGCATTTTATCCATCAGGTCATAAAAAGAATCGGTTGCATTTTCAGGCATGCGCACCATCAATAAATGCTGGCTTTCGCAAAAACCATGAAATTCCAAGCCTTTTATTTGTTTTAAACTTTGTTTGAAATCAGGCAGTTGCTTAACTAAGTCTAATTGTGGCACTGCAAATACAAAGTCTTTGAGCTTCTGTGGTGAAACATTCTCCTGACAAAATGCACTCTTCGACAGCAGAAGAATCATGATAATGTAAACAAGTTTTTTCATATTAAATTGAATTTAACAGTGCTTATATACGCCCAAGTGCTCCAAAAGGTTATAGTTAGGTCAGCATGATTACTTTTGTAAGAAGTGTAATGTTTTAGGATTAAAGTGGACCGTTTTATAATCATTTAAGCAATTTGCCTTGTAGTTTGATATTTATTACAGAAATTAGCAGCAAATTATTTTTAAAACTTGAGCAACACAGGTAAAAAAATTTATTTTATAAGTGACTTTCACCTCGGAGCACCAACAAGTGAAGAGAGTTTAATCAGAGAGCGCAAAATCTGTCAATGGTTAGAAACAATTAAGGCTGATGTTTCAATACTTTTTATACTTGGAGATGTATTTGATTTTTGGTTTGAATACCGCCACGTTGTGCCAAAAGGATATGTAAGAATTTTAGGAAAATTAGCAGAAATAGCCGACAAAGGAATACCAATCTATCTGTTTACAGGTAATCACGATATGTGGATGTTTGATTATTTACCAAAAGAATTGGGCATTAAACTTTATCGTCAGCCGGAAGAATTTAATTTTGATAACAGAAAATTTTTAATAGGACATGGTGATGGTTTGGGCCCTGGTGATCATGGGTATAAATTCATTAAAAAAGTATTTGCTAATAAATTTTGTCAATGGTTGTTCGCCCGTCTCCACCCTAATTTTGGAATTTCATTAGCTAACTTCTGGAGTCGTAAGAGCAGACAACATACCGGTCATCATGATGCAAAATATTTAGGTGACGATAAAGAATATTTGGTTCAGTATATTATTGAAACTGAAAAAACAAAGCATTTTGATTATTACATTTTTGGCCATAGGCACCTGCCCATAGATAAACAGATTGAGAGTAGCCACTATATTAATTTAGGTGACTGGCTTTCTTATTTTACTTATGCAGAATGGGATGGAAGTAAACTTTCATTAAAGAAATTTGAAGCATAAGTGTTTTTTATGAAAAAGTTTAATGCTTTAAAATTTGGTGCATGGTTCTTTTTGGCTATTTCAATTCTTGCAATTAGTGTATCATTTCGTTATTTGAAGTATGTATCAACGGGAGGCGATTGGTTAACAATAGTGTATTTGGCTGCAACTTTACTTAGTCATTTTTCAGCCTTGTCATTTTTGATTTATGGTTTTCTGTTTGTTCCTGTAGCGTTACTTTTTAAGAATAAGCAAGTTTTAATTGGGTACGCTACCACTATTGGATCAATTTCCTTGTTAGTACTCATTTTAGACACTTTTGTCTATGACCTTTATCGTTTTCATATCAATGGGTTTGTTTTGGATATGGTTTTTGGAGGAGCTTTTTCCGAAATCTTTGTTTTTGATTTATTAATTTATTTGAAGGTTGCTTTTTTTGTGGTTCTATTAACCGGTATTATTTATCTTATTGCACGAATTATCTGGAACTTGTTTGAAGGCGATAAATTGAAAGGTGGAAAACAAATTGCCTGTTTATTATTAGCGCTGTTAATTGGCAGCCATCTACTTCATGCCTGGGCATATGCAACTTCTTATCGCTCAATTCAACAATCATCACTTTATTTCCCATTGTATTTTCCACTGCGTGCCAACAAACTTCTAAGCACACTTGGTGTTGCAGAGAACAATCAAAAACATGATTGGGAAAAATTGCAAGGTGGGCAAGATAAGGCAATTCAATATCCTTTAAAACCACTAACCTTCGATACGGTAACTAAGTATCCTAATATATTATTTGTTTTAATGGATGCCTGGCAGTTTGAAACTTTTAGTAAAGAAATAACTCCTAATATTTATCGTTTCTCACAAGGTAAAATCTTATTTAACCGACACTATAGTGGAAGTAATGGTACACGTGGCGGAATTTTTTCAATGTTTTATGGCATACCATCATTATATTGGGAAGATTTTCTGATTAACAGAATTAGCCCAGTGTTTTTGGATGAATTGCAGAAAAGAAATTATGAAATGAAGATTTTTGCCAGTGCAGCTTTGGTAAGTCCTGAATTTGATAAGACTGTTTTTTCTAAAATCAACAACTTGCGTACACACACAACTGGAAAAAATTTTACAGAACGTGATGAAAATATAACTAAAGAATTTATTCAGTGGATGAGTACATCTACTTCTCAAAAACCATTTTTCGGTTTTTTGTTTTATGACTCGCCACACAATTATAATCTGCCATACTGGTTGCCTCATCCTTTTAAACCCTATTGGGAAAATGTGGATCATACGGTATTGAACAATGATTTTAATCCGGTTCCATTTTACAATAGTTATAAAAACACTGTTTGGTTTTGTGATTCTTTGATACAACAAGTGTTATCTAAACTTGAAGAGAAGAAATTGTTGGAGAATACAATTGTGGTAATTACATCTGATCATGGTCAGGAGTTTAATGAAAATAAGAAAAACTATTGGGGTCATACCAGTAACTTTTCCAAATATCAACTTCAGGTTCCTTGTATAATTTCATGGCCCGGAAAAGCGGCTGAAGTGATTAACCGGTTCACATCTCATTATGATTTAGTGCCTACATTAATGCAAGATATATTGAAATGCAGAAATCCATTATCTGATTATTCTTTCGGCAAAAATCTATTTGACACAACAAGTCAACGAGTATTTGTTGCAGGAAGTAAGGAGCATTTTGCGTTTATTGACTTACAAAAAAATCTGATTAATACAGTGAATTTTAATGGTTCCATGACCGTTACGGATATGCATTTAGATGAATTGGACACTAAGCCTGATGCCAAGATGCTTAATGATTGTGTTTTGGACTTGCAGCGTTACTATAAACCACATTAACGCTGCCATGCTGGTTGAAAAAATATTTCTGCCAGCATACAACGTACACTGCCACCACCAATTTTTTCAATTGTGCCAATTTCAGTATGCAGAATGTCGGAATGTTTTTCAATGGTTTTTATTTGTTCGGCAGTAAAGGAATTAAAAGCAGTATTTGACATGGCAAGCAAAGGTCTGCTTGTTGTAGTTTGAAGTTGCAAAGCATTACCACAAAAAGAATGTACTTGTTTTGGTGAAATAAGTACAGGTTCTAATTTATTAGCTTCAAAATATTCAAATAGAGCTGTCCGCTCTGATTTTGACTTCAGATTGTTGATTGCTGCTATAGCAAAGCCATTTCCAATGCACATGCAAACATTAGTGTGGTAAACAGGCTTGTCGTTTTCATCAGCGTAATTCAGAAAGGTTGTTTTATAGCCTAACTTTTTGTTGATATTATTGGACAACTCAGATGTTGTTCTCTCTGAAATTGAAGCAAAACAAATTTTGTTTTTATGATCAAACACCAAGCTGCCTGTTCCCTCTAAAAATTTATTTTCGTTTTCGAAGGGAGACAAATCAATGATTTCTTTAATTTGAAATGTGTTCTTTATATAGTTAATTAATCTATCGCTTTTTTCTTTTCTTCTATTTGCAGCAAGCATTGGATATAGCACAATAATGTTATTGTTATGTGTACTAAACCAATTGTTTGGAAACACAGCATCTGGTGAGGCATTGTCGCAGTTCTCATAGGCGTAAATCACATTGACGTTGTTGTCAATTAACTTTTCCAATAATGAGCGACTTTCCTTTTCAGCTTCAAGTTGTATTTCCCGACTGCTTAAATGGATATTTTGTTGTTGAAAGGCATTGTCTCTGCTTGTTTCTATGTTAAAACCAAAGGAAGTTGGCCTTATCATAAGAACAGTTGATGCAAAGGGCATGTTGTTTATTTTTTGCCAACCAATGCTGTCAGTTCAGCAAGGCGTGTGCTGTATCCCATTTCATTATCATACCAGCCTACAACTTTAACCATTTTTCCAAGTACAGAAGTTAACATTGAATCAAAAATACATGAATGTGTATTGCCAATAATGTCAACAGAAACAATTGGGTCGGTGGTGTATTCAATAATGCCTTTCATACTTCCTTGCGAAGCTTCTAGGAATTTTTGATTTATGGCTTCAACAGTGGCATCTTTTTTAAGAATGCAAGTGATGTCTGTTATGGAACCATCAATAACAGGTACTCTGATACCTGCACCACCAATCATACCTTTAAGGTCAGGAAAAATCTCAGTCACAGCCTTAGCAGCACCGGTTGTTGTGGGAATAATAGATTGTGCTGCAGCGCGTGCCCTTCTTAAATCTTTATGTGGAGCATCGTGTATGTTTTGATCTCCTGTATAAGCATGTACTGTAGTAATGTAAGCACTTTCTACACCCCAGTTGTCCTGAAGTATTTTAATCATTGGCGCGGCATTGTTTGTAGTACAACTTGCATTGGAAATTATTTTCTCATTCCCGTCTAGAATATTTTCATTTACACCCAGCACAACAGATTTTAAATTTCCTGACCCGGGTGCTGATATTATTACCTTGCGTGCTCCTGCTTTAATATGTGCTTCTGCTAATTCTGCTTTGGTAAAACGACCTGTAGATTCAATTACAACATCAACCTGAAGTTCTTTCCAGGGTAACATGGCAGGATCTTTTTCTGCATAAACAGGGATTGTTTGATTGTTGATGATGATGGCTTTTTCTGCTGAAGAAACTGTTCCGTCAAACTTGCCATGAATACTATCGTATTTAAATAAATGAGCCAATGTTTTTGGATCTGTTAAATCATTGATACCAACAACAATTAAGTTTTTATTCAGAAGAAATTTTTTTAATACTGTTCGGCCAATTCTTCCAAAGCCATTAATTGCAACACGTGTCATAATTTATTTTAATTAAACATCAAAAGTCAAATGTTTTTCTGCATGATAGCTGGAACGTACCAACGGACCGCTTTCAACATATTTAAAACCCATATCAAGGCCAATTTGTTTGTATTCTTTGAAAACAGCAGGGTTAACAAACTCTGCTATTGGTAAATGTTCTTTGGTAGGTTGAAGATATTGACCTAAGGTTAAAATATGAACTCCATTTTGGTATAAGTCATTCATTGTTTCCAAAACCTCTTCACGTGTTTCACCTAAACCTAACATCACGCCAGATTTCGTTCTTAGTCCAAAAGCATTGATACGTTTCAAAGCCTCAAGGCTTCTGTCATATTTTGCCTGAACACGTACTTCTTTTGTAAGCCTTCTTACTGTCTCCAAATTGTGCGACATGATTTCAGGTTTTTCTTGCATTACACGCTCCAGGTTTTCCCATTTTCCTGCAAAATCCGGAACCAAGGTTTCCATTGTAGTACCTTGCGAAATTTCTCTGACCTTTCTAATGGTTTCGGCCCAAATCTCAGAGCCGCCATCTTTTAAATCATCACGATCAACGCTGGTAATGACACAATGTTTTACTTTCATTAGTTTAACTGACTCTGCAATTCGTTGCGGTTCCGTTTTATCAACAGCTAAAGGTTTTCCCGTTGCAACAGCACAAAATTTGCAAGAACGCGTACAGATGTTTCCAAGAATCATAAAGGTTGCTGTGCCTGCTCCCCAACATTCACCCATATTAGGACAATTTCCACTTTCACATATAGTGTGTAGTTTGTTGTTGTCAACAATGCCTCTAACTTTTCTGTACTCTTCGCCAATAGGTAGTTTTACTTTTAACCATTCCGGCTTCTTATATAAACGCTCTTTAGCTTGTTCTTCCATAATGCAAAACTAAACAAATCATTGGCTGCGATAGTTTGAACATGATTAACTTTAATGCGTAATTATCATTTGAGGAAATAAAAAATCCCGCTAAATGCGGGATTTTTTATTAGTGTGGAGAAGATGGGACTCGAACCCACGACCTCTTGCATGCCATGCAAGCGCTCTAGCCAACTGAGCTACATCCCCTGATAATTGATGTTGGTTGAATGGGCTGCAAAGAAATAAAAAAATAAAATTACCGTGTGTGATGATAGAAAAAAAAAGAGGCTGTCCTTTTGAGCCAGCCTCTTTTTTAAACTTTAAAGAGTTTATTTAGCAATAACCATCTTTTTAACCAATTGACGGTCGTTGTGCTTTAATACATAGAAATAAACACCACTTGCCAGATTTTCTGCGTTTACGGTAACATTGTAAGTGCCTGCAGAAAGATTAGAGTTAACAGGTGTCATTAGAACTTTACCTGTAACATCAACAATGTCAAGTTGTGTGCTTCCGTTGTCAGATAAGTTGAATGTTATTACAGAATAATCACTAAATGGATTTGGTGTATTCTGAATCATATCAAACGCATTGTTCAAATCTGTCAAACCGGTTGTACATAATGTAATCGGGCTTTTAACTTCCAAACAAACATCATCTATTGCCCAACCTTCATCACGAACGCTGAAGTCAGAGTTAAATCTCCATCTGAAGATAACTTGTTGAGGTCCTGCATTAGTTAAACAAATATCATGTCCTGCCTGACCCCAGCCACCGCTGTTGCCTGACCAGCCCGGATGTACAGGAGGAACAGGTCCTAATGCTGTGATGTTATAAGTATTCATCCAGTTTGGGTCATGATCATCACCTAACTGATTCCATGTAGCGCCCAGGTTTGTTGAATATTCAAATGTTCCACCATCTTCATTTCTTTCTGTCTTGAAACTGTGCCAGAAATTGATGTTATATGTTAATCCACCTGTTAAAGTAAATACAGGTGAATACAATGCAGAAGTGTCACGATTTGGATATTGACCTGCAAGACTTGTAAACCATGAATTTACAGGACTATGATTACCACCTAACTTAACAGAAGTTCCTAAATCCCAGCTGGAATTTGTTGAATAAGAGGTTGCATTTAATGTTACCCAACGGTAGCCACTTTCAAAATCATAACACTTTGAAGTTGCACCGGCACCAACAGTAGCAGAGTCAAACACCTGAACAGAATAGCAAATGGTATCACCAATTGGTTTTAAGTCGGCCGATTGATTTGGATAATAAGTAGAAACACACACATTGTGGAAACCTGGAGAGGCAATCCATCCGTTAACATAAGTATAATTTATGTTGGTGTTTGGATTTAATGGAGTTGCTAAGGTAACGGTATCGTTAGAGATAATATTTCCATCAACTCTTAATGTAGTTACAAAGTTGTTTACAGCAGAAGTACCATCATTGTAAATCTTTGATTTAAATGGCATACTCTGTCCAGGGAAGATAAATGGAGGGCCTGGATTTGCAGTTGAAACAGCAACAGGAGTAACTGTTAATGGAACAGGAACTGTTAAACAGAAATCGTCTATCGAATAACCATTTGTCTGAACAGAGCCATCTGAATTAAAGATATAACGGAACTGAACCATTGGCTGGTTGTTGAATATCGGATCAAGTTTACGCATACTGCGTATCCATCCTGTTGGTAAAGCACACAAAGCATTACCTTGTGTCCAAGCATATTGCTGACTTGAATTTAGTTGGTTGTCATTATACCAGTTGAACTGACCCATAGTAATTGTATCACATGGTGTACCTAAAATTGTCCAGGCACCATTACCAATGCGGTATTCCATACGGGCACCATCCCAATTGCTTTCTGATGCTACATTTTGCCAAAAGCTAAGGGTAGCATCAACTGCATTAGTTAAATCAAATATTGGAGTATAAAGTTGAGAGTTGGCATTTGCACCATAAACACTGTTGAGGTTAATATCCCAACAGTTTACACCACTGTAAGCAGAGTTAGTAGTACCAAAAGTAGGAGTTCCAAACTGCCAGTCAGAGCCCGGAGTGGTACTCAAATTTTGTGTTGACCAGCCAATGTTTCCATTTTCAAAATCATCACAATAGGAATTGTTAAAGTCAACAGCTATCACCGGTACACCAACGGCATTACCCACTAAGGTATCATTGGCTGAATTACAGTCACCGGACAGGTCTGTCCAGGCTGTTATTGTATATTGCCCACCCGGTGTGGTGTATGTAGTCGGTATAATAAATGTAGCATTGCCATTAGGAGCAAGATTGCCGTTCCATGTATAAGGAGGTAATACAGGTGTTCCGTTAATTGCATAGGTAACATTTAAGCTTGTCAATGCTGCTGTTCCATAGTTATGTATTGTAACCTGAACAGAATCTGGGGTGCCTTGCATCAAGGTGTTACCTAATGATGCATTATATGAAACCACAGCTGTTACACCTGCATCAGGCGAACATGGAATAGAAACACAGAAGTTGTCAAGAGATACGCCCACACCTCCTGTTCCAAAAGTAGTTGCATAGAAAACAAAACGGAATCGAATTGTTGTTGGAGCAGTTACAAGTAGATTATTCAGGAAGTAAGTTGATTTTTTCCAGCCGCTTGAACTGTTATTAAATGCAGGTTTCTGAGTAAAGTCAAGGTTTGCTGTAGTGTACCAGTTTGAGGCATTTGGATCTCCCATAGTACCTAAAATACTCCAGTTTGTACCATCAATTGTATATTCTACCCAAAAACCATCTGTATTTGCAGTACTGTAATTACTGAAGAAAGACATAGTCAGGTTACTGTTTGACAAACCTGTAATATCATAAATAGGTGTAAATAAAGTATCAATTTCATTTTGTACATATCCGGTATTAAGATTGATATCCCATGCATTTACTCCTGAATAGGCGCCTGTAGTTGCACCAAAAGCCGGTGTTCCTAATTGCCATTCATTGGAGCCACCTGTAGGTGTTGATAGCCAACCTACGTTACCACTCTCAAAGTCATCGCAAGAAGTTAATGTGAGAACAGGAATACCGGTGCTGCTCATACAAGTAGTATCGTTATATGGTAGTCCATCATTTGGTAAGGATGTATAAGCGCAAATGGTAAATGGCCCTGATGGAATAGGTAAACAAGGTGTAATGGTGAATACTGTTGAGCCACCAGGAGCAAGGTTGCCTGTCCATGTTGCTGTTTGTGTTACACCGGTACTTGTTGTGTAGGTAACCGGGGTTGAAGTAATTGGCTGACTGCCAAAGTTGGTAATAGTAACTTCTACAGGAATACACAGTCCGGCAGGTGCCTGAACAGGTGGTTGTGATATAATTTGCACACCTGCATCTTGTGGTGGTGGAACGAATATACACACATCATCAATTGCAAATCCGTCTAATTGCACTGATGCATCAGAATTAAATACAAATCGGAATATCACACTGGTCTGATTATCCAGAATACTCAATTTATGCATTGCTTTAAACCAGCCAGCAGTACCGGAAATAACCTGACTTGACCCTGTCCATGCATAAGTTTGACTTGAGTTTAATTGATTATCATTATACCAGTTAAGACAAGTAGGGAAAGAGCAGATATTAGTACCAAGTACTGACCATGTAATGCCATTGTCTGTTGTATATTCTAACCTGGCACCATCCCATGCATTTTCACAATTTGAATTAATCCAAAACTCAATTTGCGCATTAAATACACCTAAGAATGAGAATGTAGGTGAATATAAATAAGAAAGACAACTGCTAGTATATTGTTGGTCTAAACCAACCTCCCAAATATTTGGCGCAGAATGTGCAGAGCCCGGCCAAATTGTCGATTGTCCTCTTTGCCAAGGTGTTGAACCTGCTGTGCCAACCGAGTCTGTCCATAAGTTTTGCAAATCGAAATTGTCACAGAAGGGGAAGGTAATACCTTGAGAAGCTACAAAAGTTATACAGCCGGAGGTTGGAAATACAGCCGAATTGGCACATCCGGATGCATCAACGCCTGTTATAGAATAACAAATTGTGTCACCATCATTAACAGCCGGAATGACTCCTGAGTAATCATTATTACCCATGTCAGTCATTGGTACACTTACGGGAGTTCCATTATTTATTGTATATGTTAAAGTAGCGCTCAATATACCCGAAGCATCGGTTATGTGTGAGTTGATAGTATAAGGTCCAAGGTTATATACAGTTCCCTGTGGGTAGCCACTATTAAATGCTATAACAGGAGGATCCAACTCACAAACAGCAGCCTGAATACAGATATCATCAATAAACCATCCCGGATAACCACCGGCACCACCACCATTTACATCGGAAAGTCTAAAACGTAATCTGAAATCAGATACACCACCCCATTGAGAGAGGTTAAAACGCGCCAGGTGCCACATGCTGTTAGTAGGTACAGTTGCCGGCACTCCCGGATCCCAATCTAAAGTTGTTGCAGACGAGAAGTATCCTTGACCAACATAAGCAGGATAGTCAACCAATGTAGAGTCAAACTCTGCAGGTGTAAGAGTAGTCCAAGTTAGCCCACCGTCAATTGATACTTCTGGATTGGCCCAGTCAAAAAAGTCAATCCGGCAAATGTGCTGGAAGGTTACACTTACAAAGAAGAAACCGCTTAAGTCTATAGGACCGGTTTCAAGAATAGCATCGGTACCATTTAGTACCTGTGCAGAATCACAGGCTACACCCGACACACTAATGCGTGTGTTTTGAACCCATGCATTTGCGGGAGTTGATGTAACCGAGTCAATTGTTTCCATGTCTTCAGAGAAATAACAGTTCGATTGGGCAAAGCCTACCAAACTTGCTAATCCAAGACTTAGTGTTGTAAACAGTCTTTTCATTACTTTTTGATTTTAAGGAATTTTTGAGATTTTATACGATTCAAAAGTATAAAAATAGAATTACATGCAAATTGACTTTTTGTAATTTTTTCAAATTAGTGTAATATTTTGTAAAATCAATATTAATTTGTTTCTTTACGGTTTAATTAATTCCGGGATGAAGCGACCAGATGATAATTTTATTTGGAAAGACTTGAGCTATCTTCAGGAGTTAGGGTTATGCATAATCCTGATTGCTATTTTCATCTACTTTTTAGTCAGCAACTATAACGGCTGATTCCTCAAGTTTATTTTTTCTTTGACAACAAGACGTCATTTTGATGTTTAAGTTTATTTTTGTGAAAATTTTCATATGAACATTCACGAATATCAGGGTAAATCCATTTTAAAATCTTTTGGTGTAGCCATTCAGGAAGGAATTGTAGCTGAAACAGCCGAACAGGCAGTAGCTGCAGCTAAAGAACTTCAAAATCAAACAGGAACAAATTTTTGGGTAGTCAAAGCGCAAATACATGCAGGTGGCCGTGGCAAGGGTGGAGGCGTAAAGCTTGCCAAATCAATTGATGAGGTAAAAGAAAAAGCCAATTCAATTATTGGTATGCAGTTGGTAACGCCACAAACCGGTCCACAGGGTAAAAAAGTTCATAAGGTGTTGATTGCACAGGATGTTTATTATCCGGGCGAGTCAAAAACAGCTGAGTTTTATATGAGTGTTTTATTAAATCGTCAGGCCGGTAAAAACATCATCATGTATTCCACAGAAGGAGGTATGGATATTGAAGAGGTGGCAGCAAAAACTCCCGAAAAAATTTTTAAAGAAGAAATTGATCCTTCCATAGGGCTGCAACCTTTTCAAGTAAGAAAAATTGCATTCAACCTTGGCTTGAGTGGTAATGCCTATAAAGAAATGGTAAAGTTTGTGAGCGCTCTGTACAGAGCTTATGAAAGTTGCGATGCATCGCTGTTTGAAATTAATCCGGTTTTAAAAACCTCTGACAATAAAATTATTGCTGTTGACGCCAAAGTTAATCTTGATGAAAATGCTTTGTTCCGACATGCCGACTATGCTGCCATGCGCGATAAGTCAGAAGAAGACCCAACAGAAGTTGAGGCCAGCGAACATGATTTGAATTATGTGAAGTTAGAAGGTAACGTGGGGTGCATGGTCAATGGTGCAGGTCTTGCCATGGCAACTATGGATATCATAAAATTAGCAGGTGGCGAACCGGCCAACTTCCTGGATATTGGCGGAACGGCCAATGCAGCTCGTGTTGAACAGGCATTTCGCATAATTCTAAAAGACCCAAATGTAAAAGCTATATTGATAAATATTTTTGGTGGTATTGTCAGATGCGACAGAGTTGCTCAGGGAATTGTTGACGCTTATAATAATATAGGGCAGATTCCTGTTCCCATTATTGTTCGTTTGCAGGGTACTAATGCCGAAGAAGCAAAAAAGATAATAGATCAGTCAGGACTAAAAGTATTCTCTGCAATTTTATTAAAAGAAGCTGCACAGTTAGTAAAAGAAAAGCTTGGATAAGTAAATATGAAAGCCCTTTCAACCAAACATAATTTTTTGGGTATTGAAGATGAAAAGTATTACAACTACGCATCTTCAAAATATGTGATTCAGCAAGTGCCTTATGAATACACAAGCTCCTATCTGGCAGGCTCCAAAAATGGACCTTCTGCAATAGTAAAAGCTTCGCAGTATGTTGAATTATATGACGAAGAGTTAGATGCAGAAACTTATAAAACGTGTGGTATAGCAACACTAAAAGCACTTGATTTTAAAAATAAAACCAATAAAAAGGCCGTTGACTATATTGAGAAGGAAACGCTTGCCTTGCTTAACGACAATAAGTTTGTGGTTTCTCTCGGTGCCGAACACACTGTTACTTTAGGATTTGTGAAAGCACATATTCAAAAATTTAAAAACGTTTCAGTGCTTCAGATAGATGCTCATAGTGATTTGCGTGAATCTTATCACAACAACATTTATTCTCATGCCAGTGTCTTGAAAAGAATCTATGATTTGGGTTTAAACATTGTTCAGGCTGGTATCAGAGCGCAGTGTATTGAAGAAGCACAGTTGATAAAGAAGTCAAAGCGACTGCATACTTATTATGCACATCAAATCAGAAAAGATGTTAAATGGATTGATAAAGCTGTTAAAGATTTAAGCGAAAACGTTTATGTGACTATTGATGCAGATGGTTTTGATCCATCTGTAATACCTGCTGTTGGAACTGCAGAACCGAATGGTTTATTTTGGAATGAAACTTTAGAGTTACTTAAGAAAACAGCGTCAGAGAAAAACATTATAGGCTTTGATATTGTTGAATGTGCACCCATTAAGGGAAACATTTTGTCTGAATATACATTAGCAAAACTTGCTTACAGAATAATAGGCTATATAGAGGCTGCAAGGAGAGAGTAGATTATTAAAACTATAGTGTATGGAGAACAGGGAAATATCAAACAAAGGTTCTGCCACATTATTTCAGAACAGATTACTTGAAAGACTGACACGTACAACTTTTTATTTTCCGGTGGTTTTATATTTAGTCATTGGAATGGTAACCTCCGTCTATTGCTATTTCAGTCTGAGTATTCATATTTTAACAATAATAGGGTTATTTGTTACAGGCGTATTTATATTCACGTTGGTAGAATATCTGATTCACCGTTTTGTTTTTCATTTCAAAGCAAATACTCCAAGGCAACATGAGCTGAAATATAAAATTCATGGTGTGCATCATCACTATCCTAAAGATAAAGACCGCTTAGCTATGCCACCGTTAATGTCGCTTACACTGGCAGCGTTGTTTTTTTTGTTGTACAAATGGTTGTTTGGAAATTATGGTATCGCATTATTTTCAGGATTTGTCAGTGGATATTCAATCTATCTTATCATTCATTATGCAGTGCATCGTTACAGGCAGCCGCATAATTTCTTAAGCATACTATGGAAGCATCATAGCCTCCATCACTACCGTTCTGATAGCTCTGCTTTCAGTGTTTCAAACCCTATGTGGGATTATATTTTTGGAACAATGCCCGATAAAAAGAGTATTCAGAAAGGGGATAAAGAAAAACTTCCTGATTATTCCTCTTGACCGCAGTAAAGCAAATCAATAGTTGAAAGTTTTTAAATACAATTGCTAATAAAAAATTAATCTAATTTCAAGACGGCCATAAATGCACTTTGTGGTATCTCAACACTGCCTACCTGACGCATACGTTTTTTTCCTTCTTTCTGTTTTTCCAGAAGTTTTCGTTTACGCGAAATATCACCACCATAGCATTTGGCAGTTACATCTTTGCGAATGGCTTTCACCGTTTCGCGGGCAATTATTTTAGCACCTATACTTGCCTGAATAATAATTTCGAATTGCTGGCGTGTAATCAGCTCCTTTAATTTTTCGCAAATCTTTTTACCAAATGTATAAGAATGATCGCGGTGGATAAGAGCAGACAGTGCGTCAACAGGTTCTCCGTTAAGCCTGATGTCGAGTTTCACCAAGTCACTTGTTTTATATCCAATAGGATGGTAGTCGAACGAAGCATACCCTTTGGAAACAGATTTTAGTTTATCATAAAAATCAAAAACAATCTCTGCCAATGGCATTTCAAAAATTAGCTCCACACGATCGGTAGTCAGGTAATTTTGACCAATAATGACACCACGTTTATTAATGCAGAGTGTCATGATGGCGCCAATATATTCTGCTTTGGTAATAATCTGCGCTTTTATATATGGCTCTTCAATGTGATCCATTTTACTGGGATCGGGAAAATCACTCGGGTTGTGTATTTCATACACATCGCCATTGGTAAGATAAGATACGTACGAAACGTTTGGCACGGTTGTTATCACCGTCATATTAAACTCGCGTTCCAATCTTTCCTGAATGATTTCCATGTGTAGCATTCCTAAAAATCCACATCTGAAACCAAAGCCAAGTGCCGCTGACGATTCGGGCTCAAACACCAACGAAGCATCATTAAGTTGCAGTTTTTCCATTGAGGAGCGTAGCTCTTCATAGTCTTCTGTATCCACAGGATATATTCCGGCAAATACCATGGGCTTTACATCTTCAAATCCTGAAATGGCTTCTGTACATGGGTTTTCTAAAGTAGTAATGGTGTCACCCACTTTTACTTCTTTGGCATCTTTTATTCCTGTAATGATATAGCCAACATTGCCTGTTCCAATTGTTTTTGCCGGTATCTTATCAAGTTTCAGAATACCTATTTCTTCTGCAATATAATTACTGTTTGTAGCAACAAATTTTACTTTATCGCCCGATTTCATTTCGCCTTCAACAACTTTAAAGTAAGCAATAATGCCGCGAAACGAATTAAAAACAGAGTCAAAAATTAATGCTTTAAGAGGGGCTTTTGGATTACCTTTTGGTGCAGGAATACGATGAACAATCTCACTTAAAATATCATGAACGCCCATACCTGTTTTTCCACTGGCAGCCATTATCTCTTCGCGTCTGCAACCCAACAAATCTACTATCTGGTCTTTCACCAACTCGGGCTCTGCGCTTGGAAGGTCAATTTTATTTAAAACCGGAATAATAGTCAGGTCATGTTCAAGTGCCAGATAAAGATTGCTGATAGTTTGTGCCTGAATACCCTGTGCAGCATCAACAATTAACAATGCACCCTCGCAGGCGGCAATACTTCTTGATACTTCATACGAAAAGTCAACGTGGCCGGGTGTGTCTATCAGATTAAATACATATTTTTTTCCATCTAAAGTATAGTCCATTTGAATGGCATGACTCTTTATGGTAATGCCCCGTTCGCGTTCCAGATCCATATCATCAAGCACTTGTGCCTGCATCTGTTGCTTGCTTACAGTATTGGTATATTCAAGCAGACGGTCTGCAAGAGTGCTTTTGCCATGATCAATATGGGCAATGATGCAAAAATTTCTGATATTTTCCATTGGGCGGCAAAAATAGCTTTTTTAAGCCTTCATACAATGGTTTTTTTAAGTTGGAAAGACAGAATTTTACAATTGAAAGATGCTTCTATTTTCAGACTTTTGCCTGAATATTAAATATTGCTATTTCACATTTAAAATCAGAAAAATTATGGAAGAACTTCAATATCCGATTGGAAAATTTCAATTACCCGAAAATATTACAGATGCACAGTTTGAAAACTGGAAAAATGATATTGAAAGCTTACCTGCCAAGGTGCAACAACTGACGGATGGTTTTAAAGCAAATCAATGGTCGCAAACCTACAGACCCGATGGTTGGACAGCATTACAGGTGGTGCATCATTTAGCAGATAGCCACATGAATTGCTTTATCCGTTTTAAATGGGCATTGACTGAAGATAATCCTACTATAAAAGCTTATAATGAAAAGGCATGGGCAAACCTTCCTGATGTGATGCAGTCCGCCCCGATAATTTCTATTCAGATCCTTCATGCATTGCATCAAAGATGGTCGAGCCTTATCTGCAACATGACAGAAAAAGATTTTGCCAAAACATTTTATCATCCGGTGCAACAAAAAACACATAGCTTGAAAGGTGCAGTTGGGCTTTATGCATGGCATGGAAATCATCATCTGGCACACTTAAAAATTATTGCTGATAAATAATTTGATAATGGCTGATTACAGATGTTTTTTGTTTTTTATTTGACACTTCAATTTTTACCTGACGTATGATTTTTGATTTTGGTTTGTATTTATGATACAAAAACTTATTTCTTTTTTCATTCTTTTAATGATAGTAATATTGTTGAATTTTTGTACTACGCAACAAAAACAAATACTTCCATTACTTTCGTCTTATGCCGGTTTAAATGATACAGTGAAATATGTAGGAAAAGAAACCTGCAGATCGTGCCATGCCGATATTTATAATTCATTTATGCAAACAGGCATGGGTAAATCATTTGATGTTGCCTCCAGGCAAAAAACATCTGCAAAATTTAATCATGAAGTTATTTTCGATAAGCATAAAAATTTCTATTACCTTCCATACTGGCATAACGATTCACTGAACTTACTTGAATTCAGACTTGAAAATGGCGATACCATCTATAAACATAATGAAGTAATCAATTTTATTATTGGTTCGGGTCAACATACAAATTCACATATTGTCAGCACCAATGGTTATTTGAATCAGGCACCTGCAACTTTTTATACACAGAAGGGCGAGTGGCATTTGCCGCCAGGTTTTGAAGATGGCAATAACACACGGTTTTCGCGCATCATTGGTTTGGAGTGTATGAGTTGTCATAACAGCTATCCTGATTTTGTTTTGGGTTCAGAAAATAAATACAAGAAAATAGAAAACGGCATCAATTGCGAACGCTGTCATGGCCCGGGCGAATATCATGTGCTGCAAAAGCAGGCCGGTATTTTGGTTGATACCGCTAAAGCAATAGATTTTTCTATAGTGAATCCCGCTAAATTGTCTATTGACCTGCAGTTTGATGTTTGCATGCGTTGTCATTTGCAAGGCAATGCAGTGTTGAACAACAACAAGTCGTTTTTTGATTTTAAGCCGGGCATGAAACTAAGTGATGTGATGAATGTTTTTGTTCCGGTTTATGAGGGTAATGGTAATGCACATATCATGGCATCACATGCCGAAAGACTTAAACAAAGCAGATGCTATATAGAAACTGCAACCGGGAGTCATGCTAATCATCAGTCGGCAGAGTTAAGACCGGGAAAGAATGCATTAACATGTATAACCTGCCACAATCCGCATGTCAGTGTTCGACAAACAGATGACAACCATTTCAATGCAGTATGCAAAAACTGTCATCATACAGAGAATAGTTTATGTACAGAGAAATTGACCGTTAGAGCAAAATCAAAAGATAACTGCATTAGTTGCCACATGACATTTTCCGGCACATCAGATATTCCACACGTAAGCATTCACGACCATAAAATTAGTATCCCGTCAAAAGATATCAAGAAGAGTGAGTCTAAAGTGTTTAAAGGAATTTATTGTGTCAACAATCCTGCTGCCGACAAGCAGAGCAGGGGAAGAGCTTTTATAGCTTATTTTGAGCGGTATGGTTATGATTCCAGTGTGCTCGATTCTGCACTGAACTGTTTTTCTGATGCAGGAAATGTTTCTCTCAAGGAAAACTTTAATGAGTTGGTTCAGATATATTTTCTGAAAAATGATTTTTCAAAAGTTGTTTCACTTACTTCGGCAATGCCAGACGTGTTGAAATTACTGAACAATAAATCGTATTCAAATACACATGCATGGACTGCATATCGGATTGGAGCATCTTTTCAGGCAATGGGAGATATTAAAGCAGCATTGGCTTTTTATAATCGGGCGGCAGAGTTGGCACCATATCATCTGGATATTTTGAATAAATATGCTACTGCACTTTCTATTTCAGGTAATGTTAAAGAGGCACAAAAAATATATGAGTTTATTTTAAAAGAATATCCAAAACATGTTTCGGCTCTAACGAATCTTGGATTTATTTTTCTCTCCGAAAAGAATGATCCTCAACAGGCATTGACTTATTATAGCAGTGCATTGGCGCTCAATCCGGATTATGAGCCAGCTTTAATGAATATGGCAGGGTTAATGCATTTTTTGAATAGAAATGATGAGGCTATTAAATTTGTGCAGCGTATCTTAAAAATCAATCCCAAGAGTAAGGAGGCGATGCAATTATTAAACCGGTTGAAATCAACATAAATGAAAAAAATACTTTTTTTAATTTTAACTTTACTGCTACTGATAGGTGCTGTAACTGCATATATTTTATATCAGAAGATATTTTCTCCCAATGTAAAGCTTAAAGACAATAAGACTTATTTATATATCAGAACAGGAAGTAATTTTAATCAGGTGGTTTCTAGCCTGTCAGAACAACATATTTTAATCAATACAGAATCTTTCACGTGGCTTGCAAAAAAAATGAACTATACAGAACGCATAATACCCGGCCGCTATGAGATTACTGACAATATGAACAACAGGCAGTTGTTGCAGTTGCTGCGCTCAGGAAAACAGGTTCCCATAAAGCTCACTTTCAATAATATCAGAACCAAGGCAGATCTCGCAAGTCGTATTTGCAAACAAATTGAAGCAGACAGCGCACAAATTGCAGCTATGCTCAATGATAGCCTTCTGTTAAAAGAAGAAGCACTGAATAGTGAAAATGTTTTATGCCTGTTTATACCCAACACGTATGAAATGTATTGGAATACTTCAGCAATAGTTTTTTTTAATAGAATGAAAAAGGAGTATGATAATTTTTGGACAAATGCTCGCAGACAGAAAGCACATCAACAAGAGCTGACTCCTGTGCAGGTTAGCATATTGGCCTCTATTGTGCAGTCAGAGACAAAGCAAGATGCCGAGAAACCACGTGTGGCAGGAGTTTATCTGAACAGACTCAGGCAAAGCTGGAAGCTTGAAGCAGACCCTACGTTGGTTTATGCCATTGGTGATTTTTCGATTAAACGCGTGCTGAATGAATATAAAACCATTGATTCGCCTTACAACACTTATAAATATTTCGGACTGCCACCAGGGCCAATTTGCTTACCGGATATTTCAAGTATTGATGCAGTTCTCAATGCAGAGAATCATCAGTTTATGTATTTCTGTGCTCGCGAAGATATGAGTGGCTTTCATGCATTTGCAAAAGACTATAATACGCACTTGCTCAATGCCAAACGCTATCAGGCAGAACTAAACAGACGTAACATTAAAAAATAATTCACCATAAAACGGTATTTTTACGCCATTAAAATGAGAAAAGGGTTTTTGATTGTTGTTGCAGTACTTTTTATTACTGCTGATGTTTCTGCCGATCAGGTGGCTGCACTTCTTCGTGTAAAACGTAGTGAGCAGCCCGACAGTCTTGGATTTAATTTAGTTGAACAGCTTTCCAAAATAACTTATCAGCTCATTCAACAAAATAAAATCAAATTGTGGGATTCGCCATCTAAAGAAATTCAAATTACCGCAGCATCATTACAGGAGATAGAACAAGTATCATCAACTTCTTTTAAAGAGCAAGAGGTTATTTATATTTATGAAAGTTGGACTGAAGCTAAACGCGAAATTCAAACCAAAACAATTGGAATAAGTTTTTCAAATCGCGACAGCCGCAATCAGGAAGTGTCCTATGGCTATGTTGACTATGCCGATTTAGTCCGCTTTTTAAATGACAAGCCTGCAGAGGTAAATGCTAATGGAAACTTTGGGGAAACACCTGCATTTTATCTCACCACAAAAAAATTCAATTTCAGTTTAGTACAGTTTAATAACAAAGTAATTCAAAGCGCAGACGAGTCTCAAAAAACATTGAAAGGTTTTATGGGAAGATCACGCTTTGCTGTTCCGCAGTCGGGTTTTAGTGTTGAAGAGTCTAAGAATATAGTCTATGTGGTTGACAGAAAACCCGGTGGTGACACATTGCTATCAGGTAATAGCGACAGTTTTTATAGTGCAGTAGAAAATTACTTATTGTCAAATAAAGAAGAGTTTTTTAATCTTGGTGGTGATAAAGTACAGAATTTTGTTAGTGGAAAGCAAAGCCTGAGAGTCACTGCTATTGAGGTAAATGAAGTGTGGAAGAAAAACAAAGGACAGATTTCTTACGAGCCAAAGAGTATTCGTTTTTATGTAAACGATTCTGCATTAAACATTATTACACTTGCTGAAATGACTATGATGGAGTTAGAAATAAATGGTCAGAAATTAGTGCTCACCTTGCTCGATAAGAAATTCAATTTCACAATAACAAAAATAAATTCACAGGAAATTGCCTTGCGACAGGCCTTTATTTATCTAAAAGCACTTCGCGAGTATCACTGGAATCAACTCACGGAATTTGTAAAATATTATTGAACATTAAAAAATATATGGCAACAAAAATTAAATTCGGAACCGATGGATGGCGTGCAATCATTGCACAGGACTTTACAGTAGAAAATGTTACACGCGTAGCAGAGGCTACTGCACAATGGTTAAAATCAAAAGGCGGCAAACCTTCTGTAGTAGTAGGCAACGACTGTCGTTTTGCAGGCAACCTCTTTGCCGAAACCACAGCCAAGGTTTTATGTGCAAATGGTATTCATGTAAAACTGGCTCCGGGTTTTGTATCCACTCCTATGGTTTCTTTAGGAACATTACAACACAAAGCCGACCTGGGAATTATTCTAACGGCAAGTCATAACCCACCCTCGTACAACGGATTTAAACTCAAAGGCTCCTATGGCGGACCGCTGTTGCCGGCTCAGGTTTCTGAAATCGAAGATATCATCAAAGACCAATCTACAATAGACACCCATTCACTCTCCCTGGATGATTTTGCTGTCAAAGGACTGTTGCAATGGGTTGATCTGGAATCAATGTACATAGACCATGTAAAAGCAAATTTTGACCTGGATGCCATTAAAAAAAGTGGCAAAAAATGGGCTTATGATGCCATGTTTGGTGCCGGACAAAATGTGATGAAAAAACTTTTTCCCGAAATCACACTGCTGCACTGCGACCATAACCCCGGCTTCCACGGACAGGCACCGGAGCCTATTCATAAAAACCTGACAGAGTTTTCTAACCTTATTAAAAATGCCGGTGATATTGCCTGTGGATTAGTTACCGATGGCGATGCCGACCGCATTGGCTTGTATGACGATAAAGGAAATTTTGTGGACTCGCACCACATCATTCTGCTGCTCATCCACTACCTGCATAAATACAAAGGAATGAACGGAAAAGTGTGTACAGCATTTTCTACCACACCCAAGGTGCAAACACTTTGCAAACACTACGGCCTGCCCATTGACGTAGTAAAGATTGGTTTCAAATACATCTGCGAAATAATGATAAAAGAAGATGTGCTGTTAGGGGGCGAAGAGTCAGGCGGCATTGCCATAAAAGGACACATTCCCGAGCGTGACGGCATTTGGATGGGTTTGGTAATATGGGAGTTTATGGCAAAGTCGGGTAAGTCGCTCAATGAACTCATTCAGGAAGTATATCAAATAACAGGACCATTCTCTTTCGAGCGCAACGACCTTCACATCAAAGAAGAGGTAAAGCAAAAAATTCTGGCCAACTGCATCAGCAACAAATACACACAGTTTGGAAATTACAAAGTGCAGCGTGTTGATGACCTTGACGGATTCAAATACTACTTCGACAATACCAACACCGAATGGCTGATGATACGGGCCAGCGGCACAGAGCCTGTACTCAGAACCTATGCCGAATCATCTTCCAGAGAAAAAGCGTTTCAGATTTTAGATGCCTGCAAGCAGACCTTACTAGGGTAGGTTGAGTGTGCTTGAGAATAAAACTTATTATCTTTGTGCTTTATTCTATATATTACATAGATGTATTTTCAAAAAGCAAATAATAACATTCGTTTTAACCCTCAATCCTTCTTTAAGTCAGGCCAGTGAAAGACTGCTTGGGAAAAAATAAATTCATTAATGAAAGGAATTACCTTAACAATTTTACTGATAAAGTACAGTTGTTGTTTAGTTGCTCAAAAGACTCCTGATGAATCTACTCTTCTTTTAAATAAGAACATTACAGAATGCCTAATACTTGGATTGGATTATCTCGACACAACGCAACGAAAAGAAACGGTGTTGGGTGATTATTATTCCGGTGAATGGCAAAACTATATGTGTTTACAGAATTGGTTTTTATTACTCGGAAGTAAAAAACGAGTAGAGGATTCAAATTGCTTTTCAGTGGCATCTATCCATAATTCACTAGCGAAAATATATCTTAAATATCCTGAATATTCTAATATTCCTAACATGCTTGATTTGTCATTTGAGCGAATTATGGCATATAAAAGTGGAGATGAATTTAACTTTTGGAATTTGCTCCCGCCAATGAGAAAACTTAAAAAAAACGATATTGTCGGCAAACAACCTTTAGTAAGGCGTCCAACACATTATAAATTAAAAACTAAATATATTAACAATGCAGCAAATATTGCAAATGATAATGACGATACAGCATTGGGTTATATAGCTATAGCGTTAAGGAATAGAATTAAAGAAAAAGATTATATCATAGATAGCTCAAGTGCTAAGGTAAAGGCTATAGCACCAATATTCAATCGGTACAGAGATGTCAATAGGAAGAACCGGCATTGGTATAATTACCTTCATGGAAATGATAACAAAACTGGAGCTTATTTAACATGGCTTGCAGATGAATATCAGTTCAAAAAGTGGAATATTCTTAAAGTGGTGGGTCATAATGCAACTTTTTTTCTTCCTTTCAGTGAGTGCTATCCACATGCCTATAAACCTTATCTGCCTTATGGTAGTAATGATATTGATGGAGTTGTAAACGCTAATATATTGTCAGCTTTAGCACTTAATAATGAACTTGATTCCGCAAGTACAACCGCAGCAATAAGTTATATAGAGAAAAAATGTAAAAGTAAAAAGTTTGATCATGTAGGAATTTATTACCCTAACCGTTATCAATTTCCTTATGCAGTATCTGAAGCTTATGCATCAGGAGTTAAGCAGTTACAAAAAAGCACACAATATCTTGTGGAATTTTTGTTAGAAACGCAAAATGCTGATGGAAGTTGGAGCTCTAAACGAATTGTAAATAAGAACGACCGGCTGCAGTCAACAGCATATGCGTTAAATTCCTTGATAAATATTGGAGATTTTGGAAAGAATAAAACGATAAGTTCAATTAATAATGCCATTGACTTTATTCTGCAACATGCAATTAGGGATAGTTTGGGAGTGCATTGGGAAGGGGGTGTTTTTTTTTCAGGTGGAACAGTGGTAAGACATTTTCTTTTTTGGAAATCAGACGCTTATACTACTGTGATTATACTAAATGCTTTCGCTAATCTAAAAAAATATATCGAACAAAATTATAACATTGTTAACTACGGTAAAAACTTTTGAAACTGTTTATCCAAATATCTCTTTTATTGATTTTACGTTCATTTGTTTTTGGACAATCAATTCAAGTTGTCCAAGAAGGCAATAGCTCAGATAGTAGTTTTTATGCTCTTACAAGAATAAATAGTAATGAATTCTGGGCTGGTGGTGAATACGGGATATTAAAAAGGTTAGATTCCGTAGGAAATGTTACCGATATTGGATTCCTGAAAGAGAATGTAAATATTTTAAAAATTGTAACAACTAAAAAATATGCTTTTGTGGCTACTGATAATGGTATTATTTATCGTTACGATTTTGAGAAAAAGCAATTTCTAAGGAAAGAATTTTCTGAATTTAGAAATAAATGTTTTTATGATTTAATAATTTTGAAAAACGAACAAATAGTTGTTTGTGGTGGTGCAAAAGGTATTTCAAAAGGAGAAAAAATAATTCCAAATGGATTTGTAGCTGTTATAGATACTGATTTGGTAACAGCAAAAATTGTTTGGCGTTGTTACAGGAAATTCGTTTGGTCTCTTTTAGAACTTGAAAATAACACATTCCTATCCATTACATTCAACGGATTGAACACAAAAATTATTAAAACAAATAATCTGAAAAACTGGAGAAAATGGGCAATAGTTAAAGGGTTAGTACATAAAATAAATTTATTAGATAATAAAATATGGTATTGTGGCTCAAAGAATATTCAGTATAATAAGTGTGGTATTTCGGGAGAAGTAGCGAAAGGTGAAAAGCAAAAGCAATTTACAAACACAGGCTGCTTATGGTCAATGAATACTATGGCAGGGGACATAGTGTTTGTTACTCAAAGTGGTGAATTGTTGAAAACAAATAACGTAACTAAAGAGACCGAAAGGATCAAGCTTCCTGGTAATCTTACATTATACTGTATCGAAAAAATATCTGAATCAAAATTTTTAGTTGTGGGTCAAGGAAAAAGTATATTCATTGTTGATTTTAAAGCCACATTATAAACACTATATTTGCCTTCACCTTAAATGCCTTCACCTGTAAGGTATCCAATTCGCCCCCTGACAGGTGAAATTCAATGTAAGTAAAGAAAAACCGTTCAGGTTATAAATTGTTAAATATAGAATTATGATGTATCCATTTTTACCCATCGGCCTCATTGCAGTGTTTTTTGTTTACATAGCCTACTTGCTGTTTGTAAAAAAAGACATAAAAAAATTCAAAACAGTATTCTACCCCGGAATGTTTTTCATAGTACTATGGGCAATAATTTATTATTACTGGCTGCGGTGATGGCGTATTATAGCGGCAACGCCACAACATCCAAGCCCTGAAAGGGCTGTATATCTTAACATAGGGTATAGCCCTATGAAGTGGCAACGCCACGACATCCAAGCCCTGAAAGGGCGATATATCTAATCCCAGACATACTTCTCATCATATGCAACATTATACTTTTTAAGATAGGCACGATACTCATCCTGAAAGTTCTTCTTGTTGTGATGTTCGTGTTGATTGGCAATGTAGGCAATTACGTTATCTACTTCTGACGGGTTTACCGAAAATGCTCCGTAACCATCCTGCCAATAAAAGTTTTCATAACCTGCACCTTTTGTTTTTATCCATTTGGATGAATGTGATTTTAATTCTTCCATCAACTTCATAAGTGCTATCTTTTTGGATAGCATACAGAGTATGTGGATATGGTCGGTATAGCCCCCGACTATTATTACTGTGCAACCAAGATTATTACAAACACCACCGAGATAAGCGTGTAGTTCTGTTTCTACCGGTGGATGTATCAGCGGTTCACGGTGCTTGGTACTGAATACTAGGTGTATATAATTTTTTACAAGTGATTGTCCCATATCTTTATTCTTATGTCCTATCAGGACTGGTTATATCCGATGGGCTACACCCATTGGTAACATATTCCGCCCCTTCGGGGCTGTAAGTCCAAACCTTGAAAGGGCTGCATATCTTAACAAGGATGTAGCCCTTTGAAGTGACAAAATCACAAAAAGTGCCCGAGAGGAGACTCGAACTCCTACAGGTTTTACCCCACAGGCTTCTGAGACCTGCGTGTCTACCAATTTCACCACCCGGGCAATAATCAAATACCAACGAACTTTTATTAGTGCCCGGGACGAGATTCGAACTCGTACACCTATTGGCGCCACCCCCTCAAGATGGTGCGTCTACCAATTTCGCCACCCGGGCATTATGGGCTGCAAAAGTAGTAATTTTAACTACTGTAATTTTGTTTCCACGCAATAATCCACTCCTCTTTTGCACGCTATTGCCTTCGCCAGCACTTGAAATGTGTTCTTTATCTTTGCACCAATGTTTAATAAGTTTCACCATTCACTCAGCTCACTTGTTGACCCATTGTGGATTGCAGGTCCATGCAGTGCCGAAGACGAGCAGCAACTGACTGAACTGGCCATCAGGCTAAAAATTGGGGGTGCACATATTTTACGTGCCGGTGCATGGAAACCCCGCACCCGACCCGGTGCCTTCGAAGGCTTTGGCGCTTCTGCACTCAAATGGATCAAAGCTGCTGGAGATGTTTCCGGCCTGCCTGTTATTACAGAAGTGGCTAGTGCCAAACATGTGGAGCAGGCACTTATTGCCGGCATTGATATGTTTTGGATTGGTGCACGCACAACAGTAAGCCCATTCCTCATTCAGGAAATTGCTGATGCTTTAAAAGGAGTAGATATTCCCGTATTTGTAAAAAATCCCGTCAATCCCGATGTCAAATTATGGATGGGTGCCATCGAAAGGTTTATGCAAAGTGGAATTAGCAGAATAGCTTCCATTCATCGTGGTTTTTCGAGCTACGAAAACAGCACCTATAGAAATAAACCTAATTGGGAATTGGCTATCGAACTCAGACGCCTGTTGCCTCACGTACCCATCATTTGCGACCCTAGCCATATAAGCGGTGATGCTGCTATGGTGCCAACGCTCACACAAATTGCATCCGATTTGCAATATGATGGTGTAATGGTAGAAGTGCATTTGAATCCCGCAAAGGCATTGAGTGATGCAATGCAACAAATCACACCCGATGATTTTAGTTATTTAAAAAAACAAACTATTATAAGGCAACCAACAGCCAAGGACCCTGTTGAACTAAGTAAGTTGCACGATTTACGTGATCTGATAGATGAATTAGATAATGAAATTATTGAAAAAATTGCAGGCAGAATGGAAGTAGCACGAAAAATTGGGCAGTATAAGGATCAAAATAATATGGCTATTCTGCAATTAGATCGATTTAAAGAAATTCTCAAATCAAGAACTGAAACAGGGTTGCGCAACCAGCTAACGCCCGATTTTATTTTAAGATTATATAGCCTCATACATGAGGAGTCAATTGCACAACAAGATAAGCAGATGACCAAGCCTGAACTTAGAGCCTCTTCAAAAGCAAATAAACATTAATGGCGTGATTGATTTTGCCGATAGTAGTTACATCCTGACCGGTATTAGAAAACAGGAGTTAATAGATTTTTTGCAGAATTGTAATAATCAAATGCGAAAAATATTTGTGCTATGCGACACCAATACACAAAAGCATTGCTTGCCTTTGTTACTGAAAAAATTCCCGCAAACCAAATCTGCATCTGTATATTCTGTTAATCCCGGTGAAGCGTTTAAAACAATTGAAACGGCAACGGCATTCTGGAAGTTCCTTCTGCAGCAACAGGCAGATAAGCACACTGTAATTATTAATCTGGGTGGTGGTGTAATTACGGATTTGGGAGGGTTTGCAGCCTCACTGTTTAAAAGGGGAGTTGATTTTATTCATGTCCCTACAACCTTGCTGGCTATGGTTGATGCTGCTGTTGGAGGCAAGAATGGTGTAAATATAGATAGCTATAAAAATCAAAGTGGAACTATTGTTTTGCCTGAATATGTTTATATAGATACAGATTTTTTAGAAACACTGCAGCGTGATGAAAAAGTCAATGGCTATGCCGAAATGATAAAACATGCGCTCGTTGCCGGCAAGCCGTTTTATAAAGAACTTTCAGAGAAACGCAATTTTGAAGAATTACAAAGCATTGAAAAGGCAATTTCAATAAAACAAAGAATTGTTGCAGCCGACCCTTATGAAAAGAAAGAACGCAAACTGCTCAACTTCGGTCACACTATTGCTCATGCATTGGAGTCATTTTATCAGTCGCATCAGCAATGTATTTTTCATGGCAGGGCAGTTGCTGCAGGTATAATGGTGGAGTCTTATCTCTCCCGCAAAATGGGTTTTATTTCTGATGATGAATTAAATCATATCACCGAATTTATTCTGTCACTGTTTGCATTTGATGATAAGGTTTTGGATGTTGAAGAACTGTTGCCTTTTATGATGGCAGATAAGAAAAACAAACAAGGGCAAATACGTTTCACATTACTTGAATCTGTCGGCAAAGGAATTGTGGATGTTGCAGTTCCAATAGCAGATATTGAAGAGGCTTTAGTCTGGTTTTCAAAACAAAATGCAAGGTATGGCCTTTAGAATCACAAAACATGATAAATGTGTTGAAGGAGTAGTTGCTATTCCTGTTTCCAAAAGCGAAGCCGGACGTATTTCCCTCATCAACGCACTTCGGGGAGTTTCACAGAATAATGATTGCCGGGCAACAGATACAATTAAGCTGCAGGAATTGCTTTTTTCAAAAGAACAAATCCTTGATGCTGCAGATGGTGGAACTACAGCCCGGTTTCTAATGGCCTATTGTGTTGCTAAAAACAAAACTGCTGTAATCACCGGAAGTCCACGACTTCGGCAACGCCCAATGAGTGATGCTGTTGAACTTTTCAGACAAATAGGAGCAGAGATTTCTTATCTTGAAGAAGAGGGTTTTTTGCCTGTTAGCATTCATGCAACAGAAATTCTGTTTCCTGATGTAGTTCAAACCTCAGCAGAAAAAACATCTCAGCACATTAGCGCAATGATGATGATTGCTCCTTTAGCGGGTAAAGATTTCACAATTCAGCTAAGCGGTGTTTCAAGTTCAATGTCATATATTGAACTAACGGCTGATTTGATGCAGCAGGCAGGAATTAATGTGATGATTTCCGAAAAAAGTATTCGTATAAATGGAAGTTATAACAACAAAATTCTTACAGCCGGTGGCGACTGGAGTGCTGCCTCATATTTTTTTGAAACAGCTGCATTGGCAGATGCGGCAGATATAACTGTTAAAAATCTTAATATTCAGAGTAAGCAAGGCGATAAGATAATTTCCGGATTAATTAAACCATTTGGTGTGGATACAGTGGTTGAGGACAATTTTATTGTTCTGAAAAAGCATAAGAAAACGATTCCTGATTATTTTACAGAAAGCTTTCTACACTATCCGGATATTGCTTTAAGCATGGCAGCAGTTTGTGGTGGACTCAATTGCAAAGCCGACTTGCTGCATCTGCATAATTTAATTATAAAAGAATCAGATCGTGTTTCTGCCTTTCAGCGCGAAGCATATAAGTTAAATATCAAGACAGATTTTTGTGGAGGATCAAAATTAAAAATCCTTGAGGAATCAAACTTAAAGCCTTCCAAAAGTATTTTAAAAACATACAACGATCATCGTTTGATAATGGCATTTGCACCATTGGCATTAAGAACAGACGAACTGTTTCTTGACAATATTTCAAATGTCTCAAAATCGTTTCCTGATTATTTTGAGCAGATGAAATCTTTAGGATTTAATACAGAAGAAGTTTCGTGATTATTTCTTGTATGCAACAGAATAAGGATTTACACCCAATTCGCATTTATATCCCGGAACCATCTCAAGTGTGTTCATGTCTATCTGAGTCAGATTTCCGTTACGTCCTGCACATGCACCACTGTGATGTGGTGCTTCTCCATTAGCATCAACATTTCTGTTGGCTACATAAACAACATCTTTATCATCATTAACAGCAACACCATGTGGCTGCGTGCCTGTATGGATTTTCTTTATTAATATTAGCTGATTGTAGTCTATCACTGCCACCGACCCGCGTTTGCCATTAATAATATCTTCCGTGCATGTAACAAATAAATAAGGTTTCTTCAAGGATAAAGAAAATTCCTGAGGCAATGTTCCTACAGGAATATTTGCAAGCAACGCATGTGTGTTGGTGTCAAAAACGCGTACTTCATTAGTGGCATCGCACGAAATAAAATATTTTGAAAAATCAGGCGAAAAAATAATCTCATGCCCGTTTAAGCCTCCGCCATAAGAGTAAGTTTGAATATTATTGAGCCATTGCGGAAAATCTGCCGGGCTGCCGATGGTATCCACAACGTAATAGGTGCTTCCATTTTGATTGGTGATGTAAAGTTTATCGCCAGTGCTGTTAAAAGCCATACCATGCGGGTAGGCTAAATTTATGATAGGAAGAGAAGTGAACGATGTCATTGGAAAGTTTTCAAGATTTAATACTGCAATCCTGCCTGATGCACTCCAGTCAACACTATAGGCGCGTTTATTGTCCGGAGAAATAACTAACGTTCCCCACTGCCCCGGCATACCATTGCTGAAATCAACCTGATCTACAAAGCTGTCATCAGAAGTTCTGTAGCGTTGTATAATCCCTGAACTAAAAAAAGCAATCAGAAAGTATTTTTCATCCGGTGTAAGTCTAATCATGTGTGGTGCCTCTGTGAAGCCTGCTATATTTCCAACATCAAACCATTTCATCAACAATCCTGATGCTTCGTCAAGAACTGCAACCTGATCGCAGGCTTGATTGGATATGTAAACTTTTTTTCTGTTGTCGTCTTGCGGAAAAATATCCTGACCACAGGCATTCTTCGCACCATTGATAATCCAGTTTTTGATGGTAGAGACTTCACTGTGAGAGAGCGCAGTTTCATTGTATGGCATCTTCGGTTCGTTTCCTGTAAATCCTAAGTCAGCGTAAATATTGCAGAATGAAAACAATGTACTGTAATCGGCATTGCCCGGAATCACCACTGACCCTGCATCATTACCTTTAATCATAGAAGCCCAGTTGGTGAGATTAAGTCCGCTTGCCGCAGAGTTTGAAAGTGTATTATGGCATCCTGCTGTTGCACATTTGTTACTGATAATAGCAGTAATTTCCGGTGGATATTGTGAACAACTGTCTGTTGGCGGAGCCACTTCATCCATTTTATCCCATGTGCATGATGTAAAGGTCAACGTAAATGCCAGGAGCGTTGTAAATAAAAAGAATCTATTAATCATGACGAATGATTATTTTTTTTGTAATATTATTGAATGGTGTTGCAATGTTTATTAAATATATTCCATTAGCAAAAGCTTCTGTTGTCAATAACGTTCTGTTCGATGAAGTGTTTTGAGAATGAATAATTCTTCCTGATAAATCAGTCAGCGTAATTTGTTTTTTTAAGTCATCGTCATCAGTTTCAATGAATAGCTGTGAGTTGGCAGGGTTAGGATAAATATTAACCTGAAAATCTGATATGATATTATTAACGGCAAGTGGGCATCCCGGTAATGAATTAGAATAGAATGATAATCCACCGGCCTGATTGCCTACAATTATTTCCGGAGAGCCATCATTATTAAGGTCAGCCATTGCAGGGGCAGCACGTGGTGGTTCATGAATTAAGTATGCATGATTACTGATCAGGTGAAAACTGCTTCCTGTTGTTGTGCTTATGCTGTCATATAAAAACAAATCACCACTTTCTGAACCAACAAGAAGCTTTAGTGTGCCATTGTCAGAAAATAAATGAGGTACGCTGTAGCCATAAAATGTCTGTGCTGTGTTGGTAACATTGATATTGCCGAATGTAGTTGTCATGAGTATAAATAATGGCGCATTAACGGTTCCGGTATTCTGGAAGTATGATATTTTACCGAATAGCTCACCTGAAATTAAGTCCAATAACCCATCGTTGTTGATATCATAAAGTTGTGGGGTGCTATTGCTGCCTACATCTAAATTCTGAAAATTAAATCCACCGGTTGTTAACGTGTATTGAGGAATATTTCCTGCACCGGCAGTATTGGTGTAGTAATGAAAAGTGCCATCTTCATTACCGAGTAATAAGTCAGCATCGCCATCACCATCAAGGTCGCCAAAGGCAGGATAGATGTTTTTGTAATTGTATTGTTGAAAGGAGCCAAAGTTGCTTGATACCAATGTAAATTCAGGACATGGCCCTGTACTGGTATTCTTATACCAAGACAATGCAGCTTCATAATGTGCAGGCCCACTTTGTGTAATAAAATATCCTTTGTTGCCAATAACAATATCTGTTTTACCATCGGCATCAACATCAAAGAACACCGGCATTGAAGCGGAGCCAACATCAATCATTTCATCAGTAAGAAATTTATTTTTTACATATTGAAAATCGGGAGATGTATTACTTCCGGAATTATGATAATACCAGTTGTTATTCAGATTTTCGGCTTGTGACTCTGTGCAGGAAGAAACAATCATATCTGTTATGCCGTCATTATCTGTATCTAACAAATAAGCACTCGGAAATGTCACATAATTTACAGGACCACCATTGGCTGGAAATGAGGTGTCCTGCCAGTCAATACTATCTGAGCCATTATTACTTGCGCCATTATGCAGATATAGGATGTTGTCGCCTAATAAATCACCATTTAGCAAGTCAGCATCACCATCGCCATCATCATCAAATGCAATCATACACGTACCGGAATGGCGGTTGGATAAAACATCAGCATTGGTATTGGTCAGCGGAATCCTGGGTAAGCCAAGAACTGCACTGTTGGAATTGCTGCTCAATGACATGTGTCCCCACTTTGAATTAACTTCAGACAAGACAAGTGTATCCGTTCTGTTGAATAATTCTTTAGCCATGTTTTCGTGGTATTCAATAAAATTTGCAGAAATCTGAAATGTCAGCACATCAAGGTCGCCATCATTGTTGATATCAAATAATACAGGTTGATTGACTGGCGCTACATAAAGGCTGGTTGTAAAGCAATTTCCACCGGCATTCAGATAACAAGTTTGTAATCCTTGATATTGGAGTGAAAATGATAGTGTCCCGGAAGTAATAATATCATTTTGATAAACATTAAACCCTGAAACAGTACGATTGTAAGTAAAAATATCTTCACGACCATCACCATTATAATCAACAAGTAGACAAAAGTTTGTCATATCCTGAGGAAAAAGTTTTTCATAAAATGGATCATAACGGTAGTCAACATTTCCCGCACTTCCATAATTAATAAAAGTTCTTATTTTAAAAACTCCCGGATAGGTTGACTCCGATTGTTTCTCAAATGTAAATAAATCTTTTTTGCCATCATTGTTCATATCAATAGCCTGAAACATTGCCGAGTTAAAACCTCCGGCCCATGCATTGCGTAGCGGCTGGCCATTTTTGATTACAACAGGTGTGGTGTATTTATTAAATGTCTGTGATGTTGATGTTTGATGAACCATCAGCAATGAAAACAGAAAAACAAAAAAAAATCTCATATTAAAACTTAACAACCTTGTGTGAGCTGAAATGATTGCTTTCAGTAATTTGTAGAATATAAATACCATTATTCAGTCCCTGAAGACTAATAGTATTGATATAGTTTTGAAAGGGGCCTTCCATAATTACCTTGCCTGAAATATCAGACAGTTGAAATCTGCCGTTATGTGAATTGTTTTTATTGAGCTCAAAAACAATATAATCTTTGGCAGGATTTGGATAGACGGTAATATCTTTTTCGAAATGAATATTTTCTGCTAAACCTACAGGCAGATTTTTTGAATAAATGGAAAGCCCTCCTGCATAACATCCGGTAATAACTTCGTCCATGCCGTCACCGTTAAGGTCGGCAATATCGAATGACGCCTGATAGGGTTCGAAAACTGAAAACATGTTTGTAGAAACCTGATTAAATGTGCCACCAAGATTGCCATCAATGTTATCGTATTTCTGAATGTATCCGTTTTCATTTGAAACCAAAAGTTTCGATACACCATTTTCTTTGTAAAAGTGAGGATAACTGAATCCGTAAAAAGATTGTGCATTGCCAACAAAGACATTGCCTAATTTATTGGTAACATAGGTAAAAGCAGGAGTGGTTGCAGTACCTGTATTCTGATAGTAATAAATATAGCCATATCGTTCACCGATAATAAGGTCTAAGAGTCCATCATTATTGATGTCAGCTAAAAACGGAAAGCTATTTGTTCCAACATCAATGTTTTGAAAGTTAAAGCCATTAGGTGCTAGTGTGAATGTTGCAGGCGTTGTGCCGTTATTAAGGTAGTAATGTAAAATCCCATCTTTATCACCCAATATCATATCGGCAAATCCATCTCCGTTAAGGTCGCCAAATGTGGCATTCAACCCAACTCTGCCTAACGAACGCAGGTTGTTAAAGTCATCCGTCACAAACTCAAATTCAGGTAGAGAACCTGTTGTGATGTTATGATAATAAGACAAAGCAGATTCGTAATGTCCACTTGCAGAGTCCTGAGTAAAATAACCGAAGTTTCCTATTATCAGATCTTTTTTTCCGTCATTATCTACATCAAAAAAACGCACATAAGCACCGGAACCTACATCAATCATCTCATCTGTCAGGAAACGTTTTTTTACAAATTGAAACTGATTGCTGTTGTTTGAGCCAACATTTTTATAGAGCCATGAATTTTGAAAATCTTCGGTCAGATATTCTGTACAACTTGAAACAATCAAATCTTTCGCCCCATCATTATCGGCATCGAAATAAAAAGGCGCAGGAAATGTTTTGAATACTGCTGGCACATCATACGATGGAAATAAGGTATCTTGTAAGTGAATGGAATCGCTCACACCGGGCACACCACTGTTTTCCAGATACAGCAGGTTGTTGCCAAGAATATCGCCATTAATCAAATCAAGATCGCCATCGCCATCCTGATCATATCCTATCATACAGGAGCCATTGTGACGTGGTGTTTTTATCAGTGAATCGGGAAGTGGAGGCGGTGCCAGAAAAAAACAATTATTAAAATCGAGAATGGCAGTATTGGAAACGGCACTTAAACCAACTTGAGCATAACACTGTCGTACCTGACGATATACCAAAGTGTCGCAGCGGTTATAAAGTTCTTTCGCATAATTTTCATGATACTCAATAGTGCCGCCAAGTAAGGTAAACGTTAGTACATCCAAATCACCATCACCATTTACATCATGCAGCACAGGAAGGTTTACATTACTCACATACAAATTGGCATAAGCGCCTCCCAGAAATAAACTATGAATTAGTGGGTAAGTTAAGCTAAAGGACAGGTTGTTTCCGGGAGTGACATCATTATGATACACTTCCATGCCGCCCGAATAGGAGTAGGTAAAAATATCTTCATTGCCGTCACAATCATAATCAACCAATAGCACCCAGTCATGCAGGTTTTGTGGAAAAAAACGCTCATAAAAAGGTGCATATATATAATCAACTTGACCTGCCGTTCCCTGATTGATAAAAGTCCGGATTTTATAAGAGCCCGGATAGGCTGCGCCAAATTGTTTATCGAATAAAAACAAATCTTTTATACCATCATTGTTTAAATCAATTGTGCTGTAAAGAGGTGAGTTGATACCACCTGCCCATGGATTTTTTAAGGCCTGATTATTGACAAATACTTTTGGAGAAGTGTACTTGCTGTAGTTCTGTGCATAAACTGTATTAATGGTTGCAAATATTATCAGACATAGCAACAGATGTCTTAAAACAGGGCAGATGATGTTGATTTTCATTTTCTGATATTGAGTCATGACCTTGAAAGGGACTTTCAAAAGTAGAAAAAAAATAGCATCAGCATCGGTTTATTCGTGAATTATTACAACTTTTGCATGAACAAAAAATTTTATTATGCCATCATTTGATATTGTAAATGAAATAGACATTCAGAAATTAGACAATGCCATTAATGTGGCAAAGAAGGAAATTGTTAACCGATACGATTTTCATGGTTCAAAAACAGAAATTGATTTGGACAAGAAAGAAATGCAGTTAAAGATTGTTACCGAAGACCAGATGCGCATGGATGCCATTCGCGATATCATCATCAGCCGAAGTATGAAGCAGGGTGTTGACCCAAAATGTTTTGACTTCGGTAAGGAACAATATGCTTCCGGCAACATGGTTCGAAAAGATGTAAAGATTAAAAAGGGAATTGATAAGGAAACGGCAAAAACTATTGTCAAATATATTAAAGAAACAGGGATGAAAGTTCAGGCATCCATTATGGACGAGCAAGTGCGTGTAACCGGAAAAAAAATTGATGACTTGCAACAAGTTATTGCCGAGGTCAAGAATAAGCCTGTGGAATTACCCTTGCAATATGTCAATTTCCGGTCATGAGGTGGCTGGTGAAAATTAAATGTTGAAATATTTTATTCTGAAAATTAAATCAAAAGCAAATGAAAAAAGTAACAGGCATTGGAGGAATATTTTTTAAATGCAAAGACCCAAATAAAATGCGTGATTGGTATCAACAGAATCTTGGCTTAAAAACCAACCCTTACGGAGCAGTTTTCGAGTGGTATCAGGGAGCAGATAATTCTAAAAAAGGTTTTACTACCTGGAGTCCTTTTGATGACAAGACCAAATATTTTGAACCTTCGTCAAAAGAATTTATGATTAACTACCGTGTTGAAAATATTGAAGCACTTGTTGAAGAGCTGCGTAACTCGGGTGTAACGGTGGTTGATGCTATTGAAACATACGATTACGGTAAATTTGTTCACATACTCGATCCTGAAGGTAATAAAATTGAATTGTGGGAGCCGAATGATGCAGCGTATGAAGAGTTGGGTAAGCAACTGAAAAGTGAGACCACAAAGTGATGGTACAATTAAACACTATGTTGATTTTATAAATTTTAAAATTAGTGGTTTAGTTGTATTTATGTTATCTGCTGAAATAATTAAGATAGGAGCTATAAATCTTTGTGCTTTATGAGAAAAATCACCTGAAAAAGTTTCAGTGAAAGTGAATTGTTGACTAACTTTGAGAATATAATTATCCTGAATCAAATGAAAGTTTTAAGAGTTAAGTTACTGCTGCATTCTGGCATAATAATTTTACTTTCTCTCACAATGCAAAAAGCAGGGGCACAGCAAACGCAGTGGGCTGCACAACTTGGTGCTCAATCTGCAAATGCCATGTGTGGCGATTCTCACCAAAATATTTATGCAACTGGTTCATTTATTGGTAATGTTGATTTTGATCCCGGACCTGGGCATGTTTATTTGCCTTTTAACTCAGGTGGAAATAATACATTCATTTCTAAAATGGATAGTCTGGGTAATCTTATTTGGGCTAAAAGTATTGTAGGCAGTGATGTAACACCTTGGGGTGTGGCAACAGATAATGCGCAGAGTGTGTATATAGCGGGACTGTTTTATTCCTCAGCAGATTTTAATCCGGACACACTTATAAATTATACACTCACAGCAACAAATGCTTCTTCGGGTAACCCAGATATATTTGTTCTTAAGTTAGATTCTATAGGTAACTTTATATGGGCGTTCAAAATTGGAACAGGAGGGTTTGAGTCAGCAGGAAATCTTGTCGTTGATCAGTCAGGAAATATTTATATCACCGGACGTTATGATAATACATGTGATTTTGATCCTGGTTCGAGTGTGGCAAATCTTTCAACAAGCAGCCCGGAAAGTGTGTATATTGCAAAGTATAATAGTGCAGGACAGTATGTTTGGGTGCAGTCCGCTCAACTGAGTTATTATGGTGAGAATGAACGTTTGGCAACTGATTATGATCATAATGGTAATATCTATATTGCCAACTACGGTGAAATTGCAAAGGTGGACACAGCAGGAAATTTTCTTATTAAGAAATCATTCAATAATAATCCGGTAAGTACTCAGGTCTATTGTAATGTTACATCATTATCATGTGATTATTCAGGTAATGTGTTTGTATGTGGTTATTTCAATGACACAATAGATTTTGACACCGATAGTACAACGGCTTTTTATGTAAATGCAGTTGGTGCTTACAATACATTTGTCTGCCATTTGAATAGTAGCCTGGAATTGGTTTGGGTTAGACAATTTACTCAAAACGGCACTAATTTGTCGGTGGCAGCAAATCATGCTCATGCTATATTGGTAAAAGATACTTTGGTGTATGTTGCAGGAGTGTTTACTGATACAATGGATGTTAATGTACCAGCAGGAGGGAGCATGTTATATGAAGTGGCTGCTACTCCACAAGATGATTTTTATGATGCCTATGTTGTAGCGCTCACCAATACTGGAAATTACTCTTGGGGTGAAAGTTTTGGTGGAAACTTATTGGACAGGTCAACGACAATAGGTGCTTCAGGTGATGCTGTTTATATAGCAGGGCAATTTAATGATACAGCTGATTTTAATAATTCTCCGTTAGTTCAGACATTAATGTTTAACGGAGTTGGGAGTTTTAATGTGTTTGTTTTGAAGTTTAATGCTCCTGCTATTACAACTGTCAAAGAAGGTAAAAGTGAGGAGGTGCAATATTTTGTATATCCTGTACCTGTAAAAAATATGCTGTTTTTCAGTGAAAGTATTTTAAGAAACTTTTATGCCTTTAGCGTAAAAGATATTGCCGGACGTGAAATTATAAATAGCAAATTAATGTCCAGTAAATTAAATGTAGAAGCGCTTTCTAATGGGGTTTATATCATTGAGTTTTTTAAAAGTAATAATGAAAACTTCAAAGCGAAATTTATTAAAGAGTAAAATATTCTTTTATGCCTGCTGAATAGCAATTCATGTTAATGTAAAAATACTGATTTTATAATCAGGTATATTAAAACCTAAAGTATTTTGTTGTTAGATTATTAATCTGTTTTTATTCAAATCCGGAAGAACAACTTCGCAGGTACAAGATAACATCTCTCTCTTAAAACTACTCTTTACTTACATCCTGCACACCCAACAAGTCTTTGATTTTATTCATTTCATTTTGGATACGTGCAACGGTGTTCGATAGTTTTGGATTTTGCAATCCTGTGTCAGGCATTTCATTGCTGATGTAATTTACAAATCGCCACACTTCTTTTACCTCATTAATTTTTACCTCATAAGGCTTGTAGGCAGGGTTCAATGATTTAAGCAATAATTTTTTATTGCTGCTGATATGATTATACACCACTTTAAAAACAATGCCATCATCGTGTGTGAGTATAATGAAGGCATTACCATCTTTTATCTCCATCCAGTTTTCAACAAACTCTGCCGTCACAAAAGATTTGTCAGGTATAGGAAGCATGCTGTCGCCACTGATCTGAAAAGTGCGGTATTTTCTGTCATGCGAAAGGAAGGGCAGTTGAAAAGTAGGAAGATTGCGAATAAACTCCGGGTCGTTGTAGCCTGCTGTATATCCGGCTTTTGCTTTCACCGGAACCAACTCTATGTTTTCGCGGTTTCTGCTGTCAACTGTTGTGGCAAGAACCCTGAGTTTGGTGCCACGCACATAAGAGTCATAGCCCAACTCCAGTTCGCGCAGTTGCAAATCGCTGAGTTTGCTCATGTCAACACGCAGTAAGGTGTCTATGGAAATTTTAAAATAATTTGAAAAATTTAACAGTGCTTCAACCGTTGGATTGGCAATGGCGCCATTCTCATAGCTGTTTAATGTGGAGCGTGAAAATCCTAAGGCAAGTGCTGCTACTTCTTGCGTACGCTTTTTGCGTTTGCGAAGTAGTTTTATGTTGGTGCAGAAATACATGTTATGTGGTTTAATGAATTTACTACAAATTTAATATACAGGCTATATAATAACCAAACGAATGATTGTAATAATGCCAAAAAAATATCTAAGCCTATCATTTACAGAATGCTATTTTTACAAACTCATAATTGTGTGATGAACAAAAAACGAATAGCTCTATTGGCTTCAGGGTCGGGTACCAATGCCGAAAATATTGCTTCCTATTTTAAGAATAATGAATATGCCGAAGTGGTATTAATTCTTACCAATGTAACAACGGCAGGAGTGATAGCACGTGCACAAAGGCTGGATATTCCCTGTTTGGTCATGGACAAAATGACGGTCAGCGATGGCCGGATGATGCTTGAGTTGATACAGCAACATAACATTGATTTGGTTGTGCTGGCCGGATACCTCAAACTGATGCCTGCTGAGGTAGTTTCAAATTTTCAACATCGAATAATAAATATTCACCCTGCATTGCTGCCGCTTTTCGGAGGCAGAGGCATGTATGGCCACAATGTTCATGAGGCAGTGTTGCAAGCCGGTGTTGCCGAAACAGGCATAACCATTCACTACGTAAACAACCGCTTTGATGAGGGAGAAATTATTTTTCAGAAAAGCATGCCTGTGTTGCCTGACGACACCGCAGAAAGTATTGCATTGCGTATTCATCGTCTTGAATATGAGCATTACCCACCCGTAATTGAGCAGTTGGCAAAGGGTTTATTTTAAGGATAATTAACAAATCCGGATTCATTTATTTTTATTTCTTTGTCCGACTTTAAAAATAGTATGCAGTATTGGCTGGTAAAATCAGAGCCGTTTAAATATTCGTGGGAACAATTTGTTGCCGATGGAAAAACATTTTGGGACGGTGTGCGCAACAACGCTGCCCGTCTGCATTTATTAGCCATGAAAAAAGGCGATCAGGTTTTGTTTTATCACAGCAATGAAGGTCTAGCCGTTATGGGCATTGCCAAAGTTGAAAAAACAGCCTATCCCGACCCCACTGCTGACGATGTACGCTGGGTAGGTGTGGAGCTGACACCATTTAAAGCATTGAAGAAGCCTGTAACATTAACACAGGTAAAAGGTGATGTGCGACTGAAAGATATTGCATTGGTGCGTATAGGCCGCTTGTCTGTAATGCCACTAAAGAAAGAAGAGTATAATGTAATTTTAGAATTAAGTAAATAGTTTTTATGACGATAAAAAGATTTTTTTTAGCTGCTTTTTGTATGCTTGCTGTTTCTTTGGCAAATGCACAAACAGCCACAATCAAAGGGTTTGTTTATGCTGCCGAAAATGGTGAGCCTATTCCCTTTGCAAGCGTTTTCCTGAAGGGAACAACCTTTGCATCCTTTACAGACATTAACGGCTATTATTCCATGGTGAAAGTTCCTCCGGGAAAATACCGGGTAATGGCAACAACATTAGGCTACGACACTGCTTTTGCAGATGTTGAACTTATTGCCGATGAAATGGAAAACCGCAAATTAGTGATGAAGAAAAAAAATGTGGAGTTGAAGCAGGTTGAAGTATCGGCAGAAAGACAAACAAAAAAAACAGAAGTTAAAATAGCCGTAGAGTCCGTGACACCTCAGGAAATTAAATCTCTGCCAAGTCTTGGTGCCGAAGGTGATCTGGTGCAGTACATGCAGGTGGTGCCCGGTGTTGTAAGCAGTGGCGATCAGGGGGGGCAATTGTATATACGCGGAGGAACACCTGTACAAAACAAAGTGTTACTCGATGGCATGGTCATCTACAATCCGTTTCATAGCATTGGTTTGTTTAGCGTGTTCGATACCGACATTTTAAAAAATACCGATGTTTATACTGCAGGCTTTGGTGCGCAATACGGTGGACGCATTTCATCTGTTATGGACATCACCACACGCGATGGAAATAAAAAGCGCATTGGCGGAAAGGTTTCTACCGGCACCTTCCTTTCAAAAGTTTTGTTAGAAGGTCCTATAAAGAAAGCTAAAGACGAAAATGACGGAACAGCATCTTTCATTTTTTCAGTAAAAAATTCCTACCTCGACCAGACTTCAAAAAGTATTTACAAATATGCTTCTGATGACGGACTGCCATATTCTTTTAATGATATTTATGGAAAAGTGGTAATCAACAGTGCCAGTGGAAGTAAGGTTAGTTTTTTTGGATTTAATTTTCTTGATAAAGTAAATTACAGTAAGGTGGCAAAATACGACTGGAGTTCATCCGGTGGCGGAATGAACTTTGTGCTGGTGCCCGGTGCATCAAAAGTTTTGTTACGTGGTAACCTCGCTTTCTCAAGCTATAAAATTAAACTTACAGAGGCTGAAGAAAAACCCCGCTCCAGCTTAGTAAATGGATTTAACATGGGCTTCAACTGGCTTTACTTTTTAAATAATGACGAAATTAATTACGGTATCGAGGTGCAAGGCTTCAAAACCGATTTCGAATATTTTAACTATGCCAAAAGACAAATTAATCAAACAGAAAATACTACTGAAATCGGAATATTTTTTCGCTATAAAAAAATCATCAATAAACTTATCATTGATCCTTCCGTGCGCTTACAGTATTACGCTTCCATCTCTGAGTTTTCTCCTGAGCCACGACTTGGACTTAAGTACAACCTGAGCGACAACATCAGACTAAAAGCTGCAGGTGGACTGTATGCACAAAACCTGATAGCTGCCAACAGCGATCGCGATGTGGTAAACTTTTTCTATGGTTTCCTTTCAGCTCCTGACGATTTGCCTTCTGAGTTTGATGGAAAATCCATAAAGAAAAAACTACAGCTTGCACGTCATGCAGTTGTTGGAATTGAATATGACATCAACAAATATTTTGATATTAACATTGAAGGCTATATAAAGGATTTTAATCAGCTTACCAATATAAACCGCGACAAGGTTTATGATGACACGGCAAACAACTTCGACAAGCCCGACTCCGTTAAAAAAAGTTTCATCATTGAAAAAGGGTTTACTCAGGGTGTTGACGTTGTGTTGAAATATGAATACAGAAGAATGTATGCATGGCTTGTTTATTCCTTGGGATTCAGTACACGTAATACAGGCAACTACGAATATGCACCCCATTTCGACAGACGACATAATATCAATATTATCGGCTCCTATAAGCTGGGCAAAAAGCTCGACTGGGAAGTTGATGCACGGTGGAATTTCGGGTCAGGATTTCCGGTTACTTTAAATCAGGGCTTTTATCCGTATCTCAATTTTCAGGATGGACTTGCTACTGACTATACTCAAGACAATGGCGAAATGGGTGTTCTCTACGGACCATTAAATGAATCGCGATTACCAACCTATCATCGTCTTGATATTTCAATAAAGAAAATTTTCTATCTTGCACGTCACAGCGAGTTGGAAGTGGTGGCAAGTGTTGTCAATGTTTACAATCGTAAAAATGTGTTTTATGTGGATCGCATAAGACACAATGTGGTAAACCAATTACCAATTATGCCATCTTTAGGAGCATCGCTCACATTTTAATTTTAAAAAGTCATGCTGCGTATTTTGTTGACAGGAAGTAATGGGTTGTTGGGGCAGAAAATTGTTTACGCATCTTTGAAGCGAAACGACATTCAATTGCTTGCCACCTCTAAAGGCGAAAACCGATTACATTCTAAAGCAGGCTATCACTATGCTTCAATGGATATTACCAACGCTGATGAAGTAACCGCCATCATTGAGAATTTTAAGCCGCATTGTATCATCAACACTGCTGCAATGACCAATGTTGACGCCTGCGAAAAAGATCAGGAGAACTGTTGGAAGATGAATGTTGAAGCCGTAAGGACAATGACTGAATTATGCGAGCTTCACAATATTCATTTAATTCACCTGAGTACCGATTTTGTTTTTGATGGTGAAAAAGGGTACTACAGCGAAGAAGATGTTCCCAATCCGTTGAGTCACTATGCACGCAGTAAATATGAGTCAGAAAAAGTTGTGCAGCAGGCAAGAATTGATTCAGCCATTATCCGTACAATCATCATTTATGGAGTCGTAGATGACAAGCAAAGAAGCAATGTGGTCATTTGGACAATAAACTCACTACGTCAGCAAAAAGACATTAATGTTATTAGTGATCAGATGCGTTCGCCAACACTTGCCGAAGACCTTGCCGATGCCTGTGTGCAGGCTGCCTTAAAACGTGCCACAGGGATTTATCATGTGTCAGGAAGTGAAACTATGAGCATCCTCGAAATGGTAAACCGGACTGCAGATTTTTTTCAGTTGGATAAAAAGTATATTCATCCTATCACAACAGATCAGCTAAAACAACCGGCAAAACGTCCTTTGTTAACAGGCTTTAATATTGATAAAGCCAAACGCGAATTAAATTTTCAACCACATACCTTGCTGCAGGGGTTGGAGATTGTAAAAATGCAATTAGAAAAATAAATCAGACTAAAAAGGATAATCATCCGGCATGTCGTTCATTTTAGAACCACGTGTGTAACGATTCTCTGCTTCAACATTCGGATTAGGTATTCTAACCTTAGTGCTTTCATCAGTATATTCATAAGAAGTCATACCTTGTTGCGAATTTTTATTTTTCAGATCTGTAAACTTTGTGTACTCTGGAGTAAAGGTGAGCTTAACAGTGTTTAATGAGCCATTTCTGTTTTTGGCAATAATAATTTCTGCTGTATTTTTTGTTGAATCTCCTTCTTCATCTACATCCATTCCATAATATTCCGGACGGTAAATAAACATTACCATATCGGCATCCTGTTCAATAGCGCCCGATTCACGAAGGTCGCTCAATTGTGGACGCTTAGACGCAGTGCCGCGTTTTTCTACTTCACGACTCAACTGCGACAAACAAATAATCGGAACTTCTAATTCTTTAGCTATTGCTTTTAACGAACGGGAAATAGTACTGATTTCCTGCTCACGGTTACCATTACGATTGTCAGTTCCTGCCACCATCAATTGCATATAATCTATCATGATGAGTTGTACTTTCTTTTCTGCAACAAGTCTTCTGCACTTGGCACGGAGTTCAAAAACCGATAATGCGGGAGTATCATCAATAAAAATAGGCGCATCGGTAAGCGGAACAATTTTACTGTTTAGCTGCTGCCATTGATGATCTGCAAGATGCCCTTTTCTAATGGCCTCTGAAGTAATTTCTGCCTGTGAAGAAATCAATCGGTTTACCAACTGAATGCTTGACATCTCCAAAGAGAAAAATGCAACAGGTTTTTTGAATTGTATGGCAGCATTGGCTGCTAACGATAGGGTAAAGGCTGTTTTTCCCATACCCGGCCTGGCGGCAATAATAATCAAATCAGATTTTTGCCATCCTGCAGTTATACGATCTAATTCTGTGAAACCACTTTCTACTCCTGTAATACCTTGTGTCTGTTTTGATGCAATTTCTATTTCCTTAATGGCTTTGGAAATAAGAGCATTCATGCTTTCGTAGTTTCTTCTTATGTTTCCTTCTGCAATTGCAAACAAATTTTTCTCTGCATCGTCAAGCATTTTTAAAACATCAGATGTGTCTTCGTATGCACTTTTTATGGTTTCACTCGAAATACGTATCAATTCACGCTGAATAAATTTTTGAAGTATAATCCGTGCATGAAATTCAATGTTGGCAGCAGAAGCAATTCTGTTGGTTAACTGTGTAATATAAAATGCACCACCTACTAATTCTAAATCGCCTGCTTTTTTTAGCGCATGAGTTACTGTTAGAATATCTATGGGCTCAGCTTTATTAAAAAGATCACGTATAACTTTAAATATCTTCTGATGCGCTTCTTTATAAAATGAATCTGGATGTAAAATATCTATTACAGTAGTAAGTGCATTTTTCTCAAGCATTAATGCGCCTAATACTGCTTCTTCCATATCCACAGCCTGTGGTGGAATTTTTCCTAATCCTAATGCAATCTGTTGGTTGGTTAATGACTTTGGAGTTACTTTCTTCTTTGCACTCCTGCCTGCTTCCACATTTTCTTCCATGCAGCAAATTTAACCATTTACCATGCCTCCTGCTGCGAAAATATTTTTAAATAATTTTCAACACGTATTTAACAGAAAAATTTTGTATGCAAAAAAATTAATGCACTGATAATATGGTGATTTCTGTTCTTCTGTTTTTTGCCTTTCCTTCGTCTGTTGAATTTTCTGTCACCGGTTTTGTTTCTCCATATCCCTTGGAAACCAATCGCGAAGCTTCAATGCCTGAGGTAATAAGATAATCACATACTGATTTTGCACGTCTATCAGACAACAGCATATTTGCTTTGTCATCACCAACATCATCAGTATGCCCGCCAATTTCAAGTTTAACAATGGCATTAGATTTTATAAAACTCACTAACTTATTGAGCTCTGTTTTTGATTCGGGCTTTAGCTCTGCCGAGTTAGTGTCAAAGAAAATATTATTCAATGCCATGCAGCTTCCATCCTTTACAGGTTTAAGTCTTACAATCAATTGCTTTGCATTTTTAATGTCTGATGGTTTATCCATTTCAAAATGATCGGAGTAGAAAAGATACTTCCGCTTGGAAACATTCAGCATATAATTTTTACCATATGGCAAGGTCACCATAAACTCACCTGTGTTTTGGTCGGAATACGATTCTACTACTGTCTTGCCCGATTCTATATCAATGATTTCAAATTTTGCATCTGTAGGTTTTTTTGTTTCATCATCATACACAAACCCTATTGCATAACTCACAGGGTCGGGTTTGATTTTATCATACAAGTTGAAACTGTAAATATCCAAGCCACCAAATCCGCCTTCTCTGTTACTGCTGAAATAAGCTTTATCTCCAGAGGGGCTCACAATTAATCCTGCTTCATTGGCAAATGTGTTTATCGGATATCCTAAGTTCACTGCTTTGCCCCACTGACCATCAGGCTGACGTTTGCTCATAAAAATATCTGAGCCTCCCATACCCGGCCATCCGTCTGAAACAAAATATAAAGTTTGGTTATCAGGATGTATAAAAACAGCTTCTTCTTTTCCTGCTGTGTTAATGTTACTGTTTAGTTTCACTGGAGTACTCCATCCTTTTTCGCTTACCTCACTCATGTAAATATCCTGATCGTTGGTGCGGCTATTGCTGCCACGAACAAAATACAATGTCTTGCCATCGCTTGAAAACGAAGGCTGCGATTCCCAAGCTCCCGTGTTCACAGGCGAGCCAATATTGATTGGCTTCCCCCACACATCACCAAATTTTCTGGAGTAATAAATATCACATGAGCCTTTACTTTCTGGCCGGTCGCATGCCGTAAAAAATATCAGTTGACCATCGGCACTGTATGATGGTGCGCCTTCGTTTAACTCTGTATTTACCGGTGCACCTACATTTTTTGCTTTACCCCAGCTGCTGTCTTGCTGCAGCGTGCTGATATAAAAATCTTCTTGCCATTCATAAATATCACTTTTTATTTTTCGGGTAAAAAGCATTCTTTTATTATCAACGGTGATGGAAGGAAAGTATTCATCTGTCTCAGAATTAATACCTGCCCCTGCATTTTGTGGTGCAAAAGGAACAGGATGCTGTAATGCATCCTTTGCAAACTCACAGGATGCTATCAGGTTTTTTGCTTCTTCTTTTTTTTCAGGCTTGGCTGCTTCCATTTTCACAAACTCATTAAAATGTTGTAATGCATCGTCATACTTTCCCAACTCCAATTCATACCTTCCTAATGCATATAAGTTGTTTGGAAAAAACCGGGGATTTACAGCAACTGCTTTTTTGTAGGCTTCGATTGCAGCAGGCAGGTTGTTGTTGTCGGCATGAAGATCGCCAAGCAGCATATAAGCTTCAATAAAACCAGGGTCGGCTTTTATGGCATTCTCCGTCTCTGTAATTGCCTTTGTTGTCTGCCTCGAATCATAATACTTTAAAGCTTGTTCCAGGTTTTTTATCGCTCTTGAAGAAGTTGACGTATAGGTTTGTTTCTGTGCAAATGCCTGAGTCGTTGCAAATGCAAGCAGGATGATTAAAAGCTTTTTAAACATTCATCTGAAAATTTGATTACAAATATAAAAACAGTACGTTTCTTTTATGTGAAAGTAAAGTTAGGATTATTTCATCTCCAAATTTCTTTCAACATCGCATGGACTCATCTCTTTTAAAAGCACTCTTTCTGTTCAAACGGAAATAAAAAAAGCTGCTCTTTTGAAGCAGCTTTTTTTATCAATCTGTGTTTTTTAATTCACAGATATGCGTTGTTTTTTCAAACCGTTTACTGTCTGCACTTCAAGCATGTAAATACCTTTAGCAGGTGCATCAAGTTTTAAACGATAGGTTCCATTTCCGGTTGAGATCAATTCTTTGTGCATAACCACTGCACCTTTTACATCAAGCACACGTACCACAACATTTTCTTTCAGGTCGCTTTGTGGCACTACCAATGTAAACTCTCCGTGTGATGGATTTGGGAACACCATTAAGTTATTGCCGGGTGTCATCACTTCTCTTACTCCTGTAGAGGTGCATACAATTGGGAAAATAGCATGAGCTACATTTATCCCCCACGAACTAGTGGTATTTGAATAAGCATACCAAGTACCTGTATCAAATTGCTCGTATGCTGTACCAGGTACAGTGTTTCCGTTTCTGCTGGTAAGAATAGCTAATGTATCGCCTGTATTATAGGTGAAATTCATACCTACATAATAATTTCCGACAGCTATGCTTACATTAGGATTAAAATCTACTATTGTAGGTAAGCCACCGGTTGCATCAGCTGCAATCTGATCATAAGTAATATTTACACTACCTAATGCAGTGCCGGGCATGCCGCCTGTACCGCTTGCATTCCAAACTTTTGCACTTGCTGTCTGACCTGTGCCTGATGTTGTACCAATGCCAAAGAATATTAATGCTCCATCCACTGTGGTGTTGGGTGTAGCGTTCGAATATTTATCAGCTTTTGATTGATCTGAATATATATTGTGCCCTGAAACATATCCACTTCCTGGAGTAGTACTTGCTAAATATATCGTAGCTGTATCGTTTACTAATTCAAAGTTCGAAATAGTGTCGCATGTTGAAGTGCCACCGGTTGTAACAATAATATAGTTGTTCTTTGTTAATGTATTGCTTCCGTTTGAATTGGTTGCAGTTAAAGAAACATTATATGTTCCTGCATTAGAATAAACAATGTTAGAAGGATTTTGTGAAGTTGATGATGATGGAGTTCCACCCGGAAACGACCATGACCAAGATGTTGGTGAGTTGCTGCTTTGATCAGTAAAGTTTACGCTGCCACCGGGAGCAATAGTTGTAGTATTTGCAGTAAATTGTGCAGTTGGGCCGGCTGAAGGTGCATTGCAACCTAGTGAAGTTGCTAATGGTGCACGATAAGTTCCGTTAGCCATTGCAATTTGCATTCTTGACTTTTGACCGGTTGTAAACATGTTCAGACATTTGTCATAGCAATAGTCCATATAATTCATCCACATATCTCCATTTGGACCATTGCCGCAGGTAACCTGTGGAAAAGTAGGGCATGGATATGGAGGATTTTGTCCTCCGTAATTTGCAGTTTGTTGTGTTGGCGTGTCATTTACATAGTCAGTTCCACAATTGGCATCACCCCAAATATGACGTAACCCCAACCAGTGACCAATTTCATGTGTTGCTGTACGACCTTTATTATATAAAGCATCCAATGTGCCAACTCGGCCAAAACTTTTATACCAAATAACTACACCATCAGTAGTGGCAGTACCAAAATTTCCGCTTAAACCGCCAAGTGTACTGTTTAGCGGAAATGTGGCATGACCCAACAGCTGATTTCCTGAAGAAGTATAATCAGGAACAACCCAAATATTTAAATACTGTGTTGGATTCCAAATGGTAGCCGGTTTTATGGTGCCATCAATGTATGTCATTGTGTATGGTGGAGCTGACCAACCTTGTGTGTTTCTGTTAATACGATCAATGCCGTTTGTAGCATTGCCGTTTGGATCACGTTGTGCCAAACAGAAGTTGATTTCACAATCTGCAGCTACCGTACCAAATGCCGTTGGGGTAGAAGTGGTGTCAGGATTAAGTCTGCGATAGTCTTCATTCAAAACAGCAATCTGCGAAATAATTTGTGCATCGCTGATGTTTTGATTTACACCCACATTGGTTCCGTTATGAATTACGTGAACAACAACAGGGATGGTATAAACCACCTGCATTTTATTTGCATTAGGTTCTTTAAGTTTAGCAGCAAGCCATGTTTCATATTCCAATGGAAGTTCACCGGTTCCGCATTGTCGTTGTGTTATGGTCGGCAGTTCTTTGATGTTGATGCCGGCTTTTCTTTGTGCATTAGCCGAAATTATGGTTGTTGCGGCTAATAATGTTAGTAAAACTTTTTTCATTAATTTGATATTATAATTTTCATATAAAAATTCAGACGGTAAATGTAGCAAAAAAATATATCTGCGTATCAAGTGTTAAAACATAATTTGAGTTTAATTTCCTGTTATTCTTTCAGATCAGAGTATTATTTCTTTTAAAGATTGAACACATACTTTATCTCAAAATATTCCTGATCAATTCTTCATAATTACTGTTGTTTTTCTGAACTTTGTGCCGTGTTTAATCAAATAGGGTTAATAATTTACAAAGAATGGAAATTAGAGTGGCGCAACCGTGCTGCTATGGCCGGACTTATGGTTTTTATTCTTTCAGGGGTTTATATCAGTTATCTCAGCTTCAAGAAAATTGTTGATGTGTCTGCATGGAATGCCTTGTTCTGGTTGCTTATTTTATTTATGGCTGTAAATGCGCTTGCAAAAAGTTTTATGGCAGAGTCGCGTGGCCTTCAGCTTTTCTATTATTCTTTTCTGAATCCTTATGCCGTAATTTTAGGAAAGATAATTTATAATGGATTGATGCTGTTTCTTTTTGGCATCATCACATTTTTTATCTACGGCATTTTGTTGGGTAACCCTGTTCAGGACATTGGCATGTTTGTTTGTACCGTTTTATTGGGGTGCTTCGGAATTTCATCTGTGTTAACCATGATTTCCGCTATTGCTTCACGTGCCGGACATCAGTCAAGCCTCATGGCTATTTTAGGTTTTCCGGTTTTGTTGCCTTTACTGATTGTTTTAATTCATCTTTCAAAAAATGCAATTGATGGAATTGATTTTTCGGTGAACCTGAAATATCTCACTATGCTGGCTGCACTTAATTTACTAGTGCCATCCTTAGCCTACATTTTATTTCCCTACCTTTGGCGCGAATAATAAATTCAGACTGATGTTGGTTTTAAAGTCCGTTTTTCATCATGCATAATGCCTGGAAAATTGCTTGTGTAGCATTGCTGTATTTTACACTTTTTGCAGGATTCCTTATGCCTATTCCTGAATTGCCTATACTTAATGAGTCAATAAGAAATTTATACTTCCATGTAACCATGTGGTTTGCCATGATTATTCACATGGTAGTGACTATTGTTTACAGCATCCGCTATCTCTCAGGTGGAAAAATTCAATACGACCTAAAAGCCGAACAATATGCTATTACAGGAATGGTGTTTGGTATTGCAGGGTTAATTACCGGTATGATTTGGGCACGTTTTACCTGGGGTGCGTTTTGGGTTAATGATACCAAACTCAATGGTGCCGCTGCTGCCATGCTCATGTATGCAGCTTATTTTATCCTACGCCAATCAACAGAAGACGAGACCAAACGTGCCAAACTCAGTGCAGTATATTTGGTTTTTGCTTTCCCGCTGATGATGGCTTTTATTTACATTCTGCCACGCATGACAGACTCTCTTCATCCCGGAAATGGTGGTAATCCTGCTTTTGGACAATATGATCTGGACAATCAGATGCGCCTTGTTTTTTATCCTGCAATAATGGGTTGGACCTTGCTTGGTGTTTGGATAACATCTATTCGAATAAGAATTAAAAAATTATGGAATTCTCACGAAAACTAAAGATACTTTTTTCTGTTTTAATGTTGATAACAACAAATGTGTTAGCACAAACAGAAAGTGCATTGGACGAAACCTTCCGCAGCAATGGAAAAATTTATGTGGTGGTTGCAGTGCTTGCCGTAGTGTTAACCGTATTGTTTATCTACTTAATAAGTATTGACAGGAAACTTAAAAGAACAGAAGATAAATTGAAGAATAAAAATTAATAGCAATCATGAAAAAGTCTTATATCATAGCCATGGTACTTATTGCAGTTGCATTTGCAGCAATAATCAGTACAGTGAGCGACTCCGGTACCTATGCTAATTTTACCGAAGCAGCATCGCATGAAGGTAAAGTGTTTCATGTGGTTGGCAAACTCAACCGCGACAAACCGTATGAATACCATCCTGAAAAAAATGCCAACCTTTTTACATTTTATCTGTACGATAACAATGGCAACGAAAGAAAAGTATTGCTCAATAAAGCCAAGCCGCAGGACTTTGATAAATCCGAACAGATTGTAATTATCGGCAAAATGAAAGGCGAAGATTTTATTGCTTCAGATATTTTGTTGAAGTGCCCCAGCAAGTATGCTGACGAAGCACAGAAGAGCTAAACTTTTTTTTATCAAAACACAGCTGTTGTCCGACAGCAATCCTGTTTATTTTTTCCGCTTTTCGAAACGGCATAAACCTTCATCAAGATACTTGGTGTAGGTTTTAATATCAGGAGTATATCCGCGTGGTTCTGCAAGAATTTTGCCCTGATGATCTAATAAAACATAATAAGGCTGAGAGTTTGTTTTGTAAACATTTGTTTGCAAATCACTCCATTTGTTTCCTATTGTTCTTATTTTTTTACCTGTAGTTGCCGAAACATATTGTTGGTTTTCGGGAAGTTGTTCCTTATCGTCAACATACAGTGAAATGAGTACATATTTATCCGAAAGTCTTTTTAATACTTCCGGGTCGCTCCACACATTGTCTTCCATCTTGCGGCAGTTAACACAGCTCCATCCTGTAAAATCAACCATCACCGGCTTTCCCACAGTTTTTGCATAGGCCATACCTGCATCATAGTCGTGATAGCAGTTCAGGTTATGCGGGCAATGATTGCTTGATTTTTCTGTCACCCATTCTTTGTAAAACTCAGGTGGAGGAAATCCACTAATCATTTTTAAGGGCGCACCCCATATTCCGGGAATAAGATACAATGTAAATGTCAGCGAAATAATAGCAAACATCAGTCGGGGAACAGTGATATGTTTTACATCGCTGTCATGTGAAAACTTTAGTTTCCCCAGCAAATAGAAGCCCAGCATACCAAAGATAATTACCCAAATGGCAATAAATATTTCACGCTTCAAAAATCCCCAGTGGTAGGCAAGGTCCACATTGGATAAAAATTTGAAAGCCAGTGCAAGTTCAATAAAACCAAGTGTAACTTTTACGGTATTGAGCCACCCTCCGGATTTAGGCATAGAATTTAACCAGCCCGGAAAAGCAGAGAAGAGTCCAAAAGGCAATGCCAGTGCTAAGGCAAAACCGGTCATCCCTGTAATGGGTCCTAAATAGCTTCCATTGTGTGCCGCTTCAACCAAAAGGGTTCCTATGATGGGTCCAGTACATGAAAAGGAAACCAATGTCAAAGTAAAGGCCATAAAGAAAATTCCTATCAGTCCACCACGGTCAGAGGCACTGTCGGCTTTGTTAACCAGCCAGCTTGGCAATACAATTTCAAAGGCACCAAAAAATGAAAATGCAAAAATCAGGAATACAATAAAAAATGTCATATTAAAAAAGACACTGCTTGCCATATCATTGAGTGCATCACTGCCTAATGTTACAGTAACCAAAAAGCCCAGTCCAACATAAATTACTATGATGGAAATAGAGTAGATTAATGCATTCATCAATCCCTTCTGTCTTGAACCGCTGCGTTTTGTAAAGAAACTCACTGTCATAGGAATCATTGGAAAAACGCATGGGGTAAGCAATGCTAAAAAGCCACCTAAAAATCCTGCAATAAAAATACCGAGCATGCTTTTGTCGGTTGCAGTTGTGGTGTTATCGCTGCCGCAGCCCGGCTCCAGTTCCGATACTTGTGCTACTTCTGTAAATACACTGTCGTTTTGTGCCGATGCAGTTGCTGAATCTATATGTGCCGGTGGCATTGCTGCCTGTGCAGTGTCTGTAACTGCCGTTGTTGTATTGTTTACAGGAACTGCAAGTTCAGTTGTTGCACACGATTTTTTCTTGCCTTCATTCAAATCAAACTTAAAGTCAATATCTGTTGGTGGAAGGCATTTTTCATCATCACATGCCATAAAGGTTACAAAACCCGTTATGCTGAATTTTTTTCTGGTGTTGATTTTTATTTTTTGCTTAAACTCTGTTTCACCATGAAAAAATTTAAGTTTCATCTGAAACTGCTGATCATAGACTTCTTCTGCATGGCCTTCTTTTACCTTACCAATGGTAGTGTATTCGGGCGAATGATTAAAAGTAAAACTCGTTGGTATGGGGCCGTCAGCGCCATTGATGGTTTGAGAATAGATGTGAAATTTATCAACCGTTACTGCTTTTAATATCAATGTGGCTTCACAACTGTCGGTCTGTTCAACCCTGAAACTCCACTTTGCACCTTCAAAAATCTGTGCCTTGATGCCTGTATTGAAAAACAGGATGATGGCAGTGATAATAATTCTCAAACTTTGTTGCATATTCAGATTTAACTTCACCGGATTGAAGTCCGGTTTTAAATGTGGCACAAAATAACAAAATCAAACCGTTATGGAATGTGAGTTTTGTAACAAAGTCAGTTTATTTTGTCACCTCTCAGTAATCTGTAATGTCTTCGCGCTTCTGCAATGAATACACTCGAAGGGTATTTATCAATAAATTGCTCATAAGTGCTTTTTGCCTTTTCGATATCCTTCAGATTGTTTTCATAAATAGTGCCTATTCTGAACAGGGCATCATCGGCAAGTACACCATCTGCATAGTTTTTTACGATGTCACTATAGAGCATAATAGCGCTGTCAAAGTCTCCTTTTGTAATATAAATTCCTGCCTTTTTAAACCATACATTGGCTGTAATTTTTCTTCCCGGATAGAGCACAAGAATACTGTCTAATGTTTGCAGTGCAAGGTCGTTTTTATGTTGAAAGGCCAGTAGTTCTGCGCGTGAGTAAATCTGTAATGGCTCAGTAATGGAGTCATCGCCAATGTTGTCCGAAATAAGCAATGCAAGGTCCAGCGCATCGTTTGATATCAGTTGCGAAGTAGCTTGCTTCAAAACATTTAATTGTGCTTCTGCCCATTCAAATTCTCCTAAGTAATAGGATAGTCTTGCATTACGGAATTTTGCTTCGCGCCCAATGGCATCGTGTTTAAAATCTTTGTCAACCTGCGAGTAGGTGAGTGAGGCTTCCCACAGGTCGCCATCTAAAATCATAATGTCGCCCAACGCTAATTTTACTTCTGCAATATAGTTTGACGACAAGGCCGGCATGGCAATTACTTCTTCCAAAATTTTTCGTCCTTCTGCAACTTTGTCAAGATAAAAAGCTTCTAACTGTGCCTGTTGCACCATCAATGGCGCTGTAATAGAATTTTTGCCCAAAGCCTGCAATGCTTCTGTAAATTGTTTTTCTAAGGTCAGTAGTTCGGCTTGGGTGTAATGACTTTCTGTTGTTTTTTCAAAGGCTGCGCTTAGCATAGCAATTTTTGCTCTGATATAAAGCGGATGATTGCTTCCTTTAGCAACAATGTAGTCAAAACATTTTTCAGCCACTGTCCACGCCTGATTCGAAATACATATTTCGCCTAACGAATAAATTCTGTTGCCGGTGTCACCTGTTTTTTTGTCTAATGCTTTAGCCTGAATTAATGCCGATTCAAAATCTTTTTCCTGCATAAAAAGCCAGTACAAAAACTCGTTGTAAATGAGTTGTGATGGCTCACGCTGAATTTTGCGAAGCAATGACAGGCGCAACAGATTTGCCAGATTGGAATCGCTGTCCTGACTCAGTTTATATTGCAATACCGATTGTACATTAGCCTGAAAAAGGGTGTTTTCAGTCATAATGTCTAAGTACTCGTCAATCATTTTCTGTGTTTCGCCTTTGCGGCCATACAGTTCTGCAATATCAAAACCAAAGTTGTTGTCCGGCACCAAGCTTCTGCCTTTCAGAAAGGTTTCCAGAGCTAAGTCTGGCTTGCCATTCATAATAAAAGTGTTGGCAACTGCGTAAATGTCACCTGCGTCAGGATGTAGGTTTTTTATGGCTGTTTCAAACTGCTTTTTTGCTTTTTCGGTGTCGCCTTCCATTTCATACAGCAAGCCTAAGTCAACAGTGTATTTTCCTGCACCTGCACCACGTTTTGCCTGTTTTTTAATCAGCTTTTCGGCTTCTTTATAGTCTTTAATTTGTTTCAGACATTTCAGATAAGGCTCATAAGTTCCAAAGGGGTCAATGTTGTATTGCTTTTCGTAATACACGGCTGCTTTGTCAAACTCGCCTGTTGATTCATACTGACGGGCCAGATCAAGATTATTGAGCCCCTGTGCAGACACCAGAAAACACAGCAGCACTGCGGGTACTGTTAGGAATGCCACCTTTTTTAAATGCTGAAATAATCTTGTTGTAAACATCTTTTAATCTATGCGGTCAAATCCTGTGTAGTGCTGTATTGCTTTGGGTATTTGAATGTACTGTCCGTTGTAATTGTTTTCCAAAAGTGCAGCTACAATTCTTGGCAATGCCAGTGCACTTCCGTTTAAGGTATGTGCTAATTGTGTTTTTCCATCGTTGCCTTTGAAACGTAATTTTAAACGGTTGCTCTGAAAGCTTTCAAAATTAGAAACCGAACTCACCTCAAGCCATTTTTCCTGAGCAGCAGAAAACACTTCCATGTCATAAGTAAGTGCCGATGCAAAACTCATATCACCACCACAGAGTTTTAAAACGCGATAGGGCAATTCTAATTGTTCTAATAGCGAACAAACATAGTCTTTCATTTCTTCCAGCACCTGATATGAATTTTCAGGATGCTCTATGCGCACAATTTCTACCTTATCGAACTGATGCAATCTGTTGAGTCCGCGAACATCTTTACCATAAGAGCCCGCTTCGCGTCTGAAACAGGGAGTGTAGGCTGTTAGTTTTTGTGGAAAATCGCTCTCTTTTAAAATGGTATTTCTGTAAATGTTGGTAACAGGTACTTCGGCAGTGGGTATCAGATAAAGCTGGTCTTCAGAAACAAAATACATCTGCCCTTCTTTGTCGGGCAACTGACCCGTTCCGAAACCTGAATCGTGATTGACTAAGATAGGTGGCTGCACTTCAAGATAACCGGCTGCCACTGCTTTATCTAGAAAAAAATTGATTAATGCACGCTGTAGTCTGGCACCTTTGCCCCTATAAACCGGAAAGCCTGCACCTGTTAGTTTAACTCCGGTTTCAAAGTCTATCAGGTCGTATTTTGTGCAAAGCTCCCAATGTGGAGTTTTAACTGATAACTGCGGCAATGCCGTCACCGTAAATACAATATCGTTATCGGCAGATGATTTGCCTGCAGATACTTTTGCAGAGGGAATATTAGGCAATTTTACCAACTCATCCTCAAGAAGTTTCTCTGTTGTTTCTAATTCTGTTTGCAGTTTTTTGGAGGTTTCTTTCAATGCAGCATTTTTTTCTTTAAGCTGCTGTGCCTCTTCTTTTTTTCCGGCTTTCATCGCTGCGCCAATCTCCGCTGCCAGCTTGTTTTGTTGTGCAAGGCAGGTATCGTTTTCTTTTTGCAACTGTCGCCTTTGCTCATCATGCTTTAGAGCTAATTCTACAATTTCCAAAGCATTAAAGTTCTTTATGGCAAGCTTTTTGATTATTTCTAAATGATTTTCTCTTATTTTTGAAAGTTCTAACATAAACAGAATTAAGTCCGCAAAAGTACAGTATAACCAATTAACATTAAACCAAAATTATTGCCGTTGTTGTTGTGCAGGTAGAAAAGACAAAAAAACAAAATTGTGTATTGGCAGTCTTTATGTGGAAGCAGGAATGCGATTTGTAGAAACATATCTATTAAACTTTAGGCATGTTTCTATCGTAAAGAAAAATTTTAGTCTTTATGGTGAAATTTCTTCTGCAATCAATGGTTAATAATTTGTTGATGAGTATATTTGTATTCTTAAATATTTGTATAAAAACCAATCATTCAAATTAATATTCAAATCATGCAAAAGTTTTACTCATTTATAGTTTGTCTTGCACTTGCATTTTTATGCACTGTAAGCAATTCATCGGGTCAGCTAGTCATTAATGAGTCTTTTAATGGTACTACATTTCCTCCTTTGGGATGGAATACAAGCTACACAGGAACAAGTTCCGATTTAGAAAACTATTGCGAGCGTGTTACAGTGTCCTCAAACCCTGCCGGAACCCCTCCGGGAACTCACAGTGGTGCCGGTATGGCACGCTATCGTTGCGGATATATGACACAGGCTGGCGAGAAAGCCTATATTGCTTCGCGTGCATTGGATTTTACCAATATGCCCGTTGGTGGCACCACTGCAACTTTCTGGATGTATAGAGATGCCGTGAATACAGGCTTTCTGGATAGTGTTTCTGTTTTTTTAAACGACTCCAATTTAATTGTCTATGATACTCCGGGAAATATCTATGGTGCTGCTCTTCGTTTAGCCATTCAGCAGGTTGCTCCTTTTGGCTTTGGAAATGTTGTGCCACGGTGGTGGAATTCTAATCCGGTTAGTGGTGCTGCAGGTTGGTATCAGTATCAGGTTACTATCCCAAACAACGCATTTACGGTAGCATCACAGCGATATTTGATTTTTGTTTTTACCAACCAGCATACAACAGCCAACGGTGGAAATATTTATATTGACGACATTTCTATCAACACCTATCCAAAAGCACAGTCTTTTGTATCTACTAAAATGTCTTTTCAGGGTACTTCTGCCGTGCCACCGGGCTCAACCAATAATTTGATTTACGGTGTTGAAGTGGTAATTGATGGCGGTGATGATGTAACTGCTAATAATTATTATTCTATTGACTCTATCAACTTCAGCTACATTGGCTCTACCAATGCCTGTGGCGATGCACAAAATGCTAAATTGTGGTGGACAGGAGGAACAGATGTCTTTAACGGTATAGCCAATGCCATTCAGGTAGGAGCCACAATTCCTACATTATGTGCTACAAACTATTCGTTTTTTCCTATTGCAACATTCAGACTCAACAATGGTAAAAACTATTTTTGGGTAACCTACGATATTAAGGCGCCTGGCGTGGCTACTGCAGGAAATTGTGTTGACGGTGAATATAATTGGATTCGACTCAAAAAGGGAGCTGTTTCCACTCCATATACACCTTCAACGGGAACCTTGGGAGGTTGCCGGCCTATTGATGTAGCTTATTGTGGTGGAAATCCACCATCTTATTCCACAGGTACATCGTGGCTTGGAGGATCCTATACCAACAACGACTATGTGGCACAGGTTCAACTCGCTGGAGAGTCCGGTTATCCGGTAATCAATAATGCATTGAACTGCTGCGGCCCGAATATTGCCCCCTGGTGGGGTGGCCCTGCACCTTTTAGTGCCCACCCTCCCGATTATGAAAAATTTGCTGCTGTGCCCGGTAAAACTACCGTGTTGATGGCCAATGGCATGACTACATATACAATTTATTTAAAAGTAGGTACCTGGGCTGGTTCAAACTATATTGCAGCATTTATTGACTTTAATCACGATGGTGTGTTTGATAATTTCGCTCCTGAAAAAATTGCTCAGTCGCCTTCAATGGTTGCCAATGCCACCTACTCAGTGTCTTTCACGGTGCCCGTAAGTGCCTATATCGGTACTACAACCTTGCGTGTGCGCGAAGTATATGCAAGAGCAAATATAGACGCTTGCTCTTCCGCCACGTATGGCGAAACAGAAGATTATTCAGTTACCATAATTCCTTCATGTAATTCATGGCCGGGCCTGGGCTATGGTAAATTGTGGCTTGGCGGGTTTGATAATGACTGGAACAACCCCGTAAACTGGTGTCCTGCAAATCCACCAACCATATCTGATAATACCCTTATTCCCGGAAGTAGCCCTAACCGTCCGGTAATTAAGGAGGGCACCTTTGCAACAGCTAAAAAATTAAGAATTCAGGGCACTGATACAGTTACAGTGGATGTTTATAAATCAGGAAGATTAACGGTGGCAGACTCCTTAATCATCAACGACCCTGCCTCTGCTTTAAAAGTGAACTCGCAAATGACAGATACTGCACGCATTTCTGTAGGTAACCTGTTACCGACTATTCAGCCTTATACGCCTCTTAATGGTGCTGCACTAAAACAGCGATGCCAGTTGGTCTATACAGCCGCAGATTTGAGCGCCTATGGTATGATAACCGGTGATGAAATTGATTCTATATTTCTTTTAGTGTCAAATTTTGTTGCCCCTACCAATCCCTATACAAACTTCAGCATCCGGTGGTACTATACAAGTGCAGGATTTACTTATGGTGGAGGAGCTGCAAACAATGCATTGGCTGCATTTGCTGTTGGCACAACGCCCAACCTGGTTTATAGCAGTCCATCGCTTGGTATCCCTACAGCAGGACAGTATAAGTTCGGATTGTCAACGCCCATACCTGTAAACCTTGCTTATTCCTTGGTGATTGATATTTGTTATGATCACGCCATTGGTGGTGGTCAGCAAACCTGGTACACTACAACAACAGGATTCAGACGTTACCTGCAACTTTATGCAGATGCTCCTATTCCCAATGCTGCTTGCGATTTTACGCCTACCATGCGTGCCATGGGCACAGCTAATCCTGCAGGAACAACTACATTTAATCTGGGTCCATTTCTTCAGGGTTCATTGCCACACCTTTCGGTTGGGCTTGCTATAGAATCAATATCGCCTTTAGGTGTTTTTGCACCCGGCACAATAATTACCGGTATTGCAGGTTCTACCATAACCATTTCAACACCAACTATTGGTGCCATGACAGCGGCAACACAAATAAGAATTAAACTTAACGGGACATTAGCTGCTCATTCAACCGATGGTGTCTGTACTACAACACAGCGGCCCAACCTTACATTTAAATACAAACGTACTTACTCTACCTTCATGGCCTATATAGGTGGTCATTGGAACAACTCCGGTACTTTCACTGCAGGTAATAGCGATTTTACGTTTAATGGTATGAATCCTCAAAATATTGATGGAGCCAATAACACTACCTTTATGGCAATGACATTAAATAAACCTGCACCGGCAAACCCCGTTCGTCTTAATAGAGATGTTACTGTTACAGATACACTGCATCTAACACAAGGCAGACTGCAGCTTAATGGAAATCCGGTTGCCATGCGCACATTGAGTTTAATGAGTAATACAGGTTCAACCACTGCATTGACAAGAAATACAGGCGTACTGATTGCAGAAACCAATCCGCCAAACTATGGCAGATTCCGATGGAAAATTGGTACACCTGCAGCCTATCCAACAACTTTTACATTCCCATTTGCCAATTCTGCAGGAACTTATATTCCTGTAGATTATACGGTAAATAATGGCGATGCAGATGTTACGCTAACAACCTATACTACAATACCTGCAAATACACCAATACCAACAGGCGTTTCAGATATTTATATGAACACCTGGTTTGCACCACCATTTACGGATAACAGCCCCTACATGGTTGACCGTTTTTGGCAAATTAATGATGCAGGTACAGTCAGCAGCCGCGATTTGAAACTTAACTGGGTTCCGTCAGAAAATGCATCGGCAGGTTCATCTCCTTATCGTGCACAGGTGTATAGCTCAAGCACCAATTGGGGCTATCCTTTCATTATCGGTCAAACAAACCCCACAGCCACATCAGTTCAGATTCCCGCAGCATCATTTACAAATACATGGGCAGTTGTGCGAGAGTTGCAACCACTGCCTGTAGAGTTGCTTTCATTCGAAGCAAAACCCTATAAAGATCAGGAAGTAGTTTGTAACTGGACAACAGCCACAGAACTAAACAACGATTTCTTTACGGTTGAGCGCAGCAGCGATGGACGTAACTTCGAGAAGGTGGGTACTGTAAAGGGTGCAGGTAATTCAACACAACAGCACGATTATAAATTTATAGATACCAAGCCTTACAGAGGGGTTTCGTTCTACAGACTGAAACAAACCGACTTTAACGGTAAATCGGAGACGTTCGAGAAAGTAGCAGTAAACTTAAGTTTACCTGCCACGCCAATAAGTGTTTATCCTGTTCCTGCCAATGAATATGTAGTATTCAGTGTGGACAGAAATCAGAATCTCGAAAATGCAGTACTGTATATTTATGACTTTACAGGACGTGCATTGATGCAGAAAAAAGTAGCTGAACTAAAAGGCACAGGCACCAATATCTTTATCCTGCCTGTAAGCACTTTAATTAATGGTTTGTATCACTTCGATTTAAAAGTAGAAGGTGCTTCATTAGGAAACGGTAAATTTATTGTAGAGAAATAATTTTTTAAAAATCAAAGTGCCCGTAAGTATGATAAGAAAACAAACGCTGTCATTCTTACGGGCACTTGCCATTAACAACAACCGTGAATGGTTTGCTGCAAACCGTCACAAGTACGAAAGTGCAAAGGACGATTTTAATAACTGCCTGAAGCAAACGCTTACGGAATTGACGCAGTACGATACCGCACTCAAAAACCTTGAACCAAAGGACTGTGTTTTCAGAATTTACCGCGACATTCGTTTTTCGCCCGATAAGACCCCTTATAAAACAAATCTGGGAGCAGCTATCAATGCCGGAGGCAAAAAGATAGAAACAGCAGGAGCATATCTGCACATTCAACCCGGCAACAAGTCGTTTTTTGCCGGTGGACGATGGATGCCCGATAAAGAAACATTAAGAAAAATCAGACAGGAGATTGACTATAACAGCAAAGAGTTTAAAGCGATATTAAACGAAAAAGAATTTAAAAAATATTTTGGTGCATTGGAAAACATAGCACTTAAAAAAGCACCAAAAGACTATCCAAAAAACCATCCTGAAATTGCATTACTGAAATACACAAGTTATATTGCCTCTATGCCTTTGTCAGATTCATTAATCACCTCGGCAAAAGGGGTAAAAGAAATGGGTAAAGCTTACAAAGCCTTGTTGCCATTACTTAAATTTCTGAACCGGGCTTTAGATTAGTTGCATTAGTTAGCCACTTTCATTTTTTGAGAAACTTTTCTGATGATGTAGGTCATGATAAGCAATAGGCATGACAACAATATCCATAAGGTGTTATATCCATAGTTGGCAATGGTTTGTGTAGCAATAATTGGCAAGGCAGTTTGTGCCGAACTCCACGCCATAGAATACAAAGCTGCATATTGTCCGCGACTGGCAATATCGCTTTTCAGATTCATATAAGAATTCATGAATGGCATAGCCAGCATTTCAGAAAATGATACAAAAACAATAATCAATGTAAATGCGGCAAAACCGCCAATAAAAGGAAGGCACAGGTAGGTTGCGGCAAGCAGAAGTCCGCCTATCGAAATGGTACGATAAAGATTCCATCGTTTTTCGAGACGGTAAACCAGAATCATTTCCACAAGGGCAACAATAATACCGTTAAACATCATCAGTAATCCTATCTGTCTTTCACTCAGGTGATGAATGTCTTTATAAAACAAAGGCATGGTGATAAAAAACTGAAAGAAGCAAAGTGCATAGAGAAAAACAGCAACAATAAAATAAAGATAGGTTTTGTCTTTATAAGGTGAAACGATACTTTGTTTTTGACCATGTTTTTGTAGGTGATGTGCTTTCTTATTGTGCAGCATAAACAATGTAAATGTTGCCGCAGCAATACAAAAGAGGCCATTGGCATAAAACAGGTAATCATAACTTAAAGAGGCAAGCAAACCACCAAGAACAGGCCCAGCTGAGAAACCAAGATTTATAGCTAATCTGTTAATTGAAATAGAGCGTGTGTAATTTTCGGGTTTACTGTAAAAAGCAATAGCCGTCATATTAGCCGGACGATAGGATTCACTGAAGATGCTTAGAAAAAAGAATGAAATGCATAGATATAAATAGGAGTGAATAAAAGATATGAGCATAAACAGGCAGCCACCGGTAAATAAACTAATGAGCATTACGGGACGGTAGCCTATAATGTCGGTTAATTTACCTCCGGCAAAAGCACCTGTAAAACTTCCTGCGCCAAAGCAGGCCAACACCACACCGGTTTGTTGCACTGTAAGCCCTAATTTCTCGGTCAGATAAACCGATAGAAAAAATATTACCATAGTGCCGCTTCTGTTAATGAGCATCACAGCAGACAGCAACCACACATCGTGTGAAATGCCACCATAGGCACCTGCAAAAAGTGATTTTAAACGTTGCAACATGTGGCAAAATTGAAAGAACTTACCTTGCAAAGCAAGAAGATTAAAAATACTTATGCACTACCTTATTTAATGTAATTTTGTGGCATTCCAATTCAATCGGTTTACAATGAAGGTAGCAATTATTATGGGTAGCAAATCAGACCTTGAAGTCATGCAACAGGCAGCACAGGTACTTTCTGATTTTCAGATAGAACATCAAATACAGATTGTTTCGGCACATCGCACACCGGAGCTTATGGTGCAGTTTGCAAAAGAGGCCTACGAGAAAAATATCCGTGTCATCATAGCCGGAGCAGGTGGAGCAGCCCATCTTCCGGGCATGGTTGCCTCATTAACGTCTGTGCCTGTAATTGGTGTCCCCGTAAAGTCAAGCAATAGTATTGACGGGTGGGATTCCATACTTTCAATACTGCAAATGCCTAATGGTGTACCGGTGGCTACTGTTGCTTTAAATGCTGCACAAAATGCCGGATTGCTGGCCATTCAGATTTTAGCTACCTCAGATAAGGCTCTTTATAAAAAACTTGAAGTCTATAAGCAATCATTAAAAGAAAAGGTTATTGAGTCAAATAAAGGGTTATAATTTGTGGAAACATCCTTCAGTTTGACGCCATCATTGCCCCCGTCAGCCATTTAAAGAATGTCATAGAAGGCATGAGTGGATTTTTTAGTGGTGATAAATTTTTATATTATTGAAATGCAATTTTGACAACTAATGAATTATCAACATGTTACACTCTTTGATAGAACAGATTAAAGGGCAATTAAAAATATTTTCAATAACCATTTGCTAATAAAAAATCCTTTTCTATTTTTGCGTTCCCTTTTTTGAAGGGTAAAGTGTGTTCATTGACATCGTGGATTAATGGCGTAATAACTTCTGAAGCAGATTAGAAAAAACAATAATTTGTTTAGGAATCATTGATATTTAAGAGGCCGATGTAGCTCAGTTGGCCAGAGCTACTGATTTGTAATCAGTGGGTCGGGGGTTCGAATCCCTCCATCGGCTCTTTTTTATTTATAAATTTTCAGTTTGTCAATAATTTGGCTAAGGTAAAACTGAACAATATCGGGGAGTTACCAGAGTGGCCAAATGGGACAGACTGTAAATCTGTTGTCTTATGACTTCGGTGGTTCGAATCCACCACTCCCCACTAATGCAGCCGGTAAAAAAAGAAGCGGAAGTAGCTCATTTGCCCGCCCGTACCTTTGGTACATTCGGGCAGGGTAGAGCGATAGACAGTTTTGGGAAAAACTAAAGAGAAGTTGATTGAAAAGATAAAAGCGGAAGTAGCTCATTTGCCCGCCCGTACCTTCGGTACATTCGGGCAGGGTAGAGCGATAGACAGTTTTGGAAAAAACTAAAGAGAAGTTGATTGAAAAGATAAAAGCGGAAGTAGCTCATTTGCCCGCCCGTACCTTCGGTACATTCGGGCAGGGTAGAGCGATAGACAGTTTTGGAAAAAACTAAAGAGAAGTTGATAGAAAAGATAAAAGCGGAAGTAGCTCATTTGCCCGCCCGTACCTTCGGTACATTCGGGCAGGGTAGAGCGATAGACAGTTTTGGAAAAAACTAAAGAGAAGTTGATAGAAAAGATAAAAGCGGAAGTAGCTCATTTGCCCGCCCGTACCTTCGGTACATTCGGGCAGGGTAGAGCGATAGACAGTTTTGGAAAAAACTAAAGAGAAGTTGATAGAAAAGATAAAAGCGGAAGTAGCTCATTTGCCCGCCCGTACCTTCGGTACATTCGGGCAGGGTAGAGCGATAGACAGTTTTGGAAAAAACTAAAGAGAAGTTGTTAGAAAAGATAAAAGCGGAAGTAGCTCATTTGGTAGAGCGATAGCCTTCCAAGCTATAGGTGGCGGGTTCGAGCCCCGTCTTCCGCTCAAAAGGTTTGGGTTATTATTGAGACTTGAGACTTAAAGTTGTAATGGCTCACCGCATATTGGAAAAAAGGTACAAGGAATTAAGAAGCCGTTGTAGCTCAGTGGTAGAGCACTTCCTTGGTAAGGAAGAGGTCGTGAGTTCAATTCTCATCAACGGCTCAAAGAAGTTTGAGTGTTGAAAAGAGCATCTCGAAAATTCGGGAAGACTTTGAGAAAGTGGTGAGTTCAATCCCGATAACTATCGGGATCAACGGCACGAATGCAGAGAAAATGAGAGAGGTAGAGATTCCAGTCGCACATTAATCAACTTTGAAATGAATTTAGAGTTAACAATTATTAATTAAATATATCTCACAAATCAATTATTTAAGTAACCTGTTTATTAAATAAAAAAATGGCTAAAGAAAAATTTGATCGTTCCAAACCACACGTAAATATTGGAACCATTGGTCACGTTGACCACGGAAAGACCACCTTGACCGCTGCAATCACAACTGTGTTGGCAAATAAAGGTCTGGCAGAATTGCGTTCATTCGATTCTATCGACAACGCTCCTGAAGAAAAAGAACGCGGTATTACTATCAATACTTCGCACGTTGAGTACCAAACAGAAAACCGTCACTATGCACACGTTGACTGTCCTGGACACGCTGACTATGTAAAGAACATGGTAACAGGTGCAGCACAGATGGATGGTGCTATACTTGTAGTTGCTGCAACAGATGGTCCAATGCCTCAAACACGCGAGCACATCCTGCTTGCACGTCAGGTAGGTGTACCTAAGATTGTTGTTTTTATGAATAAAGTTGACATGGTTGACGATCCGGAATTGTTAGACCTAGTTGAAATGGAAATCCGCGAACTTTTATCGTTTTATGAATTTGATGGTAACAACACACCTATCATTCGTGGTTCTGCATTAGGTGGATTGAATGCTGATGCAAAATGGGTAGATAAAATTATGGAATTGATGGCAGCAGTAGATACCTACATTCCAATTCCTCCTCGTCAGGTTGATCTTCCTTTCCTTATGCCTGTTGAAGACGTTTTCTCAATCACAGGTCGTGGAACAGTTGCTACAGGTCGTATCGAAAGAGGCGTTATCAACTCAAACGATAACGTTGAAATTATCGGAATGCAAGATAAAAAGCTTACTTCAACAGTAACAGGTGTGGAAATGTTCCGCAAAATACTTGACAGAGGTGAAGCTGGTGATAACGTTGGTCTGTTGTTGCGCGGAATTGAAAAAACTGATATCCGCAGAGGTATGGTTGTTGCAAAGCCGGGTTCAATTACACCACACACTGAGTTTAAAGCAGAAATCTACGTTCTTAAAAAAGAAGAAGGTGGACGTCACACGCCATTCCATAACAAATACCGTCCACAGTTCTACCTGCGTACAACTGATGTTACCGGTGAAATCGTACTTCCTGAAGGACGTGAGATGGTTATGCCAGGCGATAACGTTACCATCACAGTAAAATTAATTGTTCCTGTGGCAATGGACAAAGGTCTTCGTTTCGCTATCCGCGAAGGTGGACGTACAGTAGGTGCCGGTCAGGTTACTGAGATAATTAAATAATTGTATTGGAAAAGTCGGCCCCGTGATGCGGGGCTGACGAAAACCAATACACGGAAGCAACGGCTTTCGCAGGAGATCAGTTTAATTATCTATCATAAATTACGAGTGTAGTTCAAGGGTAGAATAGCGGTCTCCAAAACCGTTGATGGGAGTTCGAATCTCTCCACTCGTGCAGAGGAAGAATAAAGGTAGAAAGAATAAAAGGAGAATAAAGCATGGGAGTTCGACCCCGATAGCGATCGGGACACCACTCGTGCAGAGGAAGATTGAAAGTTGAAAGAAAATGCAATTCATAACAATATGTGTTGCCATAAAAGTTGAACAGAAGCTGCTAAAGCAGTTTAAACAATAAAACTGATGAATAAAATCAGAGCTTACGTACGGGAATCTTATCTTGAGCTAACTACCAAGGTAGCCTGGCCAACATGGGCCGAGTTGCAAAATAGTGCCATTATCGTACTTGTTGCTTCTCTAATTATTGGACTGATTATATTTTTCATGGATTTCCTTTCACAAGGAATCATGAATATATTGTATAAAATGTTTTAATTGTGAATCTGATGACCGATACAGGAAAGAAGTGGTATGTGATTCGTGCTATCAGCGGCAAGGAAAAGAAAGTGAAGCAATATATAGAATCAGAAATAAGTCGTTTAGGCCTTTCTGATTATGTTGCTCAGGTGCTTATTCCTACGGAGAAAGTGTATCAGATTAAAGATGGTAAAAAAATAAGTAAAGAAAGAAGTTATCTTCCCGGCTATGTTCTTATTGAAGCAAATCTTGTAGGGGAAGTACCTCACATTATCGAAAATATTACTGGCGTAATCAGTTTCTTAGGATCAAAGGGCGAAGCACCTGCTCCGTTGCGTCAGTCTGAAGTTAACAGAATATTAGGTAAAGTAGATGAGTTGGTAGATTCAGAAGAAGTGTTGAATATTCCATTTGTGGTTGGAGAAACAGTGAAGGTGACAGATGGACCGTTTAACAGTTTCTCTGGTGTGATTGAAGAAGTTCATGAAGATAAGAAAAAACTTAAGGTAATGGTGAAAATTTTCGGAAGAAAAACACCACTTGAGTTAAGTTATATGCAAGTAGAAAAAGAATAAAAATCAAAAGGCCGCTGTGCGCAGTAAAAGAAAGGGTGATTTAGCTTCCTTATCACCAAACTCTAACAAAGCAATCAACGGTAATTAAAATCAAAAATACCATGGCAAAAGAAATAGGAGCCCTCATTAAATTGCAAGTAAAAGGTGGAGCAGCAAATCCTGCACCGCCAATTGGACCTGCATTAGGTGCTAAGGGTGTTAACATTATGGAGTTTTGCAAGCAGTTCAATGCTCGCACTCAGGATCAGGCCGGAAAAGTATTGCCTGTAATCATTACAGTTTATACCGATAAGTCATTTGAGTTTATCATCAAACGTCCACCGGTTTCTGTTCAGTTGTTAGAAGCAGCAAAAATTAAAGCCGGTTCTGCAGAATCGAACCGTAAAAAATCAGGATCCGTTAAGTGGGAACAAGTAAAAGCAATAGCAGAAGATAAAATGCCTGACTTAAATTGTTTTACCATTGAAAAAGCCATGAGCATGGTGGCAGGTACTGCACGTAGCTTAGGTATAACCATAGAAGGTCAAAAACCTTATTAATTGCAGAACAGAAGTTGTTCAGCAACATTAAAAAAGTAAATTAACAGAAGGAGTCACGTTGATTCGTGACGATTGCACTTCACAAATTATATAAAATGGCAAAACTGACAAAAAACCAAAAGTTGGTTACTGCGAAGTACGACAGTGAAAAATCTTATACACTGCAGGATGCTTCCAAGATTGTTAAAGACATCACGTTTACAAAGTTTGATGCATCAGTTGATTTGAGCATCAGATTGGGCGTTGATCCACGTAAAGCAAATCAGATGGTTCGTGGCATCGTGACCCTGCCACATGGTACGGGAAAGACTGTAAAAGTATTGGTGCTTTGCACACCCGATAAAGAAGCCGAAGCAAAAGCTGCCGGTGCCGACTATGTTGGATTGGATGAGTACATCACCAAAATTGAACAAGGTTGGGTTGACATGGATGTAGTAATTACCATGCCTGCTGTAATGGCAAAAGTTGGTAAGTTAGGACGTGTTTTAGGTCCTCGTAACCTTATGCCAAACCCAAAGACAGGAACTGTAACTACTGACGTAGGTAAAGCAGTGACTGAAGTTAAAGGTGGTAAAATTGATTTTAAAGTTGACAAGACAGGTATCATTCACGCATCAGTAGGTAAAGTTTCTTTTGAGCCTAATAAGATTTATGAAAACGCCAATGAGTTACTTCAAAGCATCATCAAATTAAAACCATCATCAGCAAAAGGTACTTATCTGCGTAGTGTTTCAATGAGCAGCACAATGAGTCCCGGTGTCAAGGTGGATACTAAATCAATTGCAGGTCAATAATCATATATAAATTATTCAACAAATGACAAGAGAAGAAAAAAATATAGAAATAGATAGCCTGGCACAACAGTTCAGCGAGTTCCCAAACTTCTACATTACCAATGTTGAGAGTCTGAACAGTGAAAAAACATCTAAGCTGCGCAGACTTTGTTACAGTAAAAATGTAAAACTACGTGTTGCAAAAAATAACCTTATCAAGAAGGCATTGCAGAAACTTGATCCTACTGCTTATGATACGTTGATTCCTGCATTAAAAGGAACTTCGGCAATTATGTTCAGTGAAGTATCTAATGTACCTGCAAAACTTATTAAGGAGTTCAGAGCGAAAGACAGCATTCCGGCAATTAAAGCTGCATGGATAGATTCATCAGTTTTCGTTGGTGATAATCAGTTAGAGATATTAGCTAATCTGAAATCTAAGAATGAACTTATTGCCGAGGTAATTGCCATTCTTCAGTCGCCAGCCAAGAATGTGGTATCGCAACTGTCGTCAAGTGGCAGCAAACTGGCCGGCATATTAAAAACATTAGAAGAGAAAGGTTCTTAAGCTTCCACCTTTGAATCTTAAACTATAGTACAATTCAAATAAACTTTTAAAACAATTAAAATTAAATAAAATGGCAGATTTAAATGCATTCGCAGAACAGTTGGTAAACCTGACAGTAAAAGAAGTTCAGGAGCTTTCAACCATTCTAAAAGACAAATACGGTATTGAGCCTGCTGCTGCAGCACCAGTAATGATGGCCGGTGGCGGTGGCGGTGGCGCAGCTGCTGCTGAAGAAAAAACATCTTTTGATGTTATTCTTAAATCAGGCGGAAATGCAAAACTGGCTGTAGTAAAGCTGGTAAAAGAATTGAGCGGACTTGGCTTGAAAGAAGCTAAAGACTTAGTTGATGGCGCTCCAAAACCGGTTAAAGAAGGTGTTTCTAAGGAAGAAGCAAATTCTATCAAGCAACAACTTGAAGAAGCCGGAGCTGAAGTTGAGATCAAGTAATACCTCGGTTTAAAAAATCATAGGCCTTTCCCAAATGGGGGAGGCCTATACCCCTTTTACAGCCTCTGCAATTGCAAAGGCTTTTAGTACAACTAGGATTGAAATCAATATAAAAACAAATTCACTTGGCTGCAATCACAACAACGCCAGATAAAGGCGGTTCAAAAAGAATAAACTTCTCTAAGAATAAAAACTTAATAGATTATCCTGACTTTCTCGACATTCAGTTGAAATCGTTTCAGGATTTTTTCCAGATTGAAACAACATCTGACAACCGTCAGAATGAAGGTCTCTATAAAGTATTCGCAGAAAACTTTCCGATAACGGATTCACGAAATAATTTCGTGCTTGAGTTTCTCGATTATTTTATTGACCCTCCAAGATATTCTATTCAGGAATGTCTTGAAAGAGGACTCACACACAGTGTGCCTCTCAAAGCAAAATTAAAACTTTATTGTACCGACCCTGAACATGAGGATTTCGAAACTATTGTTCAGGATGTTTACTTAGGTACAATTCCGTACATGACACCAAAGGGAACCTTTGTAATCAATGGAGCAGAACGTGTTATTGTATCACAGCTGCACCGTTCACCGGGAGTGTTTTTTGGTCAGAGCCGTCACGCTAACGGAACAAAACTTTATTCAGCACGTGTAATTCCTTTCAAAGGGTCGTGGATAGAATTTGCAACAGACATCAACAGTGTCATGTATGCGTATATTGACCGTAAAAAGAAATTTCCGGTTACCACATTGTTGCGTGCAATAGGTTTTGAAAGTGATAAACAGATTCTTGAAATTTTCGGACTTGCTGACGAAATTAAAGTTAGTAAATCAGGATTAAAATCGCATGTTGGCCGTAAGTTAGCAGCGCGTGTTCTTAAATCGTGGGTCGAAGATTTTGTGGATGAAGATACCGGTGAAGTAGTTTCTATTGAGCGTAATGAAATTATTCTTGAGCGTGAAACCTTCCTCGAAGATCATCACATTGACCTTATTATTGAAGCAGGAGTAAAATCTATTATCCTTCATAAAGAAGATGGTAACTCTGCTGACTATGCAATTATATACAACACACTGCAAAAAGATACCTCCAACTCCGAAAAAGAAGCTGTTGAGCATATCTATCGTCAGTTACGTAATGCTGAGCCACCTGATGAGGAAACGGCACGCGGTATCATCGAAAAACTTTTCTTCTCTGACAAGAGATATGACTTAGGTGAAGTAGGTCGTTACCGTATCAATAAAAAACTTAACCTCAATACACCTGAAGATGTGAAGGTGCTTACTAAAGAGGATATTATTTTAATCATAAAATATCTCATACAGTTAATTAACTCAAAGGCTGATGTTGATGATATTGACCACTTATCAAACAGACGTGTACGTACTGTTGGAGAGCAGTTGTATTCTCAGTTTGGTGTGGGTTTATCACGTATGGCACGTACCATTCGTGAACGTATGAATGTTCGCGACAACGAAGTATTTACGCCTGCTGATTTGATTAACGCAAAAACATTATCGTCAGTAATCAACTCATTCTTCGGAACCAACCAGCTGTCGCAGTTTATGGATCAAACCAATCCATTAGCTGAGATTACGCATAAAAGAAGGCTTTCTGCCCTTGGACCCGGAGGTCTTTCGCGCGAGCGTGCAGGTTTCGAGGTTCGTGACGTTCACTATACACACTACGGACGTTTATGTACCATTGAAACACCTGAGGGACCAAACATCGGTTTGATTTCTTCACTCTGTGTTTTCGCAAAAATCAACAATCTTGGATTTATAGAAACACCTTATCGAGTAATCGAAAACGGAAAAGTTGATTTAAATCGTCCTCCTGTATTTTTAACTGCAGAAGAAGAAGATAATAAAGTTATTGCACAGGCAAATGCACATATTGATGCATCAGGAAACTTCCTTGATTCGCGTGTAAAGGCACGTTATGAAGGCGACTTCCCTGAAGTAGATCCAGAACATCTGCACCTGATTGACGTAGCTCCTAATCAAATTGCATCTATTGCAGCCTCAATGATTCCTTTCCTTGAACATGATGATGCCAACCGTGCACTGATGGGGTCAAACATGCAACGTCAGGCTGTACCATTGATGCGCCCTGAAGCACCCGTTGTTGGAACAGGACTTGAAGGTCAGGTAGTGCGCGACTCACGCGTACTTATCAATGCACAACATGATGGAGTGGTTGAATATGTAGATGCTAATGAAATTCGAGTTCGCAGTATTCTTTCAGAAGATGAGAAACTGCTGAGCTTTAGTGATGAGATTGAAGTTTATAATCTGATAAAATTCCAGAAGACAAATCAAAGCACTTGTATTAACCTTAAACCTATTGTAAGAAAAGGGGAGAAGGTTAGAGCAGGACAGGTATTGTGCGAAGGTTATGCAACCAAAGATGGTGAATTAGCTTTAGGACGAAACCTTAAAGTTGCTTTCATGCCCTGGAAAGGAAATAACTTCGAAGATGCTATTGTGATTTCTGAGCGTGTTGTACGCGAAGATATTTTCACTTCTCTTCACGTTGATGAATATACGCTTGAAGTTCGCGATACTAAACGTGGTCTTGAAGAACTTACTGCCGATATTCCAAACGTAAGTGAAGAAGCTACCCGCGACCTTGATGATAACGGATTGATTCGTGTTGGTGCAGAAGTGAAAGAAGGCGATATCATTATCGGAAAAATAACACCAAAAGGAGAAACAGATCCTTCACCGGAAGAGAAACTGCTTCGTGCCATCTTTGGTGATAAAGCCGGTGATGTTAAAGATGCATCATTGAAACTTCCACCATCTGTAAAAGGTGTGGTAATTGACAAGAAGTTGTTTTCACGTGCAGTGAAAGATAAAAACTCAAAAACAGATGATAAAGTAGTGTTAACCAAACTTGATGAAGAGCAAGCAAGAGACCTGGCATCAATAAAAGCTAAATTGGTTGACAAACTGTTTATCCTGGTGAATGGAAAAACATCACAAGGTGTGATGGATATTTTCAAAGAGTTTGTTATTCCTAAAGGCAGCAAGTTTACACAAAAGATGTTGCAGGAGTTGGATTATAATAACATCAATCCATCCAAGTGGACAACTGATAAAGATCGTAATGATCAGATAAAAGAGTTGTTGCACAACTACAACATTAAAATAAATGATGTAATTGGTTCATATAAACGTAAGAAATTTGCGATTCAGGTTGGTGATGAACTGCCAGCAGGTATTATGCAGTTGGCAAAAGTTTATATTGCTAAAAAACGTAAACTAACAGTTGGTGATAAGATGGCAGGTCGTCATGGTAACAAAGGTATTGTTGCCAAGATTGTACGTGAAGAGGAGATGCCTTTCCTTGAGGACGGAACACCTGTTGACATTGTACTTAATCCGCTTGGTGTACCATCTCGTATGAACCTTGGTCAGATTTATGAAACAGTACTTGGTTGGGCCGGACAAAAGTTGGGTGTAAAGTTTGCTACGCCAATTTTTGATGGAGCTACATTAGATGAAATAGAACATTATGTAGATAAAGCCGGATTGTCTAAGTATGGAGCAACCTATCTGACAGATGGTGGCACAGGAGAGCGTTTCGATCAGCCTGCAACAGTAGGTATCATTTACATGCTTAAATTAGGTCACATGGTAGATGATAAAATGCACGCACGTTCTATCGGACCATACTCACTCATTACGCAACAGCCTTTAGGTGGTAAAGCACAGTTTGGTGGTCAGCGTTTTGGAGAGATGGAGGTGTGGGCACTTGAAGCATTCGGTGCATCAAACATTCTTCAGGAATTGTTGACTGTTAAGTCAGATGACGTTGTGGGAAGAGCAAAGGCTTATGAAGCAATTGTTAAAGGAGATAACATGCCAACACCGGGAGTGCCGGAGTCGTTCAATGTATTACTGCATGAATTGCGTGGATTAGGTTTAAAAATAACATTAGATTAAAAAATTACGGGCAAAGGCAGGTTGCCTTTGCCCGTAGTTTTCCATCATAAAATCATTCAATAAAAACAAAATGGCAGCAAAACGCGATAATAAAATAAAAAGTAATTTTTCACGCATCATCATCAGCTTAGCTTCACCGGAACATATTCTGGAGCAGTCAAGCGGTGAAGTGCTGAAGCCGGAAACAATTAACTACCGTACCTATAAACCTGAACGCGATGGTTTGTTTTGCGAACGCATTTTCGGTCCTGTAAAAGACTGGGAATGTCATTGCGGAAAGTACAAGCGTATCCGATATAAAGGTATTGTTTGTGACCGTTGTGGTGTAGAAGTAACAGAAAAGAAAGTTAGACGTGAGCGCATGGGACATATTCAGTTAGTTGTTCCTGTTGCACACATCTGGTATTTCCGTTCGTTACCAAATAAAATTGGTTACTTGTTGGGATTGCCAACAAAAAAATTAGATCTGATTATTTACTATGAACGTTATGTAGTTATTCAGGCAGGTGTTAAAGCACAGGATGGTGTAAACTACCTTGACTTCCTCACAGAAGAAGAGTACCTGAATATTCTTGATAACCTTCCAAAAGAAAATCAGCATCTAGACGATACAGATCCGAATAAATTTATTGCTAGAATGGGGGCAGATGCATTGTATGACCTGCTTTCACGTCTCGACCTTGATGAGTTATCATATAAACTTCGTCATCAGGCCAGCAATGAAACTTCGCAGCAGCGTAAAAATGAAGCATTAAAGAGACTCAACGTAGTTGAAGCTTTCCGCAATGCTAATCAGAATATTGAAAACCGTCCTGAGTGGATGATTGTAAAAGTTGTTCCTGTTATACCACCTGAACTTCGTCCATTGGTTCCATTGGATGGTGGACGTTTTGCAACATCCGATTTGAATGACCTTTACAGACGTGTAATTATTCGTAACAACCGATTGAAGCGATTGTTGGAAATTAAAGCTCCTGATGTGATTTTACGTAATGAAAAGCGTATGCTGCAGGAAGCAGTAGATTCCCTTTTCGATAATTCACGTAAAGTGAATGCCGTTAAAACTGAATCGAACCGTGCATTGAAATCACTTTCAGATTCATTGAAAGGAAAACAAGGACGTTTCCGTCAGAACTTACTTGGTAAACGTGTTGACTATTCTGCACGTTCGGTAATTGTTGTTGGACCTGAGATGAAATTGCATGAGTGCGGATTACCAAAAGATATGGCAGCAGAATTATTTAAGCCATTTATCATACGTAAACTTATTGAAAGAGGAATAGTAAAGACAGTTAAGTCTGCAAAGAAAATTGTAGATCGTAAAGATGCTATTGTTTGGGATATTCTTGAAAATGTATTGAAAGGACATCCTGTACTACTCAACCGTGCTCCTACACTTCACCGTCTCGGTATTCAGGCATTCCAGCCAAAGCTTATCGAAGGAAAAGCAATTCAGTTGCATCCATTGGTGTGTACGGCTTTCAACGCTGACTTTGACGGTGACCAGATGGCTGTTCACGTTCCACTTGGAAATGCTGCAATTCTTGAAGCGCAAATGCTGATGCTTGCATCGCACAACATTCTTAACCCTGCCAATGGTGCACCAATAACCGTACCTTCTCAGGACATGGTTCTTGGATTGTACTACATGACTAAGGGTAAGAAATCAACAGATAAAGAAAAAGTAAAAGGAGAAGGTTCTGTTTTCTATTCTCCTGAAGAGGTTACCATTGCCTTCAATGAAGGACGTGTTGACCTGCATGCTTACATAAAAGTAAAAACACATGTTAAAGAGAACGGTGAGATAGTGAAACGTGTGATAGAGACCACCGTGGGTCGTGTGTTGTTTAATGAAGTGGTTCCACGTCAAGCCGGTTATATCAATGAGGTGTTAACTAAAAAAGCACTACGTGATATCATCAGCCAGGTATTGAAGAACTGCGGCATTGCGCAGACAGCACGTTTCCTTGATGATATTAAAGATCTTGGATTTAAGATGGCCTTTAAAGGAGGGCTTTCTTTTAACCTTAATGATGTATTGATTCCTGGTGCTAAAGCAGAGTTGGTGACTAAAGCGCAAGCTGAAGTTGAAGAGGTTCGAAACAGCTACAACATGGGTTTCATCACCAACAACGAGCGTTACAATCAGATTATTGATATCTGGACACGTACTAACACACGTATTACCGAAACGTTGATGAAGCAATTGATTGCTGATAAACAAGGTTTCAATGCTGTGTATATGATGCTTGACTCCGGTGCCCGTGGTTCTAAAGAGCAGATTCGTCAGTTAGGTGGTATGAGAGGTCTGATGGCTAAGCCACAAAAATCAGGTGCATCAGGTGGTGAGATTATCGAGAATCCAATTCTTTCAAACTTTAAAGAAGGATTATCAATTCTTGAATACTTTATCTCTACTCACGGTGCGCGTAAAGGTCTTGCCGATACAGCCTTAAAAACAGCCGATGCCGGTTACTTAACCAGAAGGCTTGTTGACGTGGCGCAAGATGTTATCATCACAGAACCTGATTGCGGAACATTACGTGGTCTGTCTGAAACTGCATTGAAAAATCAGGAGGAAGTTGTAGAAACTTTATACGACAGAATTCTTGGACGTGTGTCTTGCCACGATATCTATCATCCATTAACCGGTGAATTAGTTGTTCATGCAGGCGAAGAGATAAAAGAAGATGTTGCAGCACAAATAGAAGATTCGCCATTAGAATCTGTTGAAATCAGATCGGTATTGACTTGCGAATCGAAACAAGGTGTTTGTGCCAAATGCTATGGCAGAAACTTAGCTACAGGACGTATGGTTCAGAAAGGTGAGGCTGTTGGAGTTATTGCTGCACAGTCAATCGGTGAGCCGGGTACACAGCTTACACTTCGTACATTCCACGTGGGTGGTGTTGCCTCTAAAGGTGCATCAGAATCACGTCATGAGGCGAAGTTTGGCGGTGTTATCGAACTTGAAGAAATGCGTACGCTCCCTTACAAAGAAGGGGATAAAAAATATGAAGTTGTGGTTGGTCGTTCCGGTGAATTCCGAATTGTTGACCCAACAACTAAGGCTGTTTTAGCAACTAATAACATTCCTTATGGTTCACATTTGTTTGTTAAAAATGGCGACACATTGAAAAAAGGTGATGTGATTTGCGAATGGGATCCATACAACGCAGTAATCATTTGCGAAGCCGATGGTAAAATTGGATATGAACATCTTGAAGAAGGTGTGACCTTCCGCGAAGAGTCTGATGAGCAAACAGGCTACAAAGAGAAAGTTGTTATTGACAGTCGTGATAAAACAAAGAACCCTGTTATTAAAATTCTGAATGACAAGAAAGAAGTAGTGAAAGCATACAACATTCCTGTTGGTGCTCACATTGTGGTAAATGAAGGTCAGAAAATTAAGTCAGGAAATGTGTTGGTTAAAATTGTTCGTGCAAGTGGTAAAACGGGTGATATCACAGGAGGTCTGCCACGTGTAACAGAATTGTTTGAAGCACGTAATCCTTCGAATCCAGCTGTAGTAAGCGAGATTGATGGAGTAGTAGCTTATGGTGGAATTAAACGAGGAAATCGTGAGATTGTCATCACCTCAAAAGAAGGAGATGTAAAAAAATATCTTGTTCCATTGTCAAAACACATACTTGTACAGGATAACGACTTTATTCGTGCCGGTGCTCCATTGTCAGACGGTGCCATCAGCCCATCCGACATTCTTGCTATTAAAGGACCATCACAAGTACAGGAATACTTAGTAAACGAAGTACAAGAAGTATATCGCTTGCAGGGTGTGAAGATTAACGATAAACACTTTGAGGTAATTGTGCGTCAGATGATGCGTAAAGTTGTAATTGAAGATGCAGGAGATACGCGCTTCCTTGAGAGAGAATCTGTAAACAAGATTGAGTTCATGGAAGAAAATGACTGGATTATGGATAAGATGGTAGTTACAGAACCCGGTGATTCAGAATACCGACCAGGGCAGATTATTACACTACGTAAACTGCGTGATGACAACTCTATGTTGAAACGCAAGGATCAGAAAGAAATAGAAGCTCGTAATGCTATTCCTGCCACATCATCACCTTTGTTACAAGGAATTACACAGGCATCATTACATACTAAGAGCTGGATTTCTGCAGCATCATTCCAGGAAACAACTAAAGTACTTAACGAAGCTGCTATCAATGGTAAGGTTGATTACCTGAACGGATTGAAAGAAAATGTTATCGTTGGACACTTGATTCCGGCAGGAACAGGATTGCGCGAGTATGAGCGATTGATTGTTGGTTCACAAGAAGAGTATGATTTGCTTATGGCTTCAAAAGAATCAAATAATGAGGCAGTAGAGCAATAAGTTTATTAATATTTTAAAACAAAAAACCTTTGGTGCATAGCCAAAGGTTTTTTGTTTTTAGAGAAGTTGCACCAAATATTTTATTATTCATTTCTGTGTGACACGATCAATGTAATGTTTGTCATGATAGTTATTATCAACACAGATCATGCTTTTTGAATCATTGATCAGTGTGCTTTAAGTGAAATTTATACACTTTGCAATGCGAATATTAGTTGATGACAAGCTGTTGTATAATTCACAGCAGCAAATTAATCTTTAACAAATCGTGAACGCATTATTGTTTTTTGTGTAATAACCTCCAATAGATAATTGCCTTTTGAGAGACCTTGCACCGAAACAGTATTGTCATCAATGATATTTTGTTGACAAACCAACTGGCCTGTTAAATTGAAAATACGAATAGCAGGGGATGCTAATGCCTCATCTGATTGAATTTTTAAATAATCATTGGCAGGATTAGGATAAATGCTGATAGTTGTATGAGGGTCATGACTTAGTCCTGTGGTATTTGGATATTGTGCTACAAAGTAGTTCTGGCTACTGTTTGTAAATCGCCCACCGGCATAACAAACTCCATTTGATGTCACAGAAACGCCATAGATGGTATTATTTGCCTGTAATGAATTGACACCACCAACTTCACTCCATGATACTCCATCCCATTTGGCAACATATCTATTGCCATTACTGTTGTAAAAATCACCAACAGCATAAATGTTATTGTTTGCATCACAGTAAATATTGAAAATGTAAGCGTTAGCATTTAATGCACCGGAGCCTCCTAATTCACTCCAATTTGTTCCGTCAAATTTTGCTACATTGTAAAGTCCATTGGCATTATTAAATCTGCCGGCAGCATATAAATTACCCAAACCATCCATACATAAGGTATAAATCACTGCATTTGCAGAAAGTCCGTTTAAGCCGCCAACTTCGCTCCACGAGGTGCCATTCCATTTCGCAACATAACGGTTCTGACTTGCATTACGGAAATCTCCGGCTGTATAAATATTTCCGGTTGCATCAGCAATAACTGCACTGATAAACCCTGTTGCACCCAAACTATTTGGTCCACCTAACTCATTCCATGATGTGCCATTAAATTTGGCAATATACGATTGGTTGTTACTGTTTTTGAATTTTCCGCCAGTGTAAACATTGCCTGATGCATCAGTACAAACAGCATAAATAATATCATTGGCCTGTAGCGAGTTGATTCCACCTAATTCACTCCATGATGTGCCATCAAACTTAGCTACATATTTATTTCCATTATTATTGGTTGCATTTCCGGCTGTATAAATGTTGCCATTTGCATCACCTGTCACAAGCCATAATACCTGATTTGCAGAAAGAGAGTTGACGCCCCCAAGCTCACTCCATGTTGTACCATCCCATTTAGCTATATAATATTTTGAAGTGTTATTGTAAAAGTATCCGGCTGCATAAATTTTTCCTGAAAAATCATGATAAATACCATGAATTAAACCATTTGCAGCAAGACTGTTTTGTCCGCCTGTTTCCACCCATTGTGACTTTGCGTCTGATATCATAAACAAGGCAACAGCTAGTGTAAGGCCTGTTATTTTTATTTGTGAGATTAGTTGTGGCATAGTGCTATTATTTTAATACAAAACTATGTCACAGGGGTTTTAAAAGAAATACTGAATTTGTAGTAAAATGGTATGGCTTCCCCTCAGAACGTTTCTGTTAACTAAATTTAGTTTCATTAATTGATGTGGTGATGACATTGTTGCTGGTAAACTGTTGAATGATTTTATGCTGCAGTTAGTTTTTATCTTGAATAAAATAAGTTAGATTGACTAAAAGTTATGGCAATAAGGTCAATTAAACTAAATTAGTAAACAACATGATAGCAATGTCTAATTTATTAAATTTGTAGTATGGAACTAAGAAAGATTTTTGAAAACAATCAGAAGTGGATTGAAAAAAAGTTGGAATCTGATGCAAAGTATTTTGAAAAACTGTCTGAAGGACAAAGTCCGGAGGTTTTATTTATAGGCTGCTCCGACAGCAGGGTAACTGCAGAAGAGTTAATGGGCTCCCAACCGGGCGAAGTGTTTGTTCATAGAAATGTATCCAACATGGTTATCAGTATTGATCTGAACATGAATGCTGTTGTGGATTATGCTATTAATTTTCTGAAAGTAAAACACGTAGTTATTTGTGGTCATTATTTTTGTGGTGGGGTGAAGGCAGCCATGGAGGCTCAAGACTTAGGTATATTAAATCCATGGTTGCGAAACATCAGAGATGTATTTAGAATACATAAGCAAGAGCTCATCAGTATAGCTGACGAAAACGAGCGGTATAAACGCCTTGTAGAATTGAATGTGCAGGAACAGTGCATTAACCTCATCAAAATTGCTTCGGTACAAAAGGCATATAAACATAGAAACTTACAGGTTCATGGATGGGTTTTTGACATTCATTCAGGGAAGCTAATTGACTTGAAAATTGACCTGCCCCATGAGTTGAAAGAGATAATGGAAATTTATGATTTGGGGTAGATAGTACATTAAAACTCTCAAACACTCATATAAAACTTTCTTTGCATTTTAACTAACCTACTTACATTCTTAAAGAATGTAAACAAAAGCCATAAGAGTAAAAAATAAAAGCGAACCATTGCTGATTCGCTCTTTATTAAGTGGTCCCGGAGGGATTCAAATGGCGAGGTTTTCTCGCCATTGAGAGTGACAGAGTCACCTCTCAACCCAGCCTATTTAATTGCTTTATTCGTTATTGCAGATAAGAAATTCAATAGAAAATATTAATAAACAGAAAAGCGAACCATTGCTGATTCGCTCTTTATTAAGTGGTCCCGGAGGGATTCAAATGGCGAGGTTTTCTCGCCATTGAGAGTGACAGAGTCACCTCTCAACCCAGCCTATTTAATTGCTTTATTCGTTATTGCAGATAAGAAATTCAATAGAAAATATTAATAAACAGAAAAGCGAACCATTGCTGATTCGCTCTTTATTAAGTGGTCCCGGAGGGATTCAAATGGCGAGGTTTTCTCGCCATTGAGAGTGACAGAGTCACCTCTCAACCCAGCCTATTTAATTGCTTTATTCGTTATTGCAGATAAGAAATTCAATAGAAAATATTAATAAACAGAAAAGCGAACCATTGCTGATTCGCTCTTTATTAAGTGGTCCCGGAGGGATTCAAACCCCCAACCTTCTGATCCGTAGTCAGATGCTCTATTCAGTTAAGCTACGGAACCATTTTTTAAGTGGCGCAAAGATAACCAAATTCACTTATTCCAAAACAGAAATTATGAATTTCCTTTTGGAGGCTTACCGATAGACTCACGCATAGATGTGTCAGCCTGTATGTTCTCCATTTTATAGTAGTCCATAATGCCTAACTTACCACTACGAAAAGCCTCTGCCATTGCCATAGGAATCTGTGTCTCGGCTTCGATAACTTTCGCTCTGGCTTCTTGTGCTTTGGCAATCATTTCCTGCTCTAAGGCCACAGCTGCAGCCCTGCGTTCTTCGGCCATAGCCTGTGCCACCTTAAGGTCGGCAGTAGCCTGTTCCATCTGAAGTTTAGCACCAATATTTTCGCCTACATCTATATCGGCAATGTCTATTGATAATATTTCAAATGCTGTACCTGCGTCAAGACCTTTGTTTAAAACAGTTTTTGAAATCTGATCAGGATTTTCCAAAACGCTTTTATGGTCATGTGCCGAACCAATAGTTGTTACAATTCCTTCACCAACACGAGCAAGAATAGTCTCTTCACCTGCACCACCCACTAACTGATTGATGTTGGTACGAACAGTTACACGCGCACGCACCACCAACTGTATTCCATTTTTGCCCACAGCAGAAACAGGAGGTGTATCAATTACTCTTGGGTTTACAGAAAGTTGAACAGCATCTGCAACATCGCGACCAGCCAAATCTATGGCAGCAGCCATTTTGAATGATAATGGAATGTTGGCTTTGTCTGCTGATATTAATGCTTTAATTACATTGTTCACATTTCCACCTGCCAGATAATGTGTTTCCAAATCAGGAATCGTAACACTAAGCCCCGCTTTAGTGGCAGTAATCATAGCATTTACAATTACACTTGGCGGCACTTTTCTTAAGCGCATTAAAATTAAATTCAGTATGCTGACTTTTACTCCTGAGAAAGTTGCTGTTATCCAGAGATTAACAGGAACAAAATAAAGAAATAGAAAAAACAGAATAATACCTGCAACAACCAGAATGAGTAGTGGAATACTTGCCATTTTTTTAGATTTTAAAGTTTATATTTTTTTTACAATAAGTTTATTTGCCATTACTTCAATAACTTCAACTGTAGAATTTGCTTCAATCATTTCGCCAAGCGATTGCACCTCTACTTTTTTATTATGAAATACTGCTGTTCCCATTGGTCTTAATGCCGACAGTGCTTTGCCTTGTTCACCCGTTTTTATATCCATTTCATCAACCCGTTCAATTTTAGAATCGCTTGATTGTTGAAGACTGAATCTGCGCCACACATTGTATCGAAAAGCCAGGTAAATGGTAGCTGAAGTAACAGTAATAGTAATAAGTGCAATAATAGAACCTACAGTATTTCCCAGTTCTTGAAAGGCATACCAAATGCCACCTAAAATCATTAATGCACCAATAATGCCGGCAATTAACCCTGGCAGAATCAGTATCTCCAGAATCAACATAATTATGCCCACTAGTATCAGTAAAATGATAATAAATATGGTTCCCATTTTCGGTAGCAAACATAGTAAAAAGGCCATTGCTAAAAAGCAACAGCCTTTATTAAAAAACACGAATTTATTTATTCTTTTTTTCTTGAAACAGAAATTATTTGATGGTAAATGTTACCGGTAATGTATAGGCAACAGCCACAGGTTTACCGCCCTGTAATCCAGGCTTCCATAGTGGAGATTTCTCAAGTACTCTGATGGCTTCAAGTGATAATTCAGGCGCATTATCAATACCTTTTAGAATTTTGATATTGCTGACATGGCCACTTTTATCCACTATAAATCCTACATAAACAGTTCCACTGATTTCATTCTTGATTAAATCAGATGGGAAAATAATGTTTTTTTGAACAAAACGAATCAAGGCTTCTTCTCCTCCCGGAAATTCAGGAAGAACTTCAGGTATTAATGTAAAATCTGACGCTCCTGTAGTTGAAGATCCTGTACCTATAGTTCCATTCCCTGATGTAACAGGAACAATAGAAGTGCCGCCACCTGTTGAATTAAGAGTTGGTAAAACAGTAAGTGGTGACGTTATTAAAGGTTCAATGATCTGTAATTTTCTATCAGTCACTACGGGAATGCCGTTACCGTTGGAATGGGTTGCTGGTGTTGTAGTGTTCGTTATTGGTATTGGAGGAGGTTCTACTTTATTGAAGTTATAAATAATTTCAGGTAACTTTGTTTTATCTGTATATTGCTGAATAAGTTCAATAGATGGGCCTCCTGAAAGTGCAATTCCTATTAGCATTGCAGCAATTATAGTTGAGGCAATTATCCAGGAATGTAAAAGGCGATTTGATTCATTTTGTCTTAAATGGTATGCGCCATAATCTTTGTTGCGGTTTTCGAATATCAGTTCGCACCACCGCTGTGAATAAATAAATTCCATAATGTTGCTTTTATCTTATAGATGTATGACGCAACAACATTCCATATTATTATTTCCGAAAACTATTTTACCATTCGATGACGGTAAAACTTGATTGGCTTTGTCCATTCAAAGTCTCCCGCATTTCAGGGGACTTTGAATGCAGTAATTGCCTCCCACTGGCGCAAGTCTTTCTGACTTGTGCCGTCCTGTCATTAAAAAATGCACATTTCTCCCACTGGCGCAAGTCTTTCTGACTTGTGCCGTCCTGTCATTAAAAAATGCCCCTCTGGCGCATCCCGATAACTACCCCTCTGGCGCATCCCGATAACTATCGGAATCAGACTTGTGCCTCCCTATCATTAAAAAATGCACATTTGCAACCATGAGTTCCAAGTATAAGTTTCACAATCCTGATGCGATATATTTTGTTACCTTTTCAGTTATAAACTGGATTGATGTTTTTACAAGAAACCTCTATAAAGATATTTTAATTGACAGCATAAAACATTGCCAAAAAGAAAAAGGCTTGGTAGTTCATGGTTGGGTTATTATGACCAATCATGTACACATGATTATTTCTAAAAACGGAACTTGGGTATTGCCTGAAAGGACTTATTGACTTGGTGCTGCTTGAATGATAGTATGGCACAAGTCCGAAGACTTGCGCCAGTGGGGAGTTCATTAAAATAAAAGGCAACGAGGCACAGCCTCGCGCTTACGAAGCAGCATCATTCCTTAATAAACTTTTTAACTGCAATTCCTTTATCACTAAAAACCTTTACAAAATAAACTCCGCTTTTTAACAAGCCCACATCAGTTTCTATTTTGTTTTGTAATTGAAAATTATTAGTTGATAAAACCATTTCACCTAAAACATTTACAATTTCTAATTTTCTAATTTCTGAATTAGACTTTGTTAACTGAATAAGCAGTTTATTTTTTACAGGATTAGGAGAAACAAAAAACTGCAATTGGTAGTTTTCTATTTCATTTATACCAACCGTACAGTCAATTACACTTACATCGTCAATAAATAAGTACGACTCATATTGGCTTTGAGGAACTGAATTATTAATAGAATCAATCATGGTATTAGCATTATCTTTAAAGTTGCCAATAGTCAAATATTTTTCACCACCGGTGGCAATATACGTTCCTGAAATCTGCACCCAGTTAAGCGTATCATAAATAATATTGCCCGCAGGGTTTGAAATTTGAGGAACAAACGAAAGATTGGTGTTGATGGTATAATCAACAGCACTGTCAACAGAAAGATATAATCCTATACCATCTGTAACATACTTTAATTCCTCTGCAACTGAAACATAAAAGCTGACGCAATACTCATGCCCCTGCTTTAATGTGTCGGATAGTTCTCCTCCAATATATTCTCGCCTATTTAGATAATTTGGATTTGAAGGCTGCATAAGTGTGGCCAATCCTACATAAGCAATACCTGTTCTTGCATATTGGTATCCAACTCCACTTTGTGGAACGGAAGATGTTCCGCAAAATATATCAGGCTGTTCGCTGAAATAATCAGGACTGCCATAAGTTGCCCAATACCAATATTTACATTGCATGGCATAGGTGCCTGTGCAGGCAATAGTATCCTCAAATGAAGGATTTAATACTAAATTTTGCGCATTTGCTTTTAATGATAAAAACAAAAATAAACTTATCAGAACCTTATTCATAATTAAACAGTTATTTTACTGCCAGCTTTATCATTTTATCGCTGCGCCCTGCTATTTTTATCTTTACAAGGTATATTCCTTTTGCCAAATCAGATACCGGTATTGAAACAAAATTACTGCCTTTTGTAAGGTTGTACTCTTTTATTTCTTTACCTAACATATCCATTAATTTTATTTTCCCGCTTTCGTCCGCTGCTAACTCATTTTCATAATAAACAACAGTATTAGCAGGATTGGGATATAATTTCCCTGAACTTAAATTACCATTTACTTCGTTAATACCAACTGTGCAGTCAATTACACTTACATCGTCAATGAAAAAATAACTTTCAATTAGACTTGCACTTGTAGAATCAATTGCGGTGTTAGCATCATCTTTAAAATTGCCAATGGTCAAATATTTTTCACCACCATTGGCAATGTACGTTCCCGAAATCTGCACCCAGTTAAGCGTATCATAAATAATATTACCCGCAGGGTTTGAGATTTGAGGAACAAACGAAAGATTGGTGTTGATGGTATAATCAACAGCACTGTCAACCGAAAGGTATAATCCTATACCGTCAACAACATATTTTAATTCTTCGGCAACCGAAACATAAAAGCTGACACAATACTCATGCCCCTGCTTTAATGTATCGGATAATTCTCCTCCTACATATTCTCTTCTATTTATATGATTTGGGGAAACATGTTTTGTGTAAACACCCAATCCCACATAAGCAACACCTGTTCGTGCATATTGATAACCCGCTGTGCTTTGCGGAACAGGTAAGGCGTAACAGAAAGGGTCATACGTTTCGCTGAAATAATCAGGACTGCCACCTGATGCTGAATACCAATTGGTGCACTGCATTTGCCATGTGCCAAGATTAATAAATATCCAGCATGGTATTGTATTTTCAAATGAAGGATTTAATACTAAATTTTGCGCATTTGCTTTTAATGACAAAAACAAAAATAAACTTATCAGAACCTTATTCATAATTAAACAGTTATTTTACTGCCAGCTTTATCATTTTATCGCTGCGCCCTGCTATTTTTATCTTTACAAGGTATATTCCTTTTGCCAAATCAGATACCGGTATTGAAACAAAATTACTGCCTTTTGTAAGGTTGTACTCTTTTATTTCTTTACCTAACATATCCATTAATTTTATTTTCCCGCTTTCGTCCGCTGCTAACTCATTTTCATAATAAACAACAGTATTAGCAGGATTGGGATATAATTTCCCTGAACTTAAATTACCATTTACTTCGTTAATACCAACTGTGCAGTCAATTACACTTACATCGTCAATGAAAAAATAACTTTCAATTAGACTTGCACTTGTAGAATCAATTGCGGTGTTAGCATCATCTTTAAAATTGCCAATGGTCAAATATTTTTCACCACCATTGGCAATGTACGTTCCCGAAATCTGCACCCAGTTAAGCGTATCATAAATAATATTACCCGCAGGGTTTGAGATTTGAGGAACAAACGAAAGATTGGTGTTGATGGTATAATCAACAGCACTGTCAACCGAAAGGTATAATCCTATACCGTCAACAACATATTTTAATTCTTCGGCAACCGAAACATAAAAGCTGACACAATACTCATGCCCCTGCTTTAATGTATCGGATAATTCTCCTCCTACATATTCTCTTCTATTTATATGATTTGGGGAAACATGTTTTGTGTAAACACCCAATCCTACATAAGCAATTCCTGTTCTTGCATATTGGTATCCAGCTCCACTTTGCGGAACATAAGATGTTCCGCAAAATATATCAGGCTGTTCACTGAAATAATCAGGACTGCCTATATTAGCCGTGTACCAATATTTGCATTGCATGGCATAGGTACCTGTGCAGGCTATGGTATCTTCAAAACTTGGGTTTAACACCAGATTTTGTGCATTTGCTTTTAATGACAAAAGCAAATAAAAATAAACAGCTAACTTTTTCAATATTTAAGATTATTTACTGCAATACCAGCTTTATAAATTCAGGTTGTCTGTCGCTTATATTTACTTTAACCATATATACCCCACGAGCATAATTTAAAGTTCCTATGGTAATTTTATTTTTACCATGATTTAGTTTATATGCCGATAATTTATTGCCGAGCATATCATATAATTCCAGCAAGCCATTTTCATTATCATTCAACTCACTTTCATAGTACACTGCTGTTCGTGCAGGGTTGGGGTATAGCTTACCTATATCTTTATTATCATTTACTTCGTTAATGCCCACTGTGCAGTCTATTACACTTACATCGTCAATAAAAAAATATGCTTCATGCGCACCAAGTGGAACACTGAGGTTAACAGAATCAATCATGGTATTAGCATCATCTTTAAAGTTACCAATGGTCAGGTATTTTTCTCCGCCATTGGCAATATACGTTCCTGAAATTTGCACCCAGTTAAGCGTATCATAAATAATATTGCCTGAAGGATTTTCTATTTGAGGAACAAACGACAGGTTGGTATTGATGGTATAATCAACAGCGCTGTCAACAGAAAGGTATAAACCTATGCCGTCCACAACGTATTTGAATTCTTCTGCAACCGAAACGTAAAAACTTACGCAATACTCATGCCCCTGCTTTAACGTGTCGGATAATTCTCCTCCTACATATTCTCTTCTATTTATATGATTTGGGGAAACATGTTTTGTGTAAACACCCAATCCTACATAAGCAATTCCTGTTCTTGCATATTGGTATCCACCTCCACTTTGCGGAACGTAAGATGTTCCGCAAAATATATCAGGCTGTTCACTGAAATAATCAGGACTGCCATAAGTTGCCCAATACCAATATTTACATTGCATAGCATAGGTGCCTGTGCAGGCTATGGTATCTTCAAATGAAGGATTTAATACCAAATTTTGTGCACTTACCTTTAATGATAAAAACAAGCATAAATAATAAATAGCTAACTTTTTCATGATTGAAAAAATTGTAAGGAGGTGTAAATGCCTCCTTACAAAAATACAATTTAGTTTAACCCCTACTGGCGCAAGTCTTCAGACTTGTGCCATCCTGTCATTAAAAATTGCACATTTGCAACCATGAGTTCCAAGTATAAGTTTCACACTCCTGATGCCATATATTTTGTTACTTTTTCGGTTATAAACTGGATTGATGTTTTTACAAGAAACGGTTATAAAGATATTTTAATTGACAGTATAAAACATTGCCAAAAAGAAAAAGGCTTAGTGGTTCATGCTTGGGTTATTATGACCAATCATGTACACATGATTATTTCTAAAAACGGAACATGTGTGCTGCCTGATATAATGCGCGACCTTAAAAAATTTACAGCCTATAAAATTACAGGGGCAATTATGGAAAATTCTCAGGAAAGCAGGCGCGAATGGATGTTTAATCTTTTTAAACGGGCTGGTGAAAGAAATTCCAACAATACAAACTGGCAGTTTTGGCAACAGGATAATCATCCTGTTGAATTAACTGATGCAAGAATGCAAGAACAAAAATTAAATTACATACATGAAAATCCTGTGCGGGCAGGATTTGTTTATAACCCTGAAGACTATGTGTACAGTAGCGCAACGGATTATTGCGGCAGCAAAGGGCTTATTGACTTAGTGCTGCTTGAATGATAGTAGGGCACAAGTCTGAAGACTTGCGCCAGTGGGGGGGTAAAAGATTTCATATCACGCATTAAATCATTTAAAGTTCCTTCTTCTCTTGATGCAATTATGTGAACATGGCTTGGCATGATGCAGTAGCAATATAGTTGCAGCCCTTTGTTTTTTTGGCAGTAAATAATACTGTCTGTAAGTATATCCTGATACAATCGCCTTGTGAAAATATCAATCCAGCCAATGGTTGTAAATGTTACAAAATATAAACCACCCGGAAAAGTTTTATAAACTTCAGACATTTGTTGTTTGCATATATGCAAAAATGATAATTTTTAGATTATTATATGATTGAAGTAAAACTTCCAAACACAAAACCCACGAAGCACAGCTTCGCGGGTACAAGAGGCATTTCCCAGGAAAAATTTCATTTTTCTTTGATAGGATACCGTATCGGCATAACCATTTGTAAATTCCATGTTATAATAATAAACAGAACCGATTCCATAACTATACGCCAATGGCCAACAATTATCATTCTTTTGGCCAAGCAATAAATTAACCATAAGGGTAAATAATAAGGAAAACGACTTTCTCATAAAACAAATATACAAAAAAGCCACGCTATAAGCGTGGCTTTTTTTAGCTTTTATTTAACAAGTATGACCTTGCCGTTTTTTAAAAAGAGATTAGCCAACAGTAAACAGTTACTCCTTCACGAACCTTGCATACCCTGCATTAATACCATTATTTATTTTAACTACATACACACCTGCTGAAAGCGAACTTAAATTAATACGCTGCATGGTGCTCCACTGAGGCAATGTTTTAAAATAAACTTCTTTACCCATAACATCCATTATCTGCAAAGTGCCTGATGTGTTTTGAGGCAAATCATAGCTTATTATAAAATTACCTGTATTGGGATTAGGCATTACCGTTACTCCCCCTTTAGGGGGTTGGGGGGTATAGGTGAGGTTTGTAAGTGTATCACATGCACTGCCAACCAACCTTCCTAAACGGTAATTAGGAAAGTTAGGTAATGTCATATTACCTCCATAATTTTGAGGTAATATAAAACTGTGCTGATTAAAATTACAGGCTGCTCCTGCACTATCAGGATTTTCTATGACATGCAGTATTCTCGGAAAATTTCTTGCACTTATGTAAATTCTGCCGTCAGGAGCTAACTGGTTAAGAAAAAACCATGCAGGATTTGGCGCAGAATAGCCATCAAATGTAGCCACATCAACTGCACTTGCTGCAAAATTGGAAGAGTAGGTATCATACTGATACGCTTTTGTATAATTATTCGCATACATATACCTGCTGTTGGGGGAAAAACTACAGGCAATACCTGCACTCACGGTATCAGGTAATATAGTAGTTATGTAATTGCTGAATAACCCGGTGCACCACTGGCGCAAGTCTTCAGACTTGTGCCATACTATAATTCAAGCAGCATTAAATCAAAATAAATTCTTTATCTCTACTCATAATTGCAAATGTGCATTTTTTAATGATAGGGAGGCACAAGTCTGAAGACTTGCGCCAGAGGGGGGGGCAAAACAAAAAACCCTGACAACATCGTCAGGGCTTTTCTTACTTCGTATCAATCACCTGTACTTATCCGGTTGGTACGGACAAAACAACATGATTATTAATTTGTTCTCGGCACCATCACAAAATTCTCAACTTTAATTTCACCAGCCTGTATTTTCACACCTTCAATAACAAATGGTTCAAAGTCAGGATGCGTTGCAATAATGTCATAAATATCAGGATTCAAAACCTCTCTGTACCTACCTTCATTGTCAGTTTTAATCTTAACACTGCGCTCAACATTTTTAAACTCAAGCTCAACACCGCTCAAAGGCATTTCAGTTTCTTTATTCACACTCACACCTTTAAACTGAGTAAACTTATGGCCTAAATTTATTATCATCCGGTTTTTCTTATACTCAAACTTATAAGAATAAGTCTCCGATGTAGTAGGAATAGATTCCACAGCAGGGTCAATTTGTTTCTTCAACAATGCTGTAATTTCTCTTTGCAAAGTTGCAATCGCAGAAGTTGCATTTGCTCTTTGCACAATACGGTTTCTAACACTCTGTTCCTGCCCTTCATAATTTGTAATGGTCAAATCCAGAGCAGTAAGTACAGCATTACTAATTCCATAAGGTGCAAGCGAACCAACATGTGCAACACCTTTTTCCTGAATCGTTTTACAGCGCATAATAAAAGTAGCATCTGCTTTTCGGTCAAGTTCTTTCAACATATCTGTCATCAGTTTGGCAAAGTCAGTATCGTTTGTACTGTTAGCAAACGATAACAACGCTCTCCCTACTGAAGCAGCAGCATTAAACAACACTAACTTTCTTGCAGCTTTAGTAGCCCCGGCACCGTTTGCAACAGTGCCTTGGGTTTGCTCAGCGGCAAGCATAGCGTTTACAAGTGCCTCCATTGCCGAAGTCAAACTCGTCAATATTGGAAGCAACAACAAGATAGCAGCAGGCGTGTTTTTAAGGTATGCGAGAACCGCCTTCATCATTCGCATTCTGTTAATTTCTGATAATAACATATTTATATGGATTAAAATTATTTATAACATGTTAATCGAATGAAAACCGCTTTAGTTTTTAGAAAAACATCAAAAACCTTACACTAAATTTCTCAGTAACTAATTTCGCTTTCGCGAAGATTTAAAAGGTAAAACAGAATAACAAGACCCAATTTCTTACTCCTTTCAGTAATATCCTTACAACATTGATATTTGGTAATATTAAATATATTCCGTATATGCGCCCCCATTTTAGCACTCCGGCATCAACAAAAGCTGAAAAACACCAATGGAACGGTACTCAGCACCGCAGGACTCGTACTCACGACCACAGGAACGCTAATCAGCACCGCAGGACTCGTACTCACAACCACAGGAACGCTACTCAGCACCGCAGGACTCGTACTCACAACCAAAGCAACGCTACTCAGCACCGCAGGACTCGTACTCACGACCACAGGAACGCTACTCAGCACCGCAGGACTCGTACTCACGACCACAGGAACGCTAATCAGCACCGCAGGACTCGTACTCAGCACCGCAGGAACGCTAATCAGCACCGCAGGACTCGTACTCACGACCACAGGAACGCTAATCAGCACCGCAGGCCGCATATTCACAACAGAAGGACAGTGTAGGTTGTCAAAACAGAATAAATTCTAATTATTTTCGTGCATGTTCAAAAAATTGCAACCAACTTGTCAGCAAAAAATCTTTATCTCTTTAGTTGCAATTTTTTGATAAAACAGTTTAGCTATATCGCCTTCTTTTTTTACTTCTTCAATCCCTTCTTCGAAGCATGACGCAACAATATTCCATATTATTATTTCCTGAAATTATTTTACGCTTCAATCACGGTAAAACTTGATTGGCTCCTAAAGATAAAATTGTTTTTATTCTTAAAGCTTTTTCACCATTCAGAAAAAATCAATTAAATATCTTTTTGAAAAAACTCTTTTTTTTGGTTTCAGAAATATTTGGTGCTACTTCCTGTAAGATTGTTCTCATTTGATTGCAATCTGTAAATCTGTCTTGCTGTCCTTCAAAAACTGTTTGTCTGATTTCGTCCATAGTTAACTTTGATGGAGGTAGTCGAAGTTGTTTTTTAAATGTGGCTTTACGTATAAAAGCTAAAAGCAGCGGATGTATTTTTGGATGTTCAGCAACAACTGTATTTAATTGCATGTGCATTATCATCTCCGGATTCTCCTGAAAAAATGGAGGATATTTAGCCACAGATTCATATAATGTGAGCCCCAGGCTAAACAAATCTGTAGAAGCATTTATGAGTTCCGGCAAGTTTAATAATTGTTCAGGTGGAGAATAAAGCAGCGAGAAAGGAAGTCTTTGTGTTGCTAACGGCTCTGCCATGTTGACGGAAAGTCCGAAATCAATGATTCGGATACTTGGGTTTAATAAATCGGGATTGCCTCTTTTATTTACAAGAATTAAAATATTGTCAGGGCGTATATCTGCATGTACAATTCCACTACTATGAATTTTTTCGAGAATTTCGAGCGTGGCAACAATGCACTTGATACTGAATTGTGCTCTGTTTTTTATATCATGTTGCAAAAGTTGACGCATAGAAAGACCATCAATAAATTCTTTAATAATGTAATAGCCGCTGTCATCTTTCCATGCATCAAGTGTATGCTGTACACCATCAAAATTAAAACCCATCAATGCTTCACGTTGAAACCTTAATTGTGTTTGCATTTCATCAGGGTTGTGTAGTTTTTTAATCACCACCGGTAATTTATCATCAACGCGATAGCCTAAATACACAGAGCTCCACTTGCCTTTGCGCTTCAACACAAGACTATCATTAGTTGGGTCAAGAAGGTAGGCTGCCTGATTGGTTTTCAGAATGAATGACATGATTCAGAGAATATTTATCGTGGGCTAAGTTAATAAACAAGCTTTATGTAATTTTGTTGCATGAAACATGCACTTACATTAGCATTTTCGCCCTGCCCAAATGACACCTTTATGTTTCACGCATGGGTAGAAGGGTTAATTAATATGCAAGGCCATCAGTTTAATATTACAATGGCAGATGTTGAAGAATTAAATCAGTCGGCATTGAAAGAAGAGGCAGATATAACTAAACTTAGTTTTGCTGCCTTTGCACATCTTGCCGACAAATATGAGCTGCTAACTTCAGGAGCTGCTCTTGGTCATCAATGCGGACCGCTTTTAGTAAGCAAGCATAATTTTAAATGGGAAGATTTACCTCAGTTAAAGGTTGTTATTCCCGGAAAATACACAACTGCAAATTTGTTGCTGACAATGTTTGCTCCGGATGTAAAAAATAAAAAAGAGCTGCTCTTTTCAGATATTGAAAATGAAGTGTTGACAGAGAAAGCAGATGCAGGATTAGTTATACATGAGAGCCGTTTTACTTATCATCTGCGGGGACTAAAAAAAATTGCCGATCTCGGAGAGCTTTGGGAAACTAAATATAAATGCCCTTTACCATTGGGTTGCATTGCAGTGAAGAAGAGTCTGCCTCCGGAAGTAAAGATGCAATTAAATAAATTAATGCATGATAGTGTTGTTTATGCTATGAAAAACCCTAAGGCTTCTGCTCATTTTATCGGACAGCATGCTCAGGAGATGGATATAAGTGTACAACAACAACACATTTCATTGTACGTTAATCAATGGTCAAAAGAACTTGGTGAAACAGGAAAAATGGCAATCAGAAAGTTGTTGGCAGAAGGAGAAATTGCCGGTTTACTGCCTAAGGCAGAAGCAGTATTTGTAGATGAGTTAAAGAATTTAGTAAATTAAAAAATGATAGTAGTAACTGGAGCCGCAGGATTTGTTGGCAGTTGTTTGGTGAAGAAACTCAACGAAGAGAATTTTAATGATTTGATTCTTGTAGATGACTTCAGCAATGAACAAAAAAATAAAAATCTTGAAGGAAAAAGATTTACAGGCAAAGTAGATCGAAAACTATTTTTTAAATGGTTAGACGAAAATCATCAACTTACTCAGTTTATATTTCATATAGGAGCAAGAACAGATACAACAGAATTTAACAAAAAGATTTTTGATGAGCTGAATGTTGAATACAGTAAAATGATTTGGCAGAAGTGTGTTGAATATGGTCTGCCACTTGTTTATGCATCATCGGCTGCAACCTATGGTGGAGGAGAAGCAGGGTATGATGATGATGAAAGTAAAATAAGCCGGCTTAAACCTTTAAATCCGTATGGCGATTCAAAAAACGAATTTGACAAGTGGGCACTTGCTCAAAATGAAAAACCATATTTCTGGTGCGGATTAAAATTTTTTAATGTCTATGGGCCAAATGAATTTCATAAAGGCAGAATGGCATCGGTTATTTTTCATGGATTTAATCAGATTCAAAATGATGGGGTAGTTAAATTATTTAAGTCACATCGCCCTGAATATAAGGATGGCTGGCAATTGCGTGATTTTATTTATGTGAAAGATGTTACATCGGTTTGTTATTTTTTGATGCACCACCGTAAAAATTCAGGTATCTATAACCTTGGTACCGGAAAAGCCAGGAGTTTTTATGATTTAGCATCAAGCACTTTTAAGGCAATGGGCATTGAGAACAATATACAGTTCATTGATATGCCTGCCGATATCAGAGATAAATACCAGTATTTTACGGAGGCAAAAATGGCAAAACTCAATGCTATCGGATACAAAGAGCCATTTTATACACTTGAGGAAGGTGTAACGGATTATGTAAGTAATTATCTGTTGCCTTCAAAATATTATTAACTCATAGTTTTTCAACAATGATTGACGGCAAATCAGGAAAACCTATTTTAGCGCCCTGATGATAAAATTCACTATGCGTGTTCTGAACCTTAAAGTGGTTCGGTATTTTTTTTCGGCTGCATCTGCAACAATAGTTGATGTAGGAATTTATTTTTTAGCTTTTAATTATTTGTTCGAAAAGAGGGATATTGTATTTTCTTTTTATACATTTTCTGCACCAACAGTTTCTTTGATGTTATCTTATTCATGCGGATTGTTAACAAATTTTTTTCTCACAAAATCTTTGGTTTTTAAAGAATCAGATTTAAAGGGGCATCATCAGTTTTTACGTTTTGTATTGGTTGCTATAGGTGTTTTGTTTTTGAATTATGTGTTGATGAAATTCCTTATTCGCCAAATGCATTGGTTCCCGACTATTGCGCGTGCATTTTCGGCAGTGAGCATAGGACTGATAAGTTTTGTTGTTCACAAAAGTTTCTCTTTCAGAGTAAGTGCAACGGAAGAAGTAGAGGATTAATCTGCTACTGACCGTATATAGAGAGTCGTTTAACTACCATCATGTTTTTACTGAAATGTATCTTGAAAAGATATAGTCCATCAACAGGCATTGGATGGAGACTTACCAGGCACTTTCCTTTTTCCATATAACATTCAGATTTGAAAATTAATTTTCCTGTTAAGTCTGTTATAAAAATTTCCGTGTTGCCGGAATAATTGCCGGCTTTTACAATAATATCTTCCCCACTTAAAGGATTTGGATAAATAGAAACTTCGTTATACCAGGAAATATTATTTATTGCATTTATGGTATCACAATCCCAAAGCCCGGTGTTACCGCCAACACAAATTCCACAAGTGTCAAGATATGCAGTTCCACCCCAATCACCATGACAATCTTGAATGCAAGGTTGTAATCCTGTATTACCACCAACGCATGTATTGCAAGAATCTAAGAAAGCAGTACCACCCCAGTCACCATGACAATCTTGAATGCAAGGTTGCAGTCCGGTGTTACCACCAACACAGGTGTTACACGAATCTAAGAATGCAGTACCACCCCAGTCACCATGACAATCTTGAATGCAAGGTTGTAATCCTGTATTACCACCAACACAGGTGTTACACGAATCTAAGAAAGCAGTGCCACCCCAATCACCATGACAATCTTGTATGCAAGGTAGAAGTCCTGTGAGTCCACCAACGCATGTACTACAAGAATCTAAAAATGCAGCGCCACCCCAGTCACCATGACAATCTTGAATGCAAGGTTGCAGTCCGGTGTTTCCACCAACACAGGTGTTACACGAATCTAAGAATGCAGTTCCGCCCCAGTCACCATGACAATCTTGTGTACATGGTTGCAGTCCGGTATTGCCACCAACACAGGTGTTGCAGGAATCTAAAAATGCAGTGCCACCCCAGTCACCATGACAATCTTGAATGCAAGGTAGAAGTCCTGTGAGTCCACCAACGCAAATTCCACATGAATCAATATATGCAGTACCACCCCAGTCACCATGACAATCTTGTGTGCATGGTTGCAGTCCTGTGTTACCACCAACACAAGTATTACAAGAATCTAAGAATGCAGTACCACCCCAGTCACCATGACAATCTTGTGTGCATGGTTGCAGTCCTGTGTTACCACCAACACAAGTATTACAAGAATCTAAGAATGCAGTACCACCCCAGTCACCATGACAATCTTGTATGCATGGTTGAAGTCCCGTGTTACCACCAACGCATGTATTACAAGAATCTAAGAAAGCAGTACCACCCCAGTCACCATGACAATCTTGAATGCATGGTTGCAGTCCTGTATTACCACCAACGCATGTATTACAAGAATCTAAGAAAGCAGTGCCACCCCAGTCACCATGACAATCTTGAATGCAAGGTTGAAGTCCTGTGTTACCACCAACACATGTATTACAAGAATCTAAGAATGCAGTACCACCCCAGTCACCATGACAATCTTGTATGCAAGGTTGAAGTCCGGTGTTACCGCCAACACAGGTGTTACACGAATCTAAGAAAGCAGTGCCATTAAAAACACCATTGCAATCAGTTGTGCAATTTGGATAAACACTTTTTTCACTGTATCCACTGAGCCCTCCGTCATCAGTGACTGTTAATCTAATACGGTAGTAATAAATTTCACCGTCACAACCGGCTGGTAAAATAGTTGCTGTGGTTATTTTGTTAGTATCAGTAGGCTCAGGATGTTCGTGCTGGTTGTGATGAAAATAAACATTCCATTTATAATGTAGTTGGCCCGGTGTATGCTCTGCATCTGTAACAGATGCCTGAAGTGGCAGTGTTGAAATCTGAAGCATAGAATACAAATCGCCATCATTAAAGCTTGTGATGTTTACAACAGGAGGTGTATTATTTATTGAAATAAAAACAGAATCTTTTGCAGTATTACCTGCTGTGTCAGTAACCGTTAATACAGCCCAATAACTTTGAATAACACCACCCGGACTATTATAAGTATGTTGAGGGCTTATCTGAGTTGAAGTAAAGCCATCGCCAAAACTCCAGAAGAAAGAAAGCGAATCATTCTCCGGATCGTGTGATTGACTGCCATCAAAATGAACAAGTAACGGTGATGCACCATACGAAGTATCAGATAATGCAACTGCTGTTGGTATGTTATTTACATTTCCAACGTAACAAATTTTTCTGATTTGATCCGGGTATTTTACATAATGGAGACAACCATCTCTTAAGTTTTCAGTTAAAAAAACTACAGGCCCCATGTTTGAAGCAAAATCTCTGACATAAGTGGCTGTATCGTTTGCATTAAATTTAAATTGCTTTATCCATTCTCCTCCATAATCGGCATGGAAATAACTTCCTTGTAAATCCAAAGGAAATTTATCACCTTGATATAGTGGACCTGCAACAGAAGCAAAACCACCAAAGCGTACACCATCAACAGGTGATTGTGGGTCATCAATATCTATAGTAGAAGCATTGTTGCCGGTAAAAATTCCTGTTCGAGAGCGATTACCATGATAATAATCAATCACAGGGCGTGCATGAATAAAGGTATGTACTGTTGCCGGAATTGGTTGACCCGCGTTACAAGAATTGTTAAAACTTACAATGCCGTTGGCAGTAGGGTTTTTTACCAATTCATGAAATGTAAAATATGGTTGAGTACAACCACCGGAACCATAAAGTGGATTTGGTGCAAAGTAGTTAAATTGTTTTGCGGCAAAATAATTTGGATCTAAATCATAGCCTTGATATACAGGCCACCCAAAATTCATTCCGGGACTATTACAAATATTAATATCTTCCCAAAATTGCCAACCTACATCACCAACAAAAAATGTTCCTGGATTACCTGCCGTAGGATCAGATTCTCCGGTTCCGGGTTTAAGTGAAATACGAAAAGGATTTCTTAGACCTAATGCCCAAACTCTTGATTGGGGTGAACGAGCATCAGTGCTGTCATAAAAAGGATTTGAAGGAATTCCATCACCTGTTGACGGATCTAAACGTAAAATTTTTCCGTTCAAAGATTGAATTAGTTGTGCCCGATATGCACCAACATTTTGTTGTGGTGTGATAATACTATCAGCTAATGCCTGAGCCCAATAACTGAGTATAGATGCAATTTGTCCACTATCTGCTGTTGCTGGTGAAGCTCCATCACCAGTTGTAACGATTAATGTTCCATCTGTTGCAAACAACAGTGTTCCTGCACTATGTGTATCGTACAAAACCGGAATGCCCGTTTTTTTTGTTTCACCAAGTAAAATAAGTCTGCTTCCGGGAACAGTTGTTGTAAAATTTGTAGCCGCATTTGCAGTATATCTTGTTATACGGCAAATAGTAGCAGCATCATATTCATTTGTGGTTGGACTATAGCTGCCTGTACCATAATGAAGGAGATAATGTCTGTCAACAACGTAGTATAAATAAAAGTATCCGTTGGTTCTGAAGTTTGGGTCAATGGCAAAACCATTCATGCCATGATCGCGCCAGTTACCAACTTCTTCACTGATGTCAATTAATGGTTGTGGTAATTTTACACCATTGGTATCAACAACCCAAACCAATCCTGCTTTTTCCCAAACATATTTTTGTCCTGTTGAATCATCAGTGTAACCTTCAACAAAGTCCCAACCTGTACTGACAAGTTGATCCGTAAATTGTGGAGGAAGTACCTGTGCATTTGATAATTGATTTGTTAAAAGAAAAACAATTAGTATAAAAGTATAGTAGTAATATTTCATGATGTCGGTTTATTACAGAATAATAAGTGCAAAGATAAACGCTCCTGAAAATATTTTTCTTAGGAAGTTTTGAAGTTTTACACCTATGAATACAAACCTGTTTTGAGAGATAATAAAAACAAAGGTGAATGACTTTTATTGATAAATGATTTAATTAAATAGCACAAGGTCAGAGAGAATCTTGATTGCCGGCTTTGAAATCATATTTCAGTTTGTTAAGTAATATTTTCTTTATGAAGAAAAACACAATTAAAATAAATCATATTGCTGTTAGTAACTTTCAAGTACAACAAAGATGAATTTATATTTATGTAAACGATAATTGCTCAGAGTTTACAACAGGAATAATTGGTGTAATTTTTATTAAAGAACTTTTAATAATTCAATTTCAAAAATAATTGGTGTATAAGGAGGAATCGGTCCATAACCTTTTTCGCCATAAGCGCTGTTAGAAGGAAGAACAACAACCACTTTGCCGCCTTCTTTCATTCTTTGCAAAGCTTCATTCCAACCATCAACTAGTCCATTGCTTCCAACTTTACAGCGAAATGGATTCTGAATATCTGTCCGCTTGTCAAAAACAGTTCCATCAAGAAAGCTGCCTGTGTACAGAACATCAGCCAGGTTTTCAGCATTGGCACTGCGGCCTTTTCCTTCCTTGATAACAGTAATAAAAGTTCCTGTTGGAAGAAATTCTCCTTTCAGATTATGGTCAATTACATAGTTACTTACCAAAGTAGTCTCCTCATCTCTCTTTTTCTTTTTTGCTAATGAAAGTTCCTTTTCGTATTCCTTTAGATGAGTAATTTTTATCAATCGTACTTCAAAAATTATTTTACTTCCCGGTTTAATATAGTGCGGAAGAGATTGTTTGAGTGATTCATTATAAAATTTTTCAGCATCAATTTTAAATTGTACACTGTCGCCAGGTTGCATCAATGCAAGTCCTTCGTTTATATCACCGGAATATTGTGGTTTTTTCAGGATAAGTCTGAATGAATCTGAAATTGCTTTCGAATTAAACAGCACAGTGTCACTCTCTGTTTTGTAAAGCATGTTTAAATTAAGAATATCACCCGGTTTGGCTTTGCTTGCATTTGTTTTTGAATCAATTATACAGTATTCAAGACCAGATTCAAGTTTCTTGAATTTTTTGCCACACGATGAAATTAAAAGTAAGGTAGCCAAAAGAAAAGCGATTTGTTTACACATTTATTTTTTTATTTTTAACAATTCAACATCATAATATAAAACCGCATTAGGTGGAATGTTAGCCCCATCACCGGTGAAACCATAACCTAGTTTTGAAGGTGTTATTAATACAGCCTTTTCTCCTATTGACAATAGTTGAACGCCTTCTTGTAAACCAACCGGAAGATCTGTTTTACCGATTTGAAAAACTAAATTGCCTGTGCTGTCAGACGAGTAACATAAAGTGCCATCAAGTAAATGGACTCTGTAAGCAATTTGGACAATGCTGTGAGCATTTGGCTTGATGCCTTTATTGGTCTTGTAAATATAATATCTTAGCCCTGTTGCTGTTGTTTCAACCGGATATTTGTATCGCTTCAAAAAATCTTCAATCTGATCATCTTCAGAATAAACCTGCGCTTTGTTGACCTTAACTAACTGCTCTTTTAATTTTTCGGAATTTATTTGTTGCTCCTGCTTTGGTTTTTGTTCGTCCGGATTATTTTTACAAGAAGATGTCAAAATCAAAAATGCAGCTATTGAAATAGGAATTAAAACCAACTTTTTCATATTTGCAAAGTTAGCTATTGTAACATCTTGTTGCAATATTGCGTGCTGCTATCATGGCTGTTGACCATGCTGCCTGAAAGTTAAATCCACCGGTAATGCCATCAACATTTATCACTTCTCCTGCAAAAAACAAATTGGTTATTATTTTGCTTTCCATAGTTTTCATATTTATTTCAGTTAAGTGAACTCCGCCACATGTCACAAACTCTTCTTTGAAAGTTGTTTTGCCGTTCATTTTAACTCTAAAGTCAACTAAAAGATTTATTAATGTGTTGATTTGCTTTTTAGAAAGTTGCGCATACTGTGTTTGTTTGTCAATGTTTCCATAATCAATTAAACGTTCCCATAACCGGTTCGGTATATTAGTAAAAAATTTGTTGGTTGCTACATTTGTCCTTGCATACAGATTTTTGTTTTCGGCAAATTTTTCTAAAGCTTTTGTATGATTGAAACCTGGCAAAAAATTTATCGAGACTTCGGTAAGATAATTCTGTTGATTTAACCATGCTGCCGCCCATGCTGACATGCGCAAAACTACCGGGCCACTCAATCCCCAGTGTGTGATGAGTAGCGGACCTTGTTCAGTTCTGTTGTAAGCCGGTAAATTTAAAGTAACTTCTGTGGCAACTCCTTCAAGACCTTTGAATGGAGAATTTGGGATATTGAAAGTGAAAAGTGAAGGAGTAGGATTAATTATAGTATGATTTGATGAAGTACAAATCCACGAATACGATGATGCTGCTGGATGTCCACCTGAAGCAATGAGCAGAAATGTGGCGTGCATGGTAGTTTTGTCAGATAGGTTCAAAATAAATCTTCCATCTTCTGTTTGAGAGTAATTTGTTAATGCCACACCGGTTTTAATGGTTACACCTAATTTGTCCGCTTCATTCAAAAAGCAATGGATTATGGTTTCTGATGAATCTGTGTCAGGAAACATCCTTCCATCTGGTTCTGCTTTTAATTTTATTTTACGCTGACTGAACCACTCAATAGTGTCAGAGGCATTAAACTGATGAAAACAACTTAGTAATTCTTTATTTCCTCGGGGATAATTTGCAGCTAAGAGTTTATTATCAAAGCACTGATGTGTAACGTTACAACGACCACCACCGGAAATACGAACCTTTGACAATAACTTATGTGTTTTTTCTAAGATAATTACTTCCAGATCTGACGCCATTTGTGCAGCATTGATAGCAGAAAAAAAACCTGCAGCACCACCACCGATTATAACAAGTCGTTTCTTTTCGCTCATGCGCGTGGATGATGTTGCATAATTTCCTGACGAAGATAATCTCTATCCAAGTGAGTGTAAATTTCTGTTGTAGTGATACTTTCATGACCGAGCATTTCCTGCACAGCACGTAAATCGGCACCACCTTCAATAAGGTGTGTAGCAAAACTATGTCTGAAAGTATGTGGGCTTATTTTTTTCTTGAGTTGAATTTTAATTGCTAATTGTTTGATGATGGTAAACACCATGACACGTGTTAGCTGAGCACCTCTTCTATTAAGAAAAAGGATATCATCATTTCCGGTTTTAATTTTTATTTGTCTTCTGAAAGACTCTTCGTAAATATGGATATGTTTAATAGCCGATGAGCCTATGGGAACTAATCTTTCTTTATTGCCTTTACCTGTAATTTTTAAGAAACCTATGTCAAAAAAGGAATTCGATTTTTTTAAGGAAATGAGTTCACTTACACGTAACCCTGAACTATAAAGTGTTTCGAGCATGGCTCTGTTGCGCTGACCTTCGGCTGTACTTAAATCAATAGCATTTAGCAAGGTGTCAATTTCTTGAATAGTTAAAAATTCAGGAAGTTTTCTTCCCAGTTTAGGCGTTTCTAATAATGTTGTAGGGTCATCAGAGATAATATTTTCGAGTAAGAGAAATTTATAAAATGCTTTAATGCCTGAAATAATTCTGGCTTGCGATCGGGCGCTAAGATTCCGTTCATTTATCCACTGAATAAATTGCTGCAAATGGTCTAGTGAAAGTGTTTCAACGCTCTTTTCTATGTGTTTTTCCTGAAGAAACTCGTAAAGCAATTCCACATCATGTTTATAGGCCTCATTGGAATTGGCAGATAACGATTTTTCCAATTTAATATATGCTGAAAAGCCATTAATATATGCCACCTTACTCATAGTGCTAAAGTAGCTAACCTAAACTTATGTCATACGGGATGTTTGGTTGAAATAAAGACAAAAAATCAACGATGGAATGTTTATTGAACTGAATAAAAAATTAAGGCTAATAAATCGTATTTTTGCATCAGCAAGCCGCTCTATCGCTCTTGACTCGTTTAAGAGAGGAAAGTCCGGGCAACAGAGAGCATCCTGCCTCCTGTTAAAGGAGGGTGTAGTTTTAGTGATGAAGCTATAACAGAAAGTGCCACAGAGATAACAATTCCACCAGCAATGAATTGCATGGTGGTAAAGGTGAAAACGTGAGGTAAGAGCTTACGGGCATCTTCAGTAATGAAAATGCAAGGTAAACCTCAGGAGTTGAAAGGCAAAATATATCACGAACAGGCAATGGCTCGTTGCCGTTTGTTCAGCAATGAACATCTTCGTGAAGGGTATGCCGCAAACAGACAAATGATAGGGGGTTTGAATGCTGCAAAGTATTCAGATTACAGAATCCGGCTTACAGGCTTGCTTTTATTTTTTTTCTGCTGAATTGCTTTTTAATAATTTAGCAGCCAATGAAAAAGAAACTCCTTTACATTAGCAATCAACATGAGATAGTTCTTAAATTTATTATCTTTTGTTTTACAGCCTTTCTGATTATTAAAATGTTGCCACATCAGGTAAGGTATAAATTTGATTATTCAATATCTAAACCCTGGACTGAAAAAGACCTGGTAGCTCCATTTGATTTTGCTGTTCTGAAAAATAAGGATTCGCTCAATGCTGAGAAAAGAATTTTACTTCTCAATGCAACGCTTTTTTTTGAACGCGATACAGCCGTTAAAGAGCAAGTTTTACAACGAGCAATAGCACGAATTGATCCGGTCGATAAACATAATGCAGAATTGTTAAGGCAGGAAATTTCCATTCTTGCCAGCGAACTCTATAAGAATGGCGTGGCAGACGAAAGTGCACGCACCATTTCTTTTGGTCAGGCCAGAATAATCAAAGGTGTTGATTTGATACCTGCCAACAATTTTATTTTTGAAGATGATGCCGTTAACGAGCTGGCTCGAATTGCGAAAGAAAAGCATATTGACGCTCCGGATATGGCAATTTCATTACTTGCTCCTTTGGTAAGCAATGATTTAACCATTGACAAAGTAATGACAGACCGTTTTAAAGATGAGTTGCTAAGGTCGGTCTCTGAAACTCGTGGAATGGTTGAAAAAGGCGATTTGATTATTGCAAAAGGCGAAGTTGTAACACGTGAAAAATATCAGGAGCTGGAATCTCTGAAGTCAATTACAGAAGAGTATGCCCGTCCCAATAAACATGTACTTGTAGGCCAGGTAATATTGGTTGTTTTGTGCCTTTCTTTATTGATGATATTCCTGGCACAACGCAGAAAAGATATTTTTCAGTCAAACAGAAGACTAAGTATTATTTTATTGATGGTAGTTTTCGATGTATTTATATACACATGGTCACTTAAAGTAGAAGCTGTGAGTTTGTATATTGTTCCATTATGTATTCTGCCTATTGTACTACGTACATTTTTTGATACACGGCTTGCTTTGTTTGGCTATATTATCACAATATTAATTTTAGGATCAATTGCATCCAATGGTTTTGATTTTGTGTTTACACAAATCTGTGCGGGTATGATAACTATATTCAGTATAAAAGATATGCGCAATCGCTCACATGTTTCTTGGGCAGTATTGTTTGTCTATATCGGCTATTTTGTTTGTTATACCAGCCTCGAAATTATTCATGCAGGAAATATGGTTAAAGTCAATTGGGAAAATTCTTTCTGGTTACTTGCAAACGTGCTGCTGACACTTTTTGCATATCCATTGATTTATTTTCTAGAGCGTATTTTCAAAGTCACTTCTGATATTTCATTGATAGAACTTGCTGATAGTAACAATCCATTATTGCATGATCTGAGTATAAAAGCGCCCGGAACATTTCAGCATTCATTGCAGGTTGCAAACCTGGCCGAATCGGCAATGTTTAAGATCGGAGGTAATGCATTGTTGGTTAGAGTCGGAGCATTATATCATGACATTGGTAAAATGGATATGCCACTTTATTTTATCGAAAATCAGGTTACTCAGGTAAACCCGCATGATGAGTTGTCTTTTGATGAAAGTGCAGGTATTATCATCAGCCACGTAATTAAGGGAATAGAAATAGCCAGAAAGCACAACCTGCCCGATCTGGTAATTGATTTCATCAGAACACATCATGGAACATCGCGTGTACAATATTTTTACGAGTCGTATCTGAAAAATTATCCAGACAAAATTATTGATGAAAATGCATTTCACTATCCCGGTCCAAAACCATTCAGCAGAGAGACTGCTGTATTGATGATGGCCGATTCTGTTGAAGCTGCATCGCGAAGCCTCAAGAAGCACGATTCAGAGAACATCAATAAATTGGTTGATGATATAATAGATAACCAAATTGCACACGGTCAATTTTCAAACTGTAATATTACTTTCAGAGATATTACCGAATTAAAAAAATTGTTTAAGAAAATGCTTGGAAGTATCTATCATGTACGGGTTGAATACACGGTAGCTTGATAATAAATTAAGACTTGGTTTTCTCGCTTAAAACCGTCAAACTCAGAATTGTTAAGAAGATACATAAACCAGGAAAAAGTATCAACCACCAGCTATCAATATTTTCTTTTGCCTGTGCCATAAGACCACCTAAGGTAACGGTTCCGGGATTTACGCCTAACCCAATAAAAGAAAGTCCAGACTCACTAAGTATTACGGCTGCCATTCCATATAAGAACACAGGTTTTAGAATAGGAATAAGATTTGGTATTAAATGCCTGAATACAATTTGCCTGAATGATAAACCGGTAACAATTGCAGCATCAACAAAGCCTTCACTGCGAAGGCGCTGTACCTCTGTTCTGATCATTCTTGATGGTTCAACCCATAAAACTAATCCGAAAACCAATATTAGTGTGATGCCGGAAGGTTGAAACAATGATGATAATGCAATAATGATAATGAGTTGTGGTACAGCTACCATTACTTGTGTCAGCAACGAAATCCAAAAATCAGGATTGAGATGGATTTGCTTTATCTCTGTGGCGGCTCTTTTGTTGATAGCATGCCAAAAAGTAAATAAAGCAATCGTTAAAAACAGAAATAATATAAAGCAAGGTAATAAGTCTTTTAAATTGATGACGTTAAATTGTTGAAACAGGTTGTGCCATTCCATTGCAAAGGTGTTAAAACAATAAAACCAAACCAGAAACAGGAACATGATTAATGAAATGAATTTTATTCGGTTAAGATAGATGCCGGAGTCAGCAAAGTATCCTGAATAAACACCTAAAATCAATGAAATTGCAATACTCAAAATCATTGAGAATATGGCAATGAGTAAACTATGCCGTAAACCAAATACTATTCCTGCAGCTACGTCAGCACCAATTGCATCAGTACCCAACCAATGATGAAACCGGAGTGGGATTTCAACTTGTTGTCCTTTCTGATTTGTATAAAAGTTTTTTTGAAATGGACTTAATAGTGCTACATCATTTTGTTTTGGCTGACCGGGCGAGTAGGGTATAAGGTGCAGAATCTGCGGGTTGCTATTATTCCCTAATTCATCAGATGAATTGTCGTTAGAAGTTAAAGTGTCATTTCCAAAAAGCGGTTTTTCATTAGCAATAAATGGTGCAAATATTGCCAGAAGGACCACTGATAAAAGCCATAGTTTTGCAAAACGAACTTTCACCTTTCTACTCATGTATAAACAGATTTAGTTCGTGGGTCAATGTAGTGATGTATCCATTCATTCATCAGATAAAGTAGCATTGTAACTAGCCCGGTAATTAAAATAACAGCAGAAATAAAAGGATAGTTTCTTGTTGTAGTTGCATGGATCAACTCAAGCCCCATTCCCGGAATTGAAAATAATGATTCAATAATTACAGAACCACCAATAACGGCAGGAAACATGTTTGCGAGCAAGGCTACAAATGGCGCTATAATATTTGGAAAGATGTGTCTGATTACAACTTCTTTTTTTGTTAACCCTTTTGCTAGCGCCATTAATGCATAAGGTTTTTTTAACTCAGCCGCTATTAAACTGGCAGATGTGCGTTGCACAAATGCCCACAATGAATAGGTGTAGCAAATTAGCGGAAGAATAAGATAAGGTAATGTGTGTATAAATTTTTCAGAAAGACTTGTGTCTGAAGAAAAGCCCCCAATTGGACTAATTCCTGAGGAAGGAAATATTTGCAAAAAATCAGGATTAGAAAAAAAATATAGCAAAGCTGTTCCTGCAAAATATACCGGTAAAGAATAAAAAAGCACTGTTGTTGTGTTGATTATGCGACCGGCAAATTTATTATTTGCATACGCTAACCATAAGGAAATAAATAAGCCGAAAAAAAATGCAATAAAAATTGCAAGCACAGTCAATAACAATGACCAGAATATTTTTTCTTTCAGCAATGAGCCAATGCTTCTTCCGGTATAAAGTGATTGGCCTAAGTTTAAATGGATGATGCCGCTATACTTATCTGTGCCAAAAAACCAGTCATGAAAGCGATTTTGTGAATTCAATTGAATTACAGGTGTCCATTTTTTCCATGATGATTTTTGAGTTTGCATATTATTATATGACTGCAAAATAGAGTTTGCCAATGAATTTAGCTTTAATGTAGCAGCGTAAGTGTTGAATGAATTTATAATGCTGTCATTCTTATTCAGGTTTACTTGTGTTTCTATCTGATATAAGCAGTTTGCTGCTTTAGCAGCAGTTTGTCTGTAGGAAGTATCAGTTACCGATGCTAATGAGGCTGTTATTGCTGTTCGGGCAGCATTTATCATCAAATAAAAAGTAAATACTTCACTGCCGCAGCCATAATTGCGCAACAAGTGATTATAACTTTTTTGTTGTTGCTCTGAAGGAAGATAATGCTGCCATCCTAATTCGGCCAGAGATGTTACAGAAAAATAAAATAAAGGTTTGTTATAACCCAACCGTTGAGCAAGTAATGTTTTTTGATGCTCATAATTTGAGGAAGATATACTTGTTTTTTCTTCCCTGATGAGGATGTAGTCCAATGCATCACCCGGCATATAAACCGATAGCATAAACGATGACAGCAACAGTGCAGATAAAATAAAAAAATATTTGAAAATGATATGCCGCATCTTCCTGTTTCTGATTTTATTTATCCTGTTGCAGATGTTTTGTTAACCGGTGAAAGTAATCTAAAAGTATTGAGTAGCAATCCGGGTTTTTCAAAATAGAGATTTACATTTCCGAAACGTTTGTGTACTGCAATTCTGCGTTGCGAGTTAAAAAGAAAAACATAAGCCACATCATCAACCACCATTTTTTGAAAACGCTTGTCCATTGCAGTTCGCAGAGAATCATCAATTGTAAATTTTATTGAATCAATCAATGCGTCAGACGTACTGTTGCCAAATCCGGAATAATTATCGCCATTCTCACTCCAACTTGACGAATGCCAGAGTTGTGTAAAGTCATCTGGCGAAACATTGGTTGTCCACACACTCATGAGCATATCGAAATCATGTGTTCGTGCTTTTTCTAAAAACACAGGCACTTCAAGTGGAACAATATTCATCACAATACCTGCTTTTTTTAATTCGGCAGCAAGCAGTAATGAAAGATCGTTCCAGTCAGGAATGCCGGAGTAGATATTCATATCAAATTTAAAATCTTCCTTTATGCCATCAATCATTTTATCGAGTACACCATCATGATCACTGTCTTTCCAGCCGGCATTGGCAATTAGTTTTATGGCTTCATTGTAATTTTGCAAAATTGGTGTAAGCGATTCATTGAAATTATATTTATGACTACAAACAGGTCCGGCCTGTCTTTTGTATTCTCCTTTGTACAAAGCTCTGTTTATTTGTTCATAGGGAAATAGCATGGAAATTGCTTTTCTTACATTTAAATTATCAAATATCTTATTATGTTTCTTCCCATCAGGCTTCATATTAAAAGCAGCAAATGAATAATTGAATGTGCTTGTAAACTGAGCATTGTAATTATGATTGAATAAAGAATCCTCACGTAATTTTAATAGTGATTTTGTTGCAAGTGTTGTGCTGGCATCAAATTGTTGCTTCTTAAATTCAAGGACATTTACATTGGGATCGCTGTTGATTTTGAAAATTATTTTTGCAACAGTGGAATGTTCTGATGAATCCTTGGAGTGATCTGTCCAATGATTGCTTTTCTTTTCTAATGTTAAGAATTGACCATGCTCCCATGCAGTGACTTTATAAGGTCCCAGTCCATTTAGTTTTTTTAAATCAAATCCTGTTGCTTCAGAATTAAATTCTTCAAACCAATTTTTAATTTCTTGAGGAGCATTGGAACGAAAATCTTCCGCTGCAATGGTTGCCAACAAATATTTTCCAAGAATATTTTTCGGATCATGAAACGATTGTTGCATAATAATTATATCACCCCAGATGGCAACATCCTGCAGATAGGGTTTAGCAATTTTAATACTAAAAGCAAAAGAATCATTTGAATCTGGAATAAATTCAATCATGTTGTCAAGGTAGGGCTTGAAAAAATCATTTTGTGTCAGCACACATTTGTAAACTTTCAATGTGAAAAGAATATCATTTGCAGTCAGGTGTTCACCATTGTCCCATAGAGCATCATTTCTCAAATGGAATTTGTACGAACTATTTGCTGCATCATATAAGGGTAGTTTGCTGAGAAGATTTGGTTTTAATGTGTTGGTCATAAAATTTGTTCCAATCAAAACACTTTGTGTATAAAGCATAACTTCACTACGCATCAAAGTTTTTCCGTTTGTTGGGTGCAGGTTGTCGGGCTCCTGAAGAACCTGATACACGACTTTATTTTCTGTACTCCATGCCGGATCCCAGATTTTTGCATCTGGAATTGCAATAAATCCGGAATTGCTGTTTGTCTCAGCCACAGTATAATTCTGGGGCTTGTGGTCTGTGCAAGAGACCATTAAAATCGAAAACACGAATAAAATATTGATACCGGCAACTCTCATAATGGCAATATTAGCATATAAGAGCATAAAAAAAATAAAATTAAATCATATAGTTTTGTTTACATATACTTTTTTTTACCTTTGCCGCCCATCTGAAAAGGTGAGGTGCCTGAGAGGCCGAAAGGAACAGTTTGCTAAACTGTCGTACGGGGCAACCTGTACCGTGGGTTCGAATCCCACCCTCACCGCAAAAGTTTTGCGAAAATCAGGTGTATGGCGAAACAGATGTTTTTTCGCATAAAAGTTGTTCTTTGAGTCGTAACAGAATTTAAAAATTTTCGGGGTGTAGCGTAGCCCGGTTCATCGCGCCTGCTTTGGGAGCAGGAGGTCGCAGGTTCGAATCCTGCCACCCCGACAAGTAAAAAGAGTCTAAAGTGGTTACCGCTTTAGACTTTTATGTTTACGGCTGTTTGGTCCCGTAGCTCAGCTGGATAGAGCAACTGCCTTCTAAGCAGTAGGTCATTGGTTCGAATCCAATCGGGATCACATCTTTTCTAAGTCTTTCCGAATCCTGTTTTACTGAAAACAAAAACCTCCGGGGATAATACCTGCCTTAAACTGGTCAATCAAATTTCCCGCAGCACTATAACGATAAATACTTCCTCGCTGCAAATAATCAATTGCATCCGATACATAAATTTCATTTCTGTTTGGGTCAACAGCCAAAGAATAAAATAATTTTCCATTACCATTGATGAATGGTGTTGAAGGCAATGAGGTGTCGCTGATGCTCATTTGCCATACATGGCGATCAAGAAAATATAATGTGTCATTCTGTTGACTCATGTTCATACGCCAGGGTGCATGTTTGCCATTAAAATAAAAACTTTTTAGCACCTGATTATTTATTGGATTTATCTGCATTAAAGCTGATGGCTTTTGTTGCAATGAATCGCCACTACACATCACCCACAACAAACCGTTTTTATCTTCACAGATAGAGTTGGGCGAATATGCCAAGGCAATGCTGTCAGTCAGCATATCTGTCATTGCATTAATGACATAAATTTTATCGGTGAAGAGTGATGAAACAAAGACTTTTCCGTAAACCATTTTCAATTGTTCTGTACCTGCAACGGCTGGTATATAGCCTGAGATACTGTTTGTTGAAAGATTTACAATTGCCAATCTGTTGTCGTATAGATCCGATACATATGCCTTGCTATTGCTAACAGGAAGAATATAGCGTGGTGAATTAAAACCTGAAATAGTTGCTTCAATTTTAAATGTAGCAGCATTAACTACCACAACTTTAGAAGAATTGTTGACTACAATATAAAACTTATTGTTAAAGTAACACATGCTCTGACAAACATCACCTAAAGGAACTTGATTTACCTGCTTGTAATAATCTTCTGTAATATTTTTGGATACTTTATCATACAGACTGATTGCGGCATTTCCAAACTGAAAATTTCCTTCATTGCTAATATACATCAAGCCACTGTTGCCAGAGGTAATTATAGTAGATGTTACTGCTTCAGGCTTGTCTTTTTTACAGGAAAAAACAAGAATACAAGTAAGAAATAAATAAACAGATTGTTTAATCATTAACAATAAGTTTAAAGGTTTCTGTATGCTCATTTGATGATAATTTTAAAAAATAAATACCATTGCCAATCAAAGAATTTCCAAGATTGAAGTAATGTTCACCGGAAGTGATTTTGCCGTCTGAAATTTGTTTTATCAACTTACCAGAAAGGTCAAATAATGTGATGCTCAGGTCTTCAGTTTTTGTGAGGGTCAATTTAAACACATTGTTTTTACTGAAAGGATTGGGGTAGGAGAGTGTGAAATAGTTTTCATCAATATCAATTTGTGATGTTGTATTCTGATGAATGACACCTACTGCGTCAAGGTCGAATCCGGAGCTGGGAAATGGTGTTGGCCATGGGTCATTTATCTTATGCAACTGAGAATCGTATGTAGCATAAAGCTCGTTAATACTTCCTACAACATCAATAATTCTGACATGTGTGATGTGATTCACGTCAAGTCCGGTAATTCCTGTCATGATGTTTAAGTCAAATGGTGTACCATAAGTTGCACTGTATTTACCTGCCAGATTATCAATTTGTGTTGCATCAATGCTTCCAAAACTTGCTACCTGTATTGTATCTTGCGTTAATGATACTGAAGGAAAGCGGAAAAAGTTTATTCCATCACTACTCACTTCAACAAGTGCAAGCTCAAGAAATGTTTCGCTAAAGCTGTTTTCAAACACTGCAAAATCCCAGCCGCTTCCATTCATAATTGGATTTGCAAATGTTAATGTGGCCATGCCTCCATCGCCTAGACTTACTACATCAAGACCATCGGCCATGCCCAAGGCAGAGGTACTGTCTCCAATAGTACAAACACCTAATCCCTGATTGGAAATGTCTTGCCATCCTCTGACAATACTGCATTGTGTTGCCCACGAAACAATAATACTGCTGTCTTTATGAATTGCTGTTGTGCCCGGTTGACTTGCAGGTGGTGCAAATTGAGCCATGCTTTCAGTTAATGAAAAAATACAAGTCAATGCAATCAATACTTTTTTTAATAATGCGAGCATTTTATAAATTTTAATTTAATAGATGTGTTGTTGTGTTGTCCATTGATAAAATACAATCCTTCTTTGAGTGCTGATACAGATATTTTATCGCCTGCATTTGATTGGTGTGATTCTAAAACTACGCGACCTTCAATATCAGTGATAATAAAATTATCCATATTTTTAGATAGTGTGATAAATGTTGATGCAGGATTAGGATATACTTGTAAAACATCGTTTTTATTTTCTGATATTCCTACAGGTGAGTCGGCCGTGGTGAGGTTGTCAATACAATAAAATAAAGGTGTGTTGATACCAAATGTGCCAATATCACTTGAATAAAGTGTAAAAATCAAACTGTCAGTGTTGCCAAGAACTGATAAATCTACCCACTGCCAATTGTTGACAATATAATCCTGCGCATTGTTTGCAGAACGAAAGTCAGCAAGATAGAAATTCACACTATCGTTACTTAAATTACCATTGTACCAATTGTGTATGGTTAGAATAAAATAATCAGGATCATTGCCTGATGGTCCTCCGAATTTTTTTGCAAATGCATCACCATCACGCATACTGATGTAGGGGAAAGTAGCATTGGTTACATAAAAACCATTAACAACTTTTCCTGCAGCATTTCCTGTCAGTGCTATAGTTGCCCCTTGCTGACCAATAGCGTAAATGCCGGAGCCGTTATAACCTGTAAGTGATGCACAGGCATATATGTTTCCGAAGCCTGAGGTGCTGCTGTCTTCAACATTGCTGTAGGCCCACCCCGAAAGCCAGTATTGAAATGATGGGTCGAAAAAATTAGGAAAAATGGCATTTCCTGATATGAAACTTGTTCCTCCTTGCTGTGACGATCCGTTGAAGAAACTATCTGCCGGTAGTGTCAGATTTTCGAAATTGCTGACCGTTTGTGCATTAAGTTTTACAGCCATCAATTGAAATAGTGACATTGTTGCAATGATAAGTTGAAGTTTTTTCATATTTATTTTGATTTTGAATTTATCTGAATTATAATTCCTGCTTTGTATGAGCGCAAAGGCATTGGGCGATTACGCATTATCTCATAATTCTCGTCAAACAAGTTGTTGATTTTTAAGTAAAGCTGGAATTTTGTTTTTTGTGCAGAAAGACTACATGCAGCATAGAAGCTATGAAGCCAAAAAGGTTCTAAGTAATCTAGATTATCTGTTGTTGTATAGCGATAGCCGGAATACTGAACAGAATATTTTACAATCAGTTTTCCATACCCTATTGCTAAACTTCCATTACTGGAGTATAGGGGCACATAAATTAATTGCTTGCCAACAGAGGCATCATTTTCAAAGCGGGCTTTTTCGTTTGTGGCTTCAACATAATTTGTTGCAACCGTTAAGGCCATAAACCATTTTTTGTTATTATAGCGTAAGTTGGTTTTTGTTTCTATGCCTTTACTTTCTGTCACGTCAAGATTTTGTGCAGACCAATAACCATTTTCGGGCAACCAAATAATCTGATTTTTCATCATCCTGTTAAAGAGCGTGATTTCAGCCTTTGCAGTGATGTTTTTTGCAATACTAATTTCGTTTAGACAAAGGCCAATATCACCTGTTTTTCCGGTTTCTGGTTTTAGATTTTTATTTCCGCCTGGTTGCCAGTACAAATCATTGATAGTTGGATTCCGATAGACACTTGCAGCATTTAATTTTAAAGAAATGTTTTTGTACAATACAATTTCTCCTCCTGCATACCATGTAAATGGAACCTCCCTTTTGTCATTAAATTCTTTTCGCAGCGATACAAAGGGTTTAATTTTATTGTTAAAGAAATGTGCCGATTCACCCATAAAAAGTGCAAAATAGTTTAGCTGTGCTTCCTTTTTATACTCATCTGCAGATGCCGTTGTGTAATTGTTGCTTATGCCCACAAGTATTTCTCTGTGTTTACCCGCATGAAATTTATATTCTGCTTCTGCCAGCAATGATTTTGCTTTACTTGCTGCATTCATGTTCTTTAAACTGTCTGAAAAATGAATGCCCTGATTGAACCATGCAGCACGAACTGCTAACTGCCCCTTACGCAACTGCTGACGCCATTGCGAAGTGATTCTTAAATTGTCATCTTTCTGTGTGGCAACAGAAGTTTGATTGAGTAGCGGTGGAATTTGTTTGTTGTAATTATCAATCCAGGCAGCTATACTTAGAGTGCTATTTTTATTCAAGCGGTAAACAATTTCGCTTAACATACCTTTACCCTGTGTACGTGCATGTTTTTGTAATTGCTTTTCAAGTGTGACAGAATTTTGAAAACGAAAAGTGTTTGATGAATAGTCGTTAAATGCTTTAAGATTAAAAATCCATCTGTTGTTACTATAATTTGTTTTAAGCGATTGACGTACCCAGCCAGTACTACCGGCACCTATATTTATTTCTGCATCGAAGTCTTTATTAAAGATAGTTGAGGAATTCAATAAAACAGCACCACCAACAGAACCACTTCCCCATTGTGCACTACCACCACCATATTGCATGCTTATTTTGTCAGCAAAAAATTCAGGAATGACGGAAAAATCTGTCTGCCCCAACATGGGATTGTTGATGTTAAAGCCATTCCATATTACAGCAGTTTGAGAAGCATTACCACCTCTGATGGAAGAAGAAGTTAGCGAACCCGGTCCGTAATTTTTAATAATAACGCCACTTTCAGCTGAAAGAAGTTCACTTAACGATTCCGTATTGAATTGTTTCAGACTAATGCTGTCAATTTTTTCAAATCTTAATCCCGGTGTAGCATCTTGTTGTCGCAATGCTTCAATGTTAACTGCCTTAATGTAAAAAGTATCTGTTTGCGCCTTAATGCCGGAGCCTAGGATTGAAAAAATAAACAACAGATAATATCTATACATGTGTTTGCCTGGTTTTTTGTCAAGCATTTCTACATGCAGTGCAGTAAATAAAAAAGTGAGGAGTAATACAACTCGGGTTTTTAAGTTGTATCATTACAGACTTCTGCTTTTAATGCGAAAGCATGGTCAACGGCTGCAAAACAGCCTCAGTAAAGACAGATATCCTGGCTTGTAACTTTTATCTCTTTTCCTTCCTACAAAATTTTGCAGTGGATTCAATAGAGACAAGTTGATACGTTACACACAGTTGCGCTACAGCTCACGATTTTAACGTGATTCCCTTTTAAATCTTCCGTTTTTAACAGAAGAAATCTTTACCGGTTGAAATGAATGAAAGAACTTCCGGAGGCAAATATAAATAAAAAAATAAAAGGGCTTATTTGCTGAACAAACCACTGAGTTCGGCCTGAACGCGTTCAATAATCATTCCGAGATGTTCCTTATTTTCAGCAAAGTTGATTTCGTCAATATCAATAATCAGCAACTTGCCAAGTTCATAAGTTGAAATCCATGCCTCATAACGCTCATTAAGACGTTTAAGATAATCAATACGAATATTGTTTTCGTAGGGTCTTCCGCGTTTTTCAATCTGTTTTACCAAAGCCGGAACGGTACCACGCAAATAAATCATCAAATCAGGTGGTGATACAAAACTGTTCATCAACTCGAACAACTGCTGATAGTTTTGAAAATCGCGTGTTGTCATTAACCCCATAGCATGAAGGTTAGGAGCAAAAATATATGCGTCTTCGTAAATTGTTCTGTCCTGAATTATGGTTTTTGGATGCTTCTTTATTTTTAAAATTTGTTGAAAGCGGCTGTTCAAAAAATAAATCTGAAGATTGAACGACCAGCGTTGCATGTCATCATAAAAATCGTTCAGATAGGGATTGTCATTTACATCTTCGTAATGTGGTTCCCATTTAAACTGTTTTGACAATAAACTGGTGAGTGTGGTTTTTCCGGATCCAATATTTCCCGCTATTGCAATATGCATACAATTAAATCAATCTGGTTTTAAATATTATAGTTCTCAAAAAGTAGTGCGCTAAAGTAAAAAAAAATTCATTGACAAACGAAGCTACTTTAGTAATAGCCTGTATAATTGACGGTTTTAATCTTTTTTATAGTCCAGCTGAAATATTTTATTGTCAGAAAGCAGGTAAAAGCGGTTGTGATACCATTTTATACTGCTAATGTTATTTAACCCGGTTTTCAGTCTTGATGTTTCTAAATTCAGCTTAAAGTCAAAAAAAACAAGTTGATTATTTTCAGCATAAACCAACATGTTTTCGAGCAGCATAATACTCGATGCATGTTTTGCCTCAATACTTCTGACATAGCTTCCCAGTCGGTCAAAAATTAAAATCCCTGAGTTATTATTCAAACATGCCAGCCATTTATCGTTGGCACACATACTCGTTATAGTCAGCGCATTGTTTATTAATAATGCCAAAGGTTGTGTTTCTGCAATTTTCTGGAGTGTAAAATCGTATTTAAATAATTGTTGCTGCGAATGGTCGTAGCACCAAAACCCATCTGTTGAATTACAAACAGCTCTTATGTCATAGAAATTTTGTTCTCTTAAATTAATTACCGACTGTAAGGCTAATTTATTATCCAGGAAACTGATAATGGAAAATTCGTCAGCAAAAAGCATGATTCGCAATGGGTCAATTGCATCAACATAAGTAAAGCGATCCTGATTGTTGTTGCTGTAAGTAAGTAATATTTTCCCTATGGTGTCTGCCTTAAACACTATACTTTCTTTGATAATATAGAGGTTGCCAAGATTATCCATACTGAAGGCATCTGCACCATTCCAGATTTCATTGGTTTTATTGTTTTGCGCAAAAGTGCTGCAGCTAATAATTAGCATGAGTAATGTTACAATAGATTTCACGAAAGACTGTTTTGAACGTTTAATATTTCATCAACAAATTTACGATGATTGGCTAGGCGCGGCACTTTATGTTGTCCCCCAAGTTTGTTATTTTTTTCCATCCATATATAGAACGTGTTTTTAGGCATTTTATGTACAATGGGTTTGTTGAGTGTGATGTCTTTAAATCGTTTTGCCTCGTAATCTGAATTAACTTTTTTAAGCTCTTCGTCAAGGGCCATTGTAAACGCATCTAAGTTTTCAGGCTCTTGCGAAAATTCAATCAGCCACTCATGAGCTCCATTTTTATTGTTACTGAAATACACCGGTGCAGCAGTAAATTCACGCACAGTAGCACCTGTTCTTTTACCCGCTTCTGTTATGGCTTTCTCTGCATTGTCAATCACAAGCTCTTCTCCAAAAGCATTGATGAAATGTGCGGTGCGTCCACTGATTTTTATTCTGTAAGGATTGATGGATGTAAACTGTATCGTATCTCCGATTTTATAACGCCATAAACCTGCATTGGTGGTGATAACTAAAGCATATTGCTCTCCTGTTTGAACTTCAGAGAGTGTCAAAGTTTTCGGATTTTCCTCATGCCAGTGTTTTTGAGGAATAAACTCATAGTATATTCCATAGTCGAGCATCAGCAGCATTTCATCTGAATCATTTCTATCCTGAATGCCAAAAAAACCTTCGGAGGCATTGTAGGTTTCTAAATACTGAATACGTTTTCCGATAATTTGGTTGAACTGCTCTCTGTATGGTGTAAAATTTACTGCACCATGAACAAAAAGCTCTAAATCCGGCCACACTTCAGCAATTGTTTTCTTTCCTGTAATTTCAAGAATTCGTTTTAACAATACCAACGACCAGCTGGGTACTCCTGAAATGTTGGTCACATTCACTTTAATGGTTTCCTGTGCCATGCGCTCAATTTTTTCATCCCACTTATCCATCAGCGCAATATTCATTTCAGGTGTTCTCATTATCTGTACCCAGAATGGAAGATTCTGAATTAATATGGCAGAAAGATCACCGTAATACGATTCGTTATGAAATGAGTTTATGTTGTGACTGCCACCAAGAGAAAGCAGCTTGCCATTGAATAGGAGGGCATCAGGGTTGTTGTTAAAATAAATAGAAAGCAGGTCTTTTCCGCCTTTAAAATGACATTCTTCCAACGACTCCATACTAACGGGAATAAACTTACTTCTGTTTGAAGTTGTTCCTGATGATTTGGCAAACCATTTTATTTCTGATGGCCACAGAATATTTTGTTCGCCTTTCATAATTCTTTCTACCTGCGGTTGTAACTGATCGTAGGTAACTATTGGCACACGCTCGCTAAAAGTCTTAAAATTGTCAATTGATTGATAGTCGAAATGCTCGCCCCACTGCGTATGCTCCGCTGTTGAAATAAGTTTTCGAAGCAACTCTTCCTGAACCTCACATGGATATTTCATGAAAAGCTCAATCTGATGCAGGCGCTTTTTAATTATCCATCCCAATATTGAATTCAGTATTGCCATATACAGTGCTTTGCGAACAGGAAGATAAGAAAAATCCTGAAACTTCCGTTCTGCAAATTTAATTCTTAGGTTTAATCAAATCTAATCATTTATTAATTTCTTTCAGAAATGTTTGATGTATTTTCGTTCCATGCAAAAAGCAACAATAGACTTTAAATTAATAAAGTTGGAGCACAATGGTTATCATCCTGTATGTATAGTCAATATAAATCACAAAGAAGCATTAATGGTTATTGATACAGGTGCTTCGCATACAGTGCTTGACATAAAGCAGGCATTACGGTTTCTTCCTGAAAAAAAAATAAAGCATTCTGAAGTTAAATCGTCAGGACTTGGCACCAACGAGATGATGAGTGCATTTGCCACATTAGATTATTTTATAATGGGCGATTTGGTTTTGCGCAGACGGAAAACCATCATTCTCGATCTGACACACATCAACCATGCCTATGCAGCAATGCATTTGCCATTGATTGATGGAGTAATAGGTTGTGACATTCTGAAAAAGTATAAGGCAACCATCAGTTTTTCTACTAAAAAACTTGTAATTACCATCTGACTTCTTTATATTAAAAGCCTTAAAAACAACGTTAATAACTTACGCTGCTTTGTTAAAAAAAACGTGCATTTCCACACTGTTTTTATGAGAAAGCAGCCTTTATTTTTTGTAAATTTGAAAAATAATAAAAAACGACAGTTTACGAAAAGTTATGAGTGATCAAACAGTAGAAAATTTAGCTGAAATGGAAGTTAAAAATACTTATTCGGCCGACAGCATTCAGGTATTGGAAGGGCTGGAGGCAGTAAGGAAACGCCCTGCCATGTACATTGGCGATGTTGGTGTAAAAGGATTGCACCATCTGGTTTATGAAGTGGTTGACAATTCAATTGACGAAGCCCTTGCCGGACATTGCAAAAACATCAGTGTTACTATTGGAGAAGATAATTCAATTACTGTTAAAGATGATGGTAGAGGTATTCCTACCGAAATGCACAGCAAAGAAAAGAAGTCAGCACTTGAAGTTGCTATGACAGTGCTTCATGCTGGAGGTAAGTTTGATAAAGATTCCTATAAAGTTTCCGGTGGTTTGCATGGTGTGGGTGTTTCGTGCGTAAATGCATTGAGCACACACATGCGCACAGAAGTACACCGCAACGGAAAAATATATGTGCAGGAATACAGTATCGGAAAGCCGCTTTATTCTGTAAAAGAAATTGGGACTACAGACTACAGAGGCACCATTCAAACCTTCAAGCCTGATGAAACAATTTTCATCACCACAATTTACAACTACGACACGCTTGCTTCCCGCCTGCGCGAATTATCTTATCTCAACAAAGGCATCAGTATCACTTTGACCGACATGCGTGAAAAAGATGAGCAGGGTAATGTCCGATCAGACGAATTTTTAAGTGAGTTGGGCTTGCGCGAATTTGTTGAGTACATTGATGCCAACCGAGAAAAGCTCATTCCGGAATGTATGTTTTTTGAAAGCGATAAGTTTGGAATTCCAATTGAAGTGGCCATGCAGTACAACACTTCATTTTCAGAAAATATCCACTCCTATGTGAACAATATCAACACACATGAGGGCGGCACACACCTTTCCGGCTTCAGACGTGCACTAACACGCACACTAAAGGCCTATGCCGAGAAAGAAGGCATGCTTGCTAAATTAAAGTTTGATATTGACGGTGACGATTTCAGAGAAGGATTGACAGCCGTTGTATCTGTAAAAGTTGCAGAGCCACAGTTTGAAGGACAGACTAAAACCAAGTTAGGCAACAATGAGGTTATGGGTTACGTAGATCAGGCTGTTGGCGATATGCTTGTGCACTACCTTGAAATGCATCCACGCGAAGCAAAGGCCATTGTCAATAAAGTAATACTTGCAGCCACTGCACGCCATGCAGCACGCAAGGCACGTGAGTTGGTGCAACGCAAAAACGTACTCACAGGAACAGGACTTCCCGGCAAACTGGCAGACTGTTCTGAGCGCGACCCCGGCCGCTGCGAACTGTTCCTAGTAGAGGGAGATTCTGCCGGTGGAACAGCCAAACAAGGTCGCGACAGAAATTTCCAAGCCATACTACCACTACGAGGAAAAATCCTCAACGTAGAAAAAGCTATGGAATATAAAATATACGAAAACGAAGAGATAAGAAATATTTTTACTGCTCTTGGCATCTATCGTGACGACAAACAAGAAGGCCGCCCACTCATTCTCGACAAGCTGCGTTATCATAAAATCGTAATCATGACCGATGCCGATGTTGACGGTAGTCACATCACCACACTCATCCTCACTTTCTTCTTCCGCCACATGAAAGAACTTATAGAGCAGGGATATATATACATTGCAACACCACCGCTCTATCTTGTGAAAAAAGGTAAGGAAGAGCGTTACTGCTGGACAGACGAAGAGCGCATTGCCATTGTTAAAGAACTGGCTGGCGAAAAAGAAAGTAGCGTAAACATACAGCGCTACAAAGGTCTTGGTGAAATGAATGCCGAACAATTGTGGTCAACCACCATGGATCCATCAAGCCGCACCTTGCGACAGGTTACCATAGAAAGTGCTGCAGAAGCCGACCACGTTTTCAGTATGCTTATGGGCGATGAAGTGCCACCACGCAGAGAGTTCATTGAACGCAATGCTAAATATGCGAAAGTAGATGTATAACAAATTTTAAGCATTATTAAAAGCTGCCTCACAAAGGCAGCTTTTTTTGTATGTGGTAATTTATTAATTAGCCTTTGTATGTTATCAATTCAATGAATCTGTAAACTTTTATGGGACGAGACACCGGCTTTAATTCTACGACTTCCTCAGCAACATTCACTCGTTTTCAGTTATAGCGTAGGACGGTAAACGTATAAACTTATTGTGGCATTGGTCACAAAACAAATGATGTCTAATTATAGATTCATCTTTAATGCTCACTTAACATATTTTGCCACATCCTTAAATAAATACTGACCATCAAAAATTTTTATCAGCTTATGGTAATTGTCATAAAATACAATTTGAGGAAGGATTTTATTGGTGTATATAGCAGCAATTAATTCGCCCTTGTTGGTGCCGATTGTACCAAAAACAGGATCGTCTTTTGCTTTAGTACGAGCTACAAATGATGCCATTTGATCTTTATGCCTCTCTTCTGCCACCAATACCACCTGTGTAGTTTTAAAGTCGTTTCTGATTGTTTTCAGAGAGTCTAAAAAAAGCTCGCAGTGCTCACATTCCGGACTAAAAATCATAATCATAACAGGTTTGCCTTTTGTCAGTTGCTCATTAGTTAATGTGCCTCCGGTAGTTTTTGTAATGATAAAGTTCGGTATCGGGGCACCTGCATTGGTGTAAGACATCCTTTTTGCGGCACCTGCCTGCTGCGCCATTCCGCTAATTGAAAAAAGTGTAGCTGTTAATAGTAACAAATAATTTTTCATCATATTGTTTATTTAAATGCAAGTTTAAAATTTAAAAAGCTTGAAAGCGGTTTTAAAATTACAGTTTTTTCAAATACAGAATAAATTTTTGACTTGAAATTCAGGTGGCATTGACGAAGCATCAAATTTTAACCTTGCCTTACTGCAATTAAAAATGCATTTGCTGTTAACAGTTTTTATAACCTGAGTTTGTTTAATAAAAAAGCTGCCTTTTAGAGGCAGCTCACAAGGCAATTGTTTCTTGCCTTTATTATTTAATCAACTTTTAAGTTTAGTAGCTTCTCACAACCTGATGTGCCTGGCCATTTGCACTTGTCCAGTTGAGTTTGTATCCGTAAGGACAACCACTTGTCTGTGTATTACCTTGCTGATCTACACCAAAGGTTACAGTAAGTTCACGAACCACACCATGATGAACTCTAACACCACTCATTGCATTGTAGTTGCAGTCGGAACTCAGCACTATTGGTGAGTCAACAGAAACAAAGAATGTATTGCCGGCACGGTTTACTCCCCAAACAGATACATTTGAAAATCCGCCCTGAGATGCATTGCCTGTAATACTGATGGTGGTGACATTGTTGGTTCTTTCAATAAGCCTGTTGCGGTCAAAATTCCATGATCTTGTTGTGCCATTATCAAACGTTACCATTGTAGTGCCGGTTGCATGATGTAGTATTGGAGTAGCAAATGTTGGAGTGTTATCAATCAATCCGCCATTTACATTTGTGATGGTACGTGTTGAGTTTATGGTTATTGATTTTCCACTGCTGACATTTGTAATTTCAACATTATTCATCGTTAATGATAATTGACATCCGGCAGTACTCCATGGTGTAACGGTGTTGGTATTTGCATCATAAGGCAGTTGGATTATCATTGTTCCTGTGCGGTTGCGTGTGCCATTACAATTTAGCCCGTTAAATGTAACGGTAACTTTTCCCTGACTGATTAAAGAAGTATCAATAGTAGTATTACATGGTACAACAAGTCCATTATAAATTCCCATAAAATTTATTCCTCTTAAACGCGGATGCATTGCAATAATACGGTTGGCATCATCAAGTTCTTCATTGTCTGATGCAGCAATACGTGCTTCATCATCGGCAGTCACTTGTTGTGTTGTTTGTTCGTCCAATAAATCTTCTGATTTATCTTTTTTGCAGGCTGCCATTAAATTGATTCCGGCAGCAAGGCTTAGCATTAAAATACTCTTTTTCATTTTTCTATTTTTTATTGATTTGTAATTATGACAACAGAAAATGAATTGGGTTTAATCAGGCCGATATATTTTTTTAAGGAGACTGTTTATCTGACTATTTATTATGGAAAAATTTTTCAATCAGGTATTTTTAATGAATATACGGAAAGAAGGGTGTCGTTTTCTAAATTGTCGTATTCATATTTTAACCCCAAGGTAGTAAGTAGCTTTATAGATTTAATATTGTCAGGCTTTGTAACGCCAAGAATTTTAGGATAAACTTTGGCTTCAATGAGTATATCAAGATAACACCTGCTTGCTTCAAATGCATAGCCCTGATCATTATTTTGTGGTAAAAAGGCAAATCCAAAATCAGGAAATTCCTGTTTTTCCCGGTTCAATAATGTTATAGTACCAATAGGTTTTCTAGCCGACTTAAGTTCTACAATGTGATAGAAGTAGCCCGGATGTTTCAAAATATTTTCAATATATTTTAAAGCATCGTTATGATTATGGATATTTCTTTCACCGATAAATTCTTTCCATCCATCTGTGTTTAGCAGCTCAATTATAAATGAAGTATCATTGGTATTGAGCGGACGTAAATGTAGTCTTTCTGTTTCTTTATCTATGAACATGAAAATAAAATTGCCTGAAATTGTTTAATACAAATGCCATTCGCAGACACAAAATTATAAAACAATTTGAGGCAACTTAATAATATGGAATTACGAAATGTTAAGAAAATTATTCTGTAACTTTTCTAACCCTTACTTTCCATTCTTCAGGACCTTTTATAATATATTCCCATTTAAAAGGTGTTTCACTTTCTGCTTCCATTTGATAGTAGAGTGGAAGTGGGTCATGATCGTTAATAAATTCAAATGCTTCACCGGGATTTATAGCTGCGAAGGCATCATAAAACATTTCATGTCTTGTTGCCGGAGGAAATGGCCTCAGGTCAAATTCTTCAACAACGGAAAATCCATCATCACCTAAGCCACTGCTTGTAGTCTTTGTTATGTGCACAACCACCTCACCAGCTACTTGCTTTTTATAAATCCAACGATGTTTCCCTTCAAACTTTTGAATAAAAATGCCATGTATTTCTTTCGGATCTTCGGCAGCAATAATCTCCATTGTATTGCCTGGCTCCATCATGCCATAACGATGAAATACGATTTGTTTCCAATCAGCAATTGCAACTTTTCTTAAATCCAATAATGTGGAGATGTCAGTAAATTCTCTGCCTTGCGAAGCTTCTGTTCGGGTGACTTTAACTTTCCATTCTCTTCCACCCTTGTTTATATATTCCCAACCTACTACGTCACCATATATAGATCGAAACTCATAATAGAGCGGTATGGGGTCATGATCGTTAATAAATGTAAAGCTTTCGCCTACGGGAAGTTCTTTAAAAAGCTGAATCAGTTTTTTATGCCTTTCAATCGGAACAAGCACTCGCATGTCCATTTCTTCTGTTGTTTTGTCGTTTATCATAATAAAAGTATTTAAATACTTGCAAAAGTAGGATTTGATTCACTTGTTGAATGTAAAAGTCCTGTCACAAATAGATTTTTTTGATTTTCTGAAAGAACATCGCTGAGCAACAGGCAGAAAAGTTTTAAAATATGATTCGGGTCATATTACAACAGGTTTTATGGGTTTAGCTTTGCGACTTTTGAAAGAGAGATTATAATAATGGTTATTTCGCAGCTTATTCAGCCCAAAAGCATTGCAGTGATTGGTGCTTCGGATAATACCACCAAACCCGGTGGTATGGTATTAAAAAATCTTATTAATGGAAAATTTGAAGGAAAAATATTTGCAGTAAATCCTAAACCTGTAAATTCTGAAGGAGTAACCTATGTTGCCGAATTAGGCAATTTAGAAACTGTTGATCTGGCAATTATTGCTATCCCGGCAAGTCAATGTTTAGATATGGTTAGAACATTGCTGAAAAATGGTACAAAAGCATTTATTGTTTTTTCTGCTGGTTTTTCGGAGGCAGGCGAGCAAGGAATACAACTTGAAAAAGAGCTTGTGGATATGGTGAATAAAGCAGGTGGTACTTTAATAGGACCTAATTGTGTTGGCATCATTAGCAAAGCATACAAAGGTGTGTTTACAACACCTGTGCCAGAGTACGATTCGCAAGGATGTGAGTTGATTTCTAGTTCCGGTGCAACAGCCGTTTTTATTATGGAGTCTGCTTTGCTTACCGGATTAAGATTTTCTAATGTTTATTCGATAGGAAATGCAGCACAGACTGGCGTTGAAGAAATTCTCGAATATCTTGATGTGAATTTTGATGAACATAAAAGTCCAAAAGTTCAACTGCTGTATCTTGAACAGGTAAAGAAACCTTTTAAGTTTTTAAAACATACAACATCACTCATTCAAAAAGGTTGTCGCATTGCGGCAATCAAATCAGGCTATTCAGAAGCCGGTGGTAGAGCGGCATCATCACATACCGGTGCATTAGCCACATCAGATAATGTTATTCGTGCCTTGTTTCGTAAGGCGGGCGTGGTGTATTGCAGCAGCAGAGATGAGTTAATAGCCGTAGGAAGTGTTTTTCAGTCTAAAGAACTAAGAGGTGAAAATATTGCAATAATCACTCATGCAGGAGGCTCTGCTGTTATGCTTACCGATGCACTTACTTCAAATGGATTAAGTGTTCCGCAATTTGATCCGGATAAGACAGCACCATTGTTGTCAAAACTTAATCCCGGATCGTCTGTAAATAATCCAATAGATTTTTTAGCAACAGGAACCGCAAAACATCTTGGAGAGATAATTGATTTTTGTGATGGTTATGATGTTGTTGATGCCATGGTTGTAGTTTTTGGCAGCCCCGGTTTGTTTAATGTAAAAGATGTTTATGAGTTACTTGATAAAAAAATGAGCACTTGCACTAAACCAATTTATCCGGTATTGCCATCGCTGATTAATGCAGAGAAAGAAATTAAGCAGTTTTTATCAGGAAATAGAGTTAACTTTCCTGATGAAGTAAACCTTGGAAAAGCATTAGCTCATGTATTTACTTCAACAAAATATCGTTTCGAGAAAACTACTTTGCCTGAGATGGATATTGTGTCTATTCGATCTATCATCAATACAGCTCAGAATGGATATCTTGATGCACAGACAAATCAGGAGTTGCTTGCTGCAGCCGGTATTTTGCTTGCCGAACAGTTAATTATTTCAGACAAGAGTCAGCTCGGAAATATTAAAAGCAAAATAAAATTTCCTGTTGCAATGAAAGTAATAGGGCCTGTACATAAAACAGAAGTCAATGGGGTAATGTTGAACATTAATGATATTGAACAGACTGTAAAAGCATTCGAAAAGCTCATTACAATTCCTGATGCATCTGCAGTTTTAGTTCAGGAAATGGTTAAAGGAGAAGAGTTATATTGTGGTGCTGTAAGACAAGGAGATTTTGGACATGTTGTATTATGCGGCCTTGGTGGTGTATTTTTGGAATTACTTCAGGACACAGCTTCTGCATTGGCACCAATGTCTTATGGCGAAGTAAAATCAATGGTTGAATCGCTAAAAGCTTATCCGCTTATCAAAGGCTATAGAAATAAAAAAGGTTTGCATGAGGGAAAATTTATTGAAATTATAATGCGTATTGGAGCACTAGTTCATATTGCACCAGAAATAAGTGAACTGGATTTGAATCCGATTAAGGCCGATGAAAACAACATGATAGTTGTTGATGCAAGAATTTGTATTGATAAAAACGGTAAGTAATTTATCCCGAATTTCTGAAAGCACTTAAATATTTATTGATGTAGTTTAATTTTTCTTTCAGTTTATATTGTTGTATAAATCTTGGATGATCCAGAACAATCATTTTTTTAAACAGATGGGCCTCATTGTTTATTTCCCTGATGAACAGAGCGTTTTTCTTGCCTAGAATAAAAACTTCAGAAGTAATCAACCCCAGACTGATATGTTTTTTTAATGTTTCAATTATGTAGTCTTTAAGTTTAAGAAACAATACAGCATCATCATAGTAGTTTGCATTAAGCCATGTGTTGTCTTTCTTGCGAACAATAGCTAAGGGAAATGGGGAGTTGATATAGAAATCATTATAAAACAATTTAACACCACCATAAGCTTCAATCATGTCGTACATAAAGACAGAAGAAACTTCATGCGTATGTGAGGATTGCATTTTTATTTTACATACACTTTCCAAACGTTTCGTGTCGGTGAAAGGGACACCGGTAATCCCTGCGCCATGCCTGCTCGGATTTATACCTATAATGAATTTCCTTTTTTTATTGTCGTTATAATATTTTTTATAAAACTGTTGCATGACAATTGTAGTTTCAGGATTATCTTTAAAAGGATTAAGTACATCAAAACCATCAGGTAAGTTGCCTGTGTAAACTAAATTTTTATTGAATGCTATTACGCTGTCTGCAAAAGTGGTTTTCACTAGTTGTAATCTTTAAAATGACATGTTATGGAAACTTATAAACGCAGATTGTCATTGTTATCCATATCCCAAAAGGGATTGAATGCAACTTCAAAAAGATAGCCATCCAAATCTTTAAAATAGCCACTGTAGCCACCCCAATAGACTTTTTGTGCGGGTTTTACTATTGTGCCGCCAATTGAAGCAACTTTTTTAAGAATGTCATCAACTTCTTTTTCAGAATGAGTATTGTGTGATATTGTTAGCCCATAAAATCCTGATGATTGATATTGAAGTGTTGCATCATCAGCAAGGTCTTTCAATGGATGTAGTGCCAACACAATACCACCCAGTTGAAACAAGGCAAGTTCATCCATGCTTTTGTTTGATTTTTTCCAGCCAAGACCTTTCTCGTAAAAGTCAAGAGATTTATTAAAATCTTTAACTCCTAAAGTTATCAAGTTTAATTTCTGCCGCATTACTATTAACTTTTTTATTTAAGGCTCACTTATGGGTCAAACTTAGTGATACTTTTAAAGAAATCTGAAAATTTGGTTGTGAAATTGAAAAGTTTTTTACATTTGGGTAACTTTTTGTTCGTTATAGACGTCATATATTTAACTTAAAAGTTGTAATCATGAGAAAGTTCCGCATTCTTTATTCTATTCTGCCCCTTATCTTTTTTTATAGTTTGTCATTTGCCGGTGGTCAGGCCGAAATCAAACAACATTCCTCACAGGGGCATTTAAAGTCTGAAAATTATAAGCCTGATGAATTGTGCGATGTTCATCATGTTAAAGTTTTTTTCAGCGTTGCTAAAGATGGTTTGGTAAAAGTTTCAAGTATAGGTACTCGTAATGCCCATTTGCGGCAATACATTTTGAAAAAACTTGCCAGGTTGAACTTTAAAGGAATGCATGTTGAAGGCAATTACAGTGTCACACTTAGTTTTGATTTGGGAGATAAGTGTACCTAATCAGTTTTATTGTTTTAATGATACTTTTATAGCATAGCTGATATTTGTATCTGAGAAAGGCAAAATATTTTCTTTCTTTGACCTGTAGATGGATGCTATATATTTAGATTATAATGCTACCACGCCTGTAGAAGAACGGGTATTGGAAAAAATGCTTCCTTATTTTTCTCAAAAATTCGGAAATGCAGCAAGCAACACACATGCTTTTGGCTGGATGGCTAAAGAAGCAGTGGAAATAGCTCGTGAAAAAGCAAGCGCGCTTATTGGATGTGAACCTGGTGAGTTGTATTTTACCTCAGGAGCCACAGAAGGAATAAACCTTATTATAAAAGGGGTGTATGAAAGTTATTCAAATAAAGGAAGACACATTATAACCTATGCTACGGAGCATAAAGCTGTGCTTGATACCTGTAAGTATTTACAGACTGTTGGTGCAGATATAGAAATTTTACCGGTTGAAAGAGATGGATTGCCAGACCTTGATTTACTTAAAAAATCTTTGCGTACAGATACCATTTTAGTAGTGGCCATGTTTGCAAATAATGAAACAGGTGTTTTATTTCCCATAGCTGAAATAGGCGAGATGTGCAGAAGCCATGATGTAAAATTTTTTTCTGATACAACTCAAGCAGCAGGCAAAGTTTTATTTGATGTCAAAGAAAGCAGTATTGATTGTTGTGTGATGTCTGCACATAAAATGTACGGCCCCAAAGGTGTTGGAGTTGTTTATATCAGCCGTAGAAATCCAAGGGTTTCTGTCCAAGCGCAAATGCATGGTGGTGGTCATGAAGGTGGTTTACGCTCCGGAACATTGAATGTTCCGGGAATTGTAGGTCTTGGTGAAGCATGTCATATTGCAGAGAAAGAAATGTGGGATAATGGGATTTTAATGTCATCACTTCGTACAAAGCTTGAACAGCAATTGGAGGCAGATAAAAGTGTGATTATAAACGGTAATATAAAGAATCGTTTGAATAATACAACAAATCTCACTTTCAAAACAATTAAGAGCGAAGATCTTATTAAAGAAATCAGGCCTATAGCAGTTGCAGCCGGCTCCGCATGTACTGCGGCATTGCCACAGCCGTCACATGTATTGTTAGCTATGGGGCTGTCAGAAAAAGAAGCTTATAACTCTGTGCGGTTTAGCCTCGGAAAATATACTAATGCACAGGATATTGATATAACAGTTGAAAAAATCAGTAATATAATATCTTCAAAAAGATGAATGAAGACAAACGCCTTTTCTTGCTCGATGCATATGCATTAATTTATCGTGCATATTTTGCATTCAGTAAGACCCCTCTCGTTAACAGCAAAGGACAGAATGTGTCTGCCGTTAGTGGATTTACTTCAACGCTTTTTGACTTGATGAAAAGAGAAAAGCCTACACATATTGCCGTAGTGTTTGATGCAGCTGCAGAAACTACACGTGCCGCTGAACATAGTTTTTACAAGGCAAACCGACAAGAAATGCCGGAGGACATACAGACAGCAGTTCCGTATATCAAAGAAATCATCAAAGCTTTTCATATTCCTATTTTGGAATATGATGGCTATGAGGCCGATGATATTATTGGTACCATGGCTAAACAAAAGGAAGTGGAGGGTTATACTGTTTACATGGTAACACCGGATAAGGACTATGCGCAGTTGGTGTCACCCAATGTTTTTATATATAAGCCCGGACGTTTAGGTAACGATATTGAAATATTGGGAGTGAAAGAAATTCAGGAAAAGTGGGAAGTAGAGAGCCCCCTGCAAGTAATTGATATTTTGGGTATGTGGGGTGATGCTGTTGATAATATACCAGGTATTCCTGGTGTAGGAGAGAAAACGGCTAAAAAGTTAATTAAAGAATATGGCAGCATGGAGAATGTGATTGCCAATGCAGAAAATATTAAAGGTAAACTGGGCGAGAACATCCGTAACAATGTGGAGCAAGCCAGAATCTCAAAACAATTGGCAACAATTATTCTTGATGTTCCGGTTGAAGTTAATGATGATGATTTATTGATGTCCATACCTGACAAAGAAAAATTGTCACAGCTTTTTACGGAACTTGAATTCAGGTCATTAGGGAAAAGAATTCTAGGAGAGGATTTTTCTGTCAACAGAGAAATAAAAACTACAACAACTGCGTCAATACAGACAAGTTTGTTTGATGATGAGAATGTAAGTAGCGAGAGTGAAGTTGTCAGAGGAAAGAATATTCAAAATACACCTCATTCCTATACCCTGATAGAAAGTGATGAGGCTATTGATGATTTGGTTGCAGCGTTACTTAAGCAGACTGAGATTTGTTTTGATACAGAAACATCATCGTTGGATTACTTTTCATTAAGTATTGTAGGCTTGTCTTTTTCGTTCAACAGCGGAACAGGTTATTATATTCCATGCCCCGAAGACTATGATAAAGCAAGAGCCATTTGTCATAAATTTAAGCCTGTGCTTGAACATGATTCAATATTGAAAATAGGACAAAACTTAAAGTTTGACATGCTTGTGTTGAAGCGGTACGGTGTTGAGGTGAAGGCTCCTTTGTATGATACAATGATTGCGCACTATCTGGTTGAGCCTGATATGAAACACGGTATGGATTATCTGAGTGAAACCTATCTTGGTTACACGCCTGTTCATATTGAAGAACTAATTGGAAAGAAAGGAAAGAATCAGGGAAGCATGCGTGATGTGCCGATTAATAAAATTGCTGAGTATGCAGCAGAAGATGCAGACATAACATTTCAGTTAAAACAAGTGCTGGCTCCTATGGTAGAGAAGCATGAGGTTACCGGTGTTTTGAAAGATATTGAGCTTCCATTGATTCCTGTTTTGGCAGATATGGAATATGAAGGTGTAAAGATAGATGTAGATTATCTGAATGCATATTCTAAAGAATTAGAACAGGATATGTTGATGTATCGTTCGGCTATTTTTGAAATTGCCGGATTGGAATTTAATCTTGATTCACCCCGGCAGATGGGTGATGTACTATTTGGACATCTGAAACTTCCCGTAGATAAAAAAACGGCAACAGGGCAACATTCTACCAATGAAGAAGTGTTGAGCAAATTGGCGCAGGATTATCCAATTGCTGAGAAGATTCTAGAATATCGTGAACTGACAAAATTAAAATCAACTTATGTAGATGCATTACCGCAAATGGTTAATGTTAAAACAGGTCGTGTACACACCACATTCAATCAAACTATTGCTTCAACAGGAAGGTTAAGTTCTATCGGACCCAATCTTCAAAACATACCTATTCGGACAGAGCGTGGACAGCGTGTTCGTAAAGCATTTATTGCTCGTGATAGCGAGCACATTTTATTGTCAGCAGATTATTCACAGATAGAATTACGACTTGCAGCAGAAATAAGTGGAGATGAAAATATGCTTGAAGCATTCAGGCAGCGACTTGACATCCATCAGGCTACGGCAGCACGCGTTTATAATGTAGCTCTTGCTGATGTAACCAAAGAAATGCGAAGCAAAGCGAAGATGGTTAACTTCGGAATTATTTATGCTATTTCAGCATTTGGTTTATCTCAGCGACTGGGCATTCCGAGAAAGGAGGCGGCTGAATTGATTGAAAATTATTTTGTTCAGTATCCAAAACTTCGTAATTATATGAGCGATACATTAGAGTTTGCCCGACATCATGGTTATGTTAAAACACTAATGGGAAGAAGGCGATATCTGAAGGATATTAATTCAAGAAATTTTACGGTTCGTGGTTTTGCGGAACGCGAAGCAATTAACTCGCCTTTACAGGGAAGTGCTGCCGATTTGGTGAAGCTGGCTATGATTCATATTCATGAGGAATTTAAGAGGCAAAATCTTAAATCTAAAATGACACTTCAGGTGCATGACGAATTAGTTTTCGATACTCATAAAGATGAGGTAGATTTGGTTAAACCCATCATTAGAGAAAAGATGATTCAGGCAATTAAAACTAATGTACCACTTGAAGTAGAAATTGGAATTGGCTACAATTGGCTGCATGCGCATTAAATACTTGCAGAATTAAATAGTTATTCGTACTTTTGGTTTACCAAAAAGCCAAATAATGAAAATTTTAAACTATCTGTGTACTGTATTTGCCTTGCTCCTATGGATAAATACAGAAGCACAATTGACTGTAACATCGGGTAATCCGGCTACAGCCATCGTAGATACTCTTGTTGGTACAGGTGTATCTGTAAGTAATGTTACCTATACCGGTAATGCAAGTTCCAAAGGTACTTTCCGCTGTACTGGTGGATGTAATCTAGGGATTTCCAGAGGGGTTTTTCTTTCAACAGGTAATGCAGGACAGACACCAACTTCGCCACCTTCCGACTTCCATAGCAGTGATATGAGTGCATCGGGTGATGCACAATTAAATTTAATTGTATCACCAAACCTGACACAAGATGCTGCTGTGCTTGAGTTTGATTTTACCCCGGCAGCAGACAGTATTGGATTTAAGTTTGTCTTCGCCTCTGAAGAGTATAATGACTATGTGAACACTGCCTTTAATGATGTTTTTGCTTTTTATATTTCAGGCCCCGGCATACCGGGAAGTCCTAAGAATTTAGCACTCATTCCTGGAACTTCAATTCCTGTTTCCATCAATAATGTAAATAACGGATATAGTGCAGGTGCAGCAACTGGACCTTGTAATCATTGTACTTATTTTGTAGATAATGTGCCTAATGGCGGTACTGCCAACTTTTTTGATGGTTTTACAACTGTAATTTCTGCAGGAATAAAAGTAATGCCATGTCAGACCTATCATATGAAATTTGCAATTGCAGACGTGAATGATGGTGTTTTTGATTCAGGTGTTTTTTTAGAAGCAAAAAGTTTTTCCAGTATTGGTAATGTAGGCATAGTAGCAAATGGTGTTCAAATTGTACAAAATCTTGATACAGTTTATGCATGTGATGGCGATTCTGTTGTATTGACCGCATCGCCTGCAGGTAGTTATAATTGGAATAATGGTCAAACTACACAGACTATTGTTGTTACACAGGCTAACATTACTCCATCAGGAGTTTATCAATATGCAGTTTTAAATAGTTCACCTGCATGTTTTGCATCAAGCAAACAAGTCAAAGTGATTTTTGTGATACCAACGGCAACGATAACACCATTGGGCTCAACTGCATTATGTCCGGGAGGCTCTGTTGTTTTACAGGCTAACCCGGGAAGCAGTTACTTATGGAGTAATGGAGCAACTTCAGATTCTATAGTAGTTTCTGCTGCTGGAACATATACCGTCACTGTTACGCAGTTTGGTAATTGTTCTGCTGTTTCAACTCCCGTAATAGTAACGCAGTCTGCTCCTGCTGCAGCCATTAATGGGGTGTTAACTATTTGCTCAGGAAACAATACAACACTTACAGCAACAGCTGGCACATCTTATCAATGGTCAACGGGTGCAAGTACGCAATCAATTTCTGTTGGTACAAGTAACGTTTATACCGTTACCGTTACATATTCAGGTGGATGTACAGCAACGGCCTCAGTGAATGTTACTGCCAACACTAATCCTGTTCCATCAATAACAGGCAACAACAGTATTTGCCAGGGGCAAAGCAGTACAATCAATGCAGGCAGCTATTCCGGATATTCATGGTCAACAGGAGCAACCACGGCAACTATCAATGTAAATACTGCAGGAAATTATACTGTGACCGTTACCGATGCCAATGGCTGCACAGGTACAGCATCATTTAATCTTGCAGTGAATGCCAATCCAACACCAACAATCACCGGAGTGACTTCATTTTGTGCAGGCGGAAATTCAACACTCAATGCAGGTGGCGGCTATACAAATTATTTGTGGAGTGGAGGTGCAACTACACAAACTATCAATGTCACCGCAGCCGGCAATTACGCAGTAACGGTTACCAATGCAGCAGGATGTACTGCATCAACAAATAAAGTGATTACAGTAAATGCATTGCCGGTGCCATCTGTGACAGGTGCTTTGGCATTCTGTGCAGGTAAAAACACTTCGCTGACAGTGCCGGGAAGCTACACTTCATATCAGTGGTCAACAGGTGCAACAACATCAAACATTACAGTCAGCACTGCTTCAACTTTTACAGTTACTGTTACAGATGCAAATGGTTGTACGGGCAGTAAATCTGCAACAACAACTATTAATGCAAACCCTGTTCCATCAATAACAGGCAACAACAGTATTTGTCAGGGGCAAAGCAGTACAATCAATGCAGGCAGCTATTCCGGATATTCATGGTCAACAGGAGCAACCACGGCAACTATAAATGTAAATACTACAGGAAATTATTCTGTTACCGTTACTGATGCCAATGGTTGCACAGGTACAGCATCATTTAATCTTGCAGTGAATGCCATTCCGGCACCAACAATCACCGGAGTGACTTCATTTTGTGCAGGCGGAAACTCAACACTCAATGCAGGTGGCGGCTATACAAATTATTTGTGGAGTGGAGGTGCAACAACACAAACTATCAATGTCACCGTAGCCGGCAATTACGCAGTAACGGTTACCAATGCAGCAGGATGTACTGCAACAACAAATAAAGTGATTACAGTAAATGCATTGCCGGTGCCATCTGTGACAGGTGCTCTGGCATTCTGTGCAGGTAAAAACACTTCGCTGACAGTGCCGGGAAGCTACACTTCATATCAGTGGTCAACAGGTGCAACAACATCAAACATTACAGTCAGCACTGCTTCAACTTTTACGGTTACTGTTACAGATGCAAATGGTTGTACGGGCAGTAAATCTGCAACAACAACCATCAACACTAATCCTGTTCCATCAATAACAGGCAACAACAGTATTTGTCAGGGGCAAAGCAGTACAATCAATGCAGGCAGCTATGCCGGATATTCATGGTCAACAGGAGCAACCACGGCAACTATCAATGTAAATACTTCAGGAAATTATTCTGTGACCGTTACTGATGCCAATGGTTGCACAGGTACAACATCATTTAATCTTGCAGTGAATGCCATTCCGGCACCAACAATCACCGGAGTGACTTCATTTTGTGCAGGCGGAAACTCAACACTCAATGCAGGTGGCGGCTATACAAATTATTTGTGGAGTGGAGGTGCAACAACACAAACTATCAATGTCACCGCAGCCGGCAATTACGCAGTAACCGTTACCAATGCAGCAGGATGTACTGCAACAACAAATAAGGTGATTACAGTAAATGCATTGCCGGTGCCGGTCATTAGTGGATTGGCAGGTATATGTCCCGGTGCCAGTGCAAACCTTGCGACTGGAAGTTTTGCTTCCTACCTTTGGTCGAATGGAAATACAACTTCTTCAATTACTACCAGCGTTTCTGGTAACTACACTGTAACAGTAACCGATATCAACGGATGTATAGGGTCATCAAATTACAACTTACTTGCTTTCCAGAACCCTGTTCCTGTTATCAGCGGTACTGCAGCAATCTGTCAGAATCAAAGTTCAGTATTAGATGCAGGAAGTTTTGCCTCATGGCAATGGTCAACAGGTGCTGTATCACAAACAATATCAGTAAATCAGTCAGGAACATATTCTGTTACAGTAACCAACGTTGATGGTTGTGTTGCTTCAACTTCGTTTAATGTAGTTGTGAATCCAATTCCTGTTCCGGTAATTTCCGGTACATCAGCATTTTGTTCGGGCAACTCTTCAGTGTTTAATACCGGTGGTGGCAGCTTTGCTTCTTATCAATGGAATACTTCTGCAACTACCAGTGCAATTACAGTAACAGCAGCAGGAAATTATGTAGTAACCGTTACCGATGCTAATGGATGTACGGCTTCAACCAGTCAGGCAGCTACAGTGTGGAATCTTCCAACTCCCGTAATTACCGGCAACAGTGCAATTTGCAGTGGCACACAAACTACTTTATCAGCAGGGAATTATTCAACCTTTCAATGGTCAACAGGCGCAACTACAGATTCTATCTCTGTATCAAATAGTGCAAACTATATTGTAACAGTAACTGATGTTAACGGATGCACCGGAATTTCAGCTCCATTTGCATTGACGATAAATCAATTACCTTCTGCAATAATTTCAGGAACAGCAGCTATATGTATTGGACAATCAACAGCACTGCAATTTCAGTTTACCGGAACAGCACCTTATAGTTATCGTTATAGTGATGGTACAAGTGTATCACCTATTATGAATAGCAACAATACAACAGCACAAATTTTAGTGAGCCCCGGAATAACTACAGATTACACACTAACACAAATAAGTGATGTAAATTGTACAGGTAGTGTTTCAGGAGTAGCAAGAGTAGTAGTTAATCCATTGCCACAACCAATTATTTCAGGTTCTGCCGGAGAGTGTGAGGGCATAACAGCCACACTTACTACAGGAAACTTTGCAGCATATTTATGGTCAACCGGAGCAACTTCGCAATCTATATCTATTAATACTTCCGGAAGCTATGTGTGCACAGTAACTTCCACAGCAGGATGTAAAGCTTCTACCAGTCATAATTTTGAGTCATATCCACTGCCTATAGTTTCTTTTACCAACGACATTAGTCTGACTTGTGAGTTGCCAATTATTAATTTCACCAACACTTCGCAATATCAGTTAGGGTCAGTTTTTGAATGGAATATTGATAATGTCATTTACACTATGCAAAATGCTACACATCAGTTTTCCGGTTCAGGAAATTATCCCGTTTCTTTAACTATTACTACGCTTAACAATTGTGTGGCAGAAGCCATAAGAAATGTAAATATTACGGTATTTCCATTGCCGCAAGCATTATATTCAGTAAATCCTGAAAATGCACCATTGTTTAACTCCGAAGTGACATTTGCTGATGGTTCTGCAAATGCCGTAAGCTGGTTATGGGATTTTGGTGATGGTGATACATCTAGCTTACAGAATGTAAGTCACTTTTATGCCGACCCCGGAAAGTACAATGCAAAACTTTATGTTACTAATGTTGCAGGCTGTATAGATTCATCAGCCCGTGAAATTTTTATCACGCCATTTTACATTCCTAATGCGTTTACACCTAATGGTGATGGTCGGAATGAAACATTTTTTGATCCCGGATATGCAACTAATGTTCAGGATTTATCAATGAATATCTATAACCGCTGGGGACAATTAGTTTACACTAGCGATAACCTCAGTACAACATGGGATGGCACTGATTCGAAAGGTAACCTTGCGCCACAAGGAGTATATATTTATGCACTGAAAGTAACAACTTACAGCGGTAAACATTATGATTATACGGGAAGTGTTACACTTCTTCGATAGATGGCTTAGCCGAATACACTTTTAAGTATATCATTGATTCGTGCTGCTGGATCTTTTCTGATTTTCAGTTCTTCTGCAGCAATAAGTTTAAAAAGACCTTCTATTGCTTTGTCAGTTACATATTGATTCAGGTCAGGATTGACTTTTTTTACCAATGGAATTTTATTATAAGTTGACATCAGCGGATTCCAGTATTGAGTTATTTTAACTTTATTGAGCGAACTTTGTACAATTGGCTTGAACGCTGCAATGAGTGCGGCATTTGATGTAGCTTTTAGAAATTGTGTTGCGGCATCGTTTCCTCCTCTTAAAATGGTTAGTCCATCATTGATGGTAATGTGTTGAATGGAATTAAGAAAAATTGGTGCTGCCGATTTTGCTGCATCTTCTGCTGCACGATTTAATGTTTTAACGAATTTGTCAACTTCTTTATCCATACCCATACCTCTTAACGTACTTTCAACATCACGCACCTCTCGTGGAAAAGGAATTTTAATAAGCGGATTTTTATAGAAGCCATCAAGCTTGGATGCAGAAGCTGTGGAATTGTTGGTGCCAACTTTTAGTGCTTCTCTTAGACCACTAATAATGTCATTATTTGCCAAACCTTCACCTTGATTTGATGGTGTAGTATTCGTTGCTTTAAAAATCTTTTTCTGTGCATAAGTTTGCTGCCATAGAAACACTAACGCAATTAAAAGAAACCTTTTCATAATCTATTTTTTTAGAATTTTGTTTTTTAATTCAAACATATTGCCAAATCGGTATTGTTTTGATTTATGTTTGAATATTTAATCTAAAATTAATCCGGCAAAATTAACCATATTATTTTAAGATTGTAGAAAAATGATTTATACTGAACTAATCAACATAGGTGATGAATTGCTCATTGGGCAGATTCAAAATACTAATGCAACCTGGATTGGACAACAACTCAGTCTTTCCGGTTATTGGCTGCGACAAATTACAACCATTGGAGATGATGAACAGGAAATTATAGATGCATTAGATGCTGCAAAAAGTCGTGCACAAATTATTCTCATTACAGGTGGATTGGGGCCTACAAAAGATGATTTAACAAAAGATGTGTTGTGCAAATACTTTAAAACATATCTTGTGTTTGACAAACAGGCATATAGTGATATTGAAAATATTTTTCATGCAAGAGGCAAGGTAGTTACAGAAACGAACAAACGCCAGGCTGAATTGCCGGCAAGTTGTGTGCCTGTTTACAATAAGAATGGAACTGCTCCCGGAATGTGGTTCAATGATGGCAAACAAGTTTTTGTGAGTATGCCGGGTGTGCCATTTGAAATGCAGGCAATGATGCAGAATGATGTCATGCCTAAATTAAAGCAGCAATTTGAGGCAATGCCTTTAATACATAAGACTATTCAAACGCAAGGTATTGGTGAGAGTAATTTATCGGATTTGATTGCATCGTGGGAGAATGACTTGCCTGCATATTTAAAATTAGCCTATCTGCCTGCCGCAGGAATGGTTCGTTTACGACTTACGGGTAAAGGTGTTAAAGATTTGGAGCAGGAAATGAATGTGCGTATAGATAAACTCAAAGAGCTAATAGCACCCTACTTATTCGGTTATGATGATGATACAATTCAACTTGTTGTAGGAAAACTTTTAACTGAAAAGAAAAAAACACTTGCAGTTGCAGAGAGTTGTACAGGAGGTTTTCTATCGCACCTTATTACCTCTATACCCGGAAGTTCAACTTACTTTATGGGAGGCACTGTGTGTTATAGCAATGCTTCAAAAATGAGTCAGTTGCAAGTAAGCGCGCAAACGTTGAAAGAATATGGTGCAGTCAGTGAGGCTGTTGCAGTTGAAATGGCAATAGGAGCCAGGAAGGCGTATAACACAGATTTTGCTTTGAGTACAACGGGAATTGCAGGACCCGATGGAGGAAGTGCAGAAAAACCGATTGGCCTTGTGTGGATTGGTGTAGCTACAGAAAATACTTGTTTTGCGAAAAAGTTTTTATTGGGTACAAACCGTCAGCGAATTATTCAGGTAGCTGCAGATACAGCGCTAAATATGCTCAGAAAGAAAATAAATGAGCATAATTGAGGAATATATTTGCAGATAAGGACAAAGTGATTACTTTTGCACCCTCAAAATAACAATGCGGGGTGGAGCAGGGGTAGCTCGTTGGGCTCATAACCCAAAGGTCGTTGGTTCGAATCCAGCCCCCGCTACAAAGAGAAAGGCCGGATCGGAAGATTCGGTTCTTTTGTTTTGAGGAACTACAAAATTTTTAATCATTCTTTCTTTTACTATCGGTTGGGCTCATATCCGCCACAGGCGGACGTTGGTTCGAATCCAGCCCCCGCTACAAAGAGAAAGGCCGTATCGAAAGATTCGGTTCTTTTGTTTTGAGGAACTACAAAATTTTTAATCATTCTTTCTTTTATTATCGGTTGGGCTCTTATCCGCCATAGGCGGACGTTGGTTCGAATCCAGCCCCCGCTACAAAGAGAAAGGCCGGATCGGAAGATTCGGTTCTTTTGTTTTGAGGAACTACAAAATTTTTAATCATTCTTTCTTTTACTATCGGTTGGGCTCATATCCACCACAGGCGGACGTTGGTTCGAATCCAGCCCCCGCTACAAAGAGAAAGGCCGGATCGGAAGATTCGGTTTTTTTATTTCAGTTAAGTTATGTTCACAGTTTACGTTTTATACTCCTCAAAATTCAATAAACACTACACTGGGTTTAGTTCTGATTTTGAAAAGCGTTTAAACAGCCATAACGAACTCGGAAAAAAAGATTGGACTACGCGTTATAGACCCTGGGCAATCATTCTGAAAGAAGAGTACAAAACTAAACCGGAAGCTATGGCTAGGGAGAAATGGCTTAAATCAGGCGTTGGGAGAATTTTTATTAATTCACTCCATCACTGATTCGTTGGGCTCTTATCCGCCACAGGCGGACGTTGGTTCGAATCCAGCCCCCGCTTTTTGTTTTTAGATGTATGTTTTAACAGGATATTATTATCAGTTACCTGATGTCACATGAGCTTTTTTAGTAATAAGGTGTATTCCGGAAAGAAGAATTAATTCCTGAAAGTCTTTATATTTGTAAACATCTAAAAGTAAGTGCTGATGTTGCATCTGATAAATATTAAACATCGTATTGTCATTAAAGAATATACTTTGCTGTTTTTCAGAGTGGGTATTTCAGTTTTAATGATTTATGGGCATGGATATGGCAAATTACTGAAATTGTTTAGTGGAGAAGATATTCAATTTGCTGATCCGATTGGGCTAGGCGTTAAAGCGTCATTTTATCTCGTAGTTTTTGCAGAAGTGCTTTGCTCTGTTTTAATAATGTTTGGCCTGAAAACACGGTTGGCTGCAATGGTTTTGGTTGTCAATATGTTTGTTGCTGCGGTTGAAATGTTTACAAAGAATAATTTTCCGGAATTAGCATTAATGTATTTGCTGAGCTATTTGTTGATTCTGATTTTTGGTGCCGGAAAATTCAGTGTTGATTATACTTTGAATAAGAAAACTAAACGTAAGCATTAATTTACGCTTTAAAAACAAACCTATACTTTGCCAATCAGTGCAAGGTAGGTGAATACAAATGGAATTGAAATAAAAAGCCCATCAAAGCGATCGAGCATGCCACCATGTCCGGGAAGAATATTTCCTGAGTCTTTGATGTTGAGACTTCGTTTGAGCATACTCTCAATTAAGTCTCCAAAAGTTCCGGTAATTACAATAAGTAAACTAACAATCAACCATTCTGACAAAACAAGCTGAGTAAAAAACAATGAATTAATATAACCCAAAAGCAATGCAGCAAGGCAACCTCCAATACTTCCTTCCCAGGTTTTTTTAGGAGAATGTCTTTCGAAAAGTTTATGCTTGCCAAAGGTCATTCCGGCCAGATAAGCACCAGTGTCGCTTGCCCAAAGAATAAGAAAATAGCCAATAATAATTCCGCTATGATAGCCTGTGTTTTCACCCGGTAGAAATGCCATAGAGTTAAACAATGCAAGCGGTAAGGTGAGATAAGCTACACCCAAAATAGTGTATGCTATGCTTTCAAAAGGTTTTTCAGATTTTAGATAAAGCTCAAAAATGAAAATAAGAAAGAGCATAGGAATGTTTATGAACAATAACTGCGCAGATGCCGTCCCCGAAGCTACCAATGCGCTGGTAGCATATAATATTACACTTAAAACGATACCGGAAAAAATTCGTGGCGTCAGGTCGTTTCGAATAAATAGCTTATAAAATTCAATGATGCTTAACAGGTTGATGACCATGAAAAGTATCATGAATGTGTAAGGACTGAATTCAATGGCAGCAATCATTACTGCTACAAATACAGCACCTGTAAATGCTCTTGTCCAAAAGTTGCTCAAAGTTCGTTGTCTTTTATGATAAACCTTGCAAGTACTTCCAGTTTATCGAGTACATAAATTTCAATATTGCCAATTAATCCCGGATAACTTGAATCATTTTTGTTGATTACCATACTTTCAATATCATGCTCTTCTAATACAGCACGCACAATTTCAACTTTGTGTGGTTGTGTGGTGGTATATACCTTGACCCATTCTGCCGGTTTGTCCATATTCAGTTAGCGCATCATATTAAGCTGTTGTTCTAATGATTTAATTTTTTGTTCGGCATCCGATTTCTTTTTCTCTTCACTGGCAATTACCTCAGGCTTGGCTTTACTTACAAAGTTGACGTTACCTAATTTTTTCATTACTGTGTCAAGAAAACCTTTGTTGTAAGCAATTTCTTTTTCTATCCGGATTCGTTCTGCTGCAGTATCAATATTCTGATCAAATGGAATGGCATATTCATGTGTGCCTGCCATAAAAGAAAACGCTTTATTAAAATTATTGGTTTTTTCAATGCTGCTGACATTGGCTAATTTAAGTATGATGTCATCAAAAGTGGATTGATGCTTTTCAGTTGTCAGCAATTGCAATGCAGTTTTGGGAGAAATTCCTTTTTCGTTTCTAAAAGTTCTTAAAGTAGAGATAATATTTTGAACATGTGACATGCCTTGTAATAAAACATTGTCAGGTGAGGTTTGCTTTGGCCATGTACTTACAATAATGCAATCTCTGCCACCTCTGTTTTTAAGTTCATGCCATAATTCTTCTGTAATAAAAGGCATAAATGGATGAAGTATCCGTAGCAGGTTTTCAAAAACAGCTATGGTGCTATTATAAGTTTCTGTATCTATTGCCACACTACCATAAGCTGGTTTAATCATTTCTAAATACCATGCACAGAAATCATCCCAAAACAACTTGTATTTAATCATGAGTACTTCACTGATTCGCATTTTGTCATAACTGTCGTTGATGAGTGCTAATTGTTCATTGAGTTTTGATTTTATCCAGGCTGTTGCTATCTTACCTGTTTCAGATTGATGAATTGATGCATCAGGCTGCCAATTTTTTATCAGACGGAATGCATTCCACATTTTGTTGGCAAAATTACGTCCTTGTTCACAGTATGATTCATCAAATAATAAATCGTTTCCGGCAGGTGATGAAAGTAACATGCCTACACGAACTCCATCAGCGCCATATTTTTCTATTAACTCAAGGGGGTCAGGAGAATTACCTAAGGACTTACTCATCTTTCTGCCTAATTTATCCCGCACAATACCGGTAAGATAAACACGCTCAAATGGAATGTCATTACGATATTCTAATCCAGCAATAATCATACGTGCCACCCAAAAGAAAAGTATTTCGGGTGCTGTCACTAAATCATTGGTAGGGTAGTAGTAGTTGATGTCTTTGTTTGTTGGGTCTTTAAATCCGTCAAAAACACTGATAGGCCACAACCATGATGAAAACCAAGTGTCCAGAACATCATCATCCTGATGTATATCTTGTAGTGAAAATGTTTTCCCTGCTTCTTTAAACTTCGCCAATGCCTCCTGAGAAGTTTTGGCAACAACAAAATTTCCTTCATTATCATACCATGCTGGTATGCGTTGTCCCCACCAAAGTTGTCTTGATATACACCAGTCTTTAACATTCTCCATCCAATAGCGATAGGTGCTGATAAATTTATCAGGAATAAGTTTGATGTTTCCATCTACAACGGCATTTAATGCAGGCTTACTGATTTCCGGCATATTCACAAACCACTGTAAACTCAAGCGAGGTTCTATAACGGCATCAGTACGTTCGCTGTAGCCAACTTTGTTTTTATAATCTTCCGTTTTAATTAGATGACCGCTAGCTTCAAGGTCTTTTGCAATTTTCTTTCTTACCACAAATCTGTCTTCGCCAACATAATGTCCTGCTGCTTCACTCATCTTGCCATCAGGGGTTAATGTGTCAATGACTTCAAGCTTATGTTTTAATCCAAGGTTATAGTCGTTGATATCGTGTGCAGGTGTTACCTTAAGTGCGCCTGTTCCAAATTCCTTGTCAATATAGTCGTCAAAAATAATAGGCACTCTTCGGTTAACTATAGGAATGATACAGAATTTTCCCTTTAAATGAGCATAACGTTCATCATCAGGATGCACACAAACAGCAGTGTCGCCTAAAATTGTTTCCGGACGTACAGTTGCAATAGTAATCCATTCATCAGCAGTGCCATCAATTTTATATCTTACATAATAAAGTTTAGAGTTTACATCTTTATGTATTACCTCTTCGTCACTTACGGCAGTCAATCCTGCAGGGTCCCAGTTTACCATGCGTAGTCCACGATAAATATAACCTTTGTTATAGAGGTCTATGAATACATCAATTACAGCTTCACTTAAATCATCCTCCATTGTAAATCGTGTGCGATCCCAATCGCAACTACAACCTAATTTTTTTAATTGCTCAAGAATTATTCCACCGTATTTTTCTTTCCACTCCCAAGCATATTTTAAAAACTCTTCACGTGTAAGGTCAGATTTTTTAATACCTCTTTCGCGCAACATTTGCACTACCTTAGCTTCTGTGGCGATTGAAGCATGATCTGTGCCCGGAACCCAACAGGCATTTTTGCCTAACATTCTTGCCCTGCGAATAAGTACATCCTGAATAGTGTTATTGAGCATGTGCCCCATGTGCAATACTCCGGTTACATTCGGTGGAGGAATTACAATTGTATAAGGTTCTCTTTCATCCGGTGTGGAACTGAAAAAATTTTCATTCATCCAATGCGCATACCATTTAGATTCGGTTTCCTGTGGGTTATATATTTTTGATAATTCTGACATGTGTTTTAAAAAGTATGAATGCAAAAATAAGAAATTAGCTATGTGCCAAACGAACAAAGCCTGCTATAAAGGCAGGCTTTGAAAAATAAACGATTTTTCTTTCTATAATCAGCTATCAATGTTATTCACCACCGCCAATTCTTTTTTGTTCCTGCTCACTGCCACTACTGCGCTGTTTGGTGTTTTTCATTTGATTATTGCCAAAACGCCATGTAAACGACACCCTGAGTTGTTGGCTTTCCCAATTTCCCCATGCACGGCTCACAATGCCTGCATAGGTGTTGTAGCTGTCCCATGGAGCTGTATGCAATAGGTCAGTATATGAAATTTTTAATGTTGCCTGATCTTTTAATAATTTCTTCTGTAGGCCGACATCTAACGATCCTTGCGCCTTGGTCTTGTACGACCCACCCCAAACGCCTCCTGAGTTATACCATCCGGATAGTTCAAAAGTAAATTTATAGGGGAGTTTAAAGGTATGCTGTCCATATAAATTAAATGAGGTAAATTGTGCATTAATGGTTTTGTTGCCACCATAATCTGCTTTGTATTTTTGATTATCTACACTTGCATTAAAATAAATACTATACCACTTTAATGGCTGTAATGATGCACTTATACTGACACTCAGAACGTCTTCTGTTGCCAGATTTCGAGGCATTAAGAAGCTTTTTCCATCGGAAAGTGTGTCAGTAATCTGTGCAAAAAAATCTTTTGTATGGCTGTACCCGGCAGATGTGGTAATCATGTATTTATAAGTATGTGTAAGCTCTATTTTATTCGAATATTGCGGGTCCAAAAAAGGGTTTCCTTTTCTAAAGCTTAATTCATCAAGTTTGTATTCAAATGGGTTTAGTTCCTGATAATTTGGTCTGTCAATTCGTGAACTATAAATTAATCCGGCTGAATTGTTCTTGTTGATATTATAGGTGATGCCTGCACTTGGAAAAAAGTCTGTATAACTTCGTTTCACATCCTTATCATTAGCAATGGCAGATGTTCTTAATTTACCATTACTGTTTGTGTTCTCCATTCTGATTCCTACTTGCACATCAATTTTATTGAATGTACGTTGCCAGTTTAAATATAAGGCATTCACGTTTTCGGTGTAATCAAATTTGTTGCTTCGTGAAGAATCTAGTGAAGCAATACCACCTTCAATATTGTAAAAGTTAAACGTGTTTACCGTGTTTACCAAGGCAACTTTATATCCCGCGCCTATTTTGCCTTTGAAAAGTGATTGCGTATAATCTGATTTTAAAGTAAAAATATTAATAGTTGTTGGTGTGTTTGACTTGTAATATGTCGCAGACAGTGGTGTTGTTCCATCGGGCAATGTGTATTCATTGGGCTGATAGGTGTTTCTGGTTCCGTTGTAATAGCCATAGTCAAAATCTGTTGTCAACTCTTTTCCTATTGTATCTTTGTAGTGATGATTAACGTTGCCATAAAAGTTATTATTTATGGAGTTGTATCGCTGATTGGAATTAAGAATACTGTCGGTTACGCCTGAATAATAATTACTGATGTAGTTTTTGTTTTTCTGATTTCCGGTAATATCACTATAGTTACCATTAATCATAATTCCAAAACTGTTTTTTGAATTCATTTGATAATCAACACCGGCTTTATAATTATGACTCAAACCTCCACGTTTTGATTTTGATGATTGATTGAAAGTATAAGGGTTTTGTTCACGATATAGATAAAATTCGTTTTTTCTGTCACCCCAGTTATTACTATAAGTCGAATAAATATTAAACTTTTTTGTTCTGTTGTTGACAGAAAGTGAGGTATTGTATTTAGAATATGTTCCAACGGCATAGCCAGCAGTTATACTTCCATTAGTGCCATAGTTTTTGTTTTTCTTAAGCTTAATATTGATGATACCTGCTGTGCCTTGTGCATCATATTTTGATGATGGGTTTGTAATAATTTCAATACTTTCCACATCAGTACTTTGTATAGAACGAAGATAGTCTGCAAGTTCGCTTTCAGTCATTCTTATCTCACGACCATCAATCTGAACCATCACACCACCACGACCTTTTAAAATAATGTTATCGTTATTGTCCACAACAACACCTGGTGCTTTTTGAAGTAATTCAAGTGCAGTGCTGCCGGTTGAGTTAATACTGTTTTCTACATTAAATACAGTTTTATCGGCTTTAACTTCAATTAAAGGTTTAAATGCAGTGATGGTTGCCTGTTTAAGATTTGTTGACGATGACGATAGTTTTATTGTATGAAAATCTTTGTTTTCTCCTTCTGTAAATTCAAATTCCGGACTTAAATAATTGTTAAAGCCGAGAAACGAGGTTTTCAAAAAATAGATACCCGGTTTTATCTGATCAAAAATTACTTTCCCCGAAACATCTGCTACGGCAACCTTACTAAGCGTTGAATCTTTTATTAGCCTTAGTTCTGCAATGGCTCCTGTTAGCGGCTCGTTTTTATTGTCTGTGATTTTAGCCTGAATAGTTTGACTTATTGCAGATTGTGTCAGCAGGGTTAATCCTGCCAAAATACTTAAAATATATTTCATTGTTTGTGTGTTATGGTTGCGGCAAAAATATATTGTTACTAATAACTGTTGTTTAGTTTTCTAATGAAGTTGAATTTTTTCTTAATTGTAAATAATCGAGATAATAAAGCACTTTAATTGAAAAAGTTTGAACATGTGGATTTTTAAAAACATAGTCAAGATTTTTAGTGAAAGATGCAGTTTCTAATTTGCCATCAGTGCCATTGTCAAAAATATTTTTGTATGAAAAAGTTAATGTACTTCCGGGAGCAAATCGCCAGGAAAAAAGCAAATCAGCATTAAAAAAATTATAACTGCCATCAAATTCATTGTTATAGACATCAGCAGTAGTGGATAGTCCGCCATCATCCTGGAGTAAAAAATATTTCCTGTAAGCGTAATTAAACCAATAGTGTCTGGCGACAATAGAAAGCGACAGATCATTTTTAAATATATATCGTGCTGCAAGACTGTTTATATAGATATGGGTTCTTCTTAATCCAAAAAGATAAATATTTGGATCAGTTTCACTTGTAAATCCAAAATTGTAAGGATCAAAATTATATTCGGATGAAGCATTTAACGTTAGTTTGTCATTGATGCGATAGCGCAAGGTTGCATCAATATTTCCACCTTCTGAAAGATAGGTTTTGATAAAGTTACTGATATTTATTTCCATATCTAATGCTAATGCCCTTCGGTAATCTGTACTTATTCCTATATAAGCAAACCAGTATTTTAAAGCATTAACATATCTTCCATTCAAGCGCGGATCATATTCGCGCCCGACTAAAGGTGAAGATCCACCGCCACCATAAATTGCATTGTATGATTTAAAAAGAATGAAAAGATTTGTTTGTAAAGACATTTCTTTCAAATAACCGGTTTTGTAATGCTGATAATAATTTAAATCAAAGCGCCAATTACCTTCCTGTACAGAACCATAAGGTTTAAATCGGAAAAAAGTAAGATTAGCATTTGAATTAATTCTGTTTGGTGTCACATAGTAACCAAAGTCTGTTGGATCATAGGTGGAATTAACTCCAACTTGCGAGAGCCCCCATCGGATAGTGCCACTTGTTTTTTTTATAGATAGATAGTGTCTTAACCCATCAACTCTTTTATCTGAATTTATACCTTCCGGATCGGTAATAAATTTAAGACTGTAATCAAGCCCACCACTTAAACTATAGGTGTTTTTTTTATTTACTAATTTAAATCCACCTCCTGTAACATTCGAATCATTGAACTTTTTTGTTCTTGTTACATTGGTGTTGATGAGATAAACCGAAGAGTTGCTTTTCCATTGTTTGTCTGCAACCAGTACATTATAATTTGCAAGTGGTTCGGTAAGAATTTTTTCCGTGAGTCCGGTATTTTTATCTTTAATTGTTGCATAGGTATTGTTAGTTATGGCATTAAAAAATCCAATACCAATTCCCTCATTGGTTCGTCCGGAAAGTTTGGTTGCATTAATCAGTTTCGATTCTGTTGGATTTGACTTAATATCACTCTCATCATATTTATCTATCACGTCATAATATCTGGATGGTGTTTGACCTATTCTTCTGCTGTAAAAAAGATTGTCTCTCGAAAAAATATCAGTACCTTCTTTAAAGAAGGGACGGTTTTCATCATAGTTTATTTCTTCATAACTAAGTGTTTTCCTTTTGTTGTCCGACTGTACTTGTCCAAAATCCGGAAGTAGGGTCATGTCCAAAGTAAAACGCTCATCTAGTCCATACTTTATATCTGCACCACCACGGTAGCTGTAAGTTTGATTTGCTTTAGAACCTGAAACCGGTTCGTGTTCGTATGCTACACTAATATATGGTGTTAACGAAAGTCTGAGTGGAGGTTTAATGTTTTCAATACCATCGAGCACACCCCAATAATTTTGAGCATTGGAGGCTGTTGATGGTGTAAGGCTCCATTGTTGAAATTCTCTATTTCGTCTAATGTTTCTGGTTATCTGAAAAGCCCATTCCTGAACAGGTTTTGAAGGAAAACGTATTGCTGAATAGGGAATTTTAATTTCAACACACCAGCCTTTATCAGAAATTTTTACGGCACTTTCCCAAACAGCATCAAACAAAAAGTCACTGTAGCGACTGTCGGCCTGAATGCCTGAAGCATATACCCCAAAATCATAAGCATCTTGCCGTGTATTGTAGGGGTCAAAAACAAATCGGAAATAATCTGCATTGATGTCGGTAAAACCATTGTTGCTGGAAGGATCCGCTCCATCCCGAAGTCCTAATTCTTTTAAAATACTGTCGGGTGCTGTGTCAAAAAGCATAGCGCCTACATAAATTGCAGTGTTGTCATATACAATACGAACTTCTGTTTTTTGTGTCGGAACACTGCCTTCAATCGGACGGTTCATAACAAAATCGCTGAATGAAATGGTGTTTGTCCAGGCCGATTCTGTTAGCTGACCATCAATTTTTATAGGTTCAAAAATGCGCGTTGCTTTATAATGTTTAAGGCTATCTGAGGCGTTGGTAACACCTGAAAAAAATACAATTAGAATAAAAATATTAATAACCTTGTGCAACATTAGGGAGTAATTAGCGGCAAAACTATAACTACACACAAAGGTTCGAGTTAATTAAAAGTTAATCAGCGTTAAAGATGTTAATATTAATTTGTACTACAAAAACTGCAGCCTTGTTTTTTCAATTCAGAACAGTAGATTTGCCTCATAAGTTTTGAATGTGAAAGTTAGTCTTACAGCTCGTATATTTATCGGCATGTTACTGGCAATTTTGCTGGGACATTGGTATAATATCACACACACAGCTGCCGAACTTGAAGTTTTTGCTTCCAGGATAAGCATTTTGAGTGATATTTTTCTTCGCTTGATAAAGATGATAATTGCGCCACTGGTTTTTGCAACATTGGTGGTTGGAGTTGCTAAAGTGGGCGATTTTAAGAGCGTTGGCCGAATTGGCCTGAAGACAATATTGTATTTTCAGTTTGCAACAATACTTGCACTTCTACTCGGATTACTCTTAGTTAACTTTTTTGAACCAGGTAAAATCATGAGTCTGCAAATACCTGCACAGTCAGCAGCTACGGGTGTTTCTGCAAAAGGTCTCAATGCGAAGGATTTTATTACCCATGTTATTCCGAAAAGTATTGTGGAGGCAATGGCAAATAATGATATTTTGCCAATTGTAGTATTTGCTTTGTTTTTTGGGCTAGCTGCCGCATCTGTTGGTGAGAAAGCTAAAATGGTTATCAATGCAATGGATGCGGTTTCGCATATCATGTTTAAAGTAACAAATTTTGTAATGAAGTTTGCTCCTTATGGTGTCTTCGGAGCAGTGGCTGCAGTAGTGGCCCAACAGGGACTCAGTGTAATTTCCGGCTATCTATATTTAATAGCTACTTTTTATGGAGGACTACTTTTCTTTGGATTGGTTATTTTAGGATTGATTTGTTATTTTTTAAAAATCCCGTTTTTAAAACTTTTACAACATATTCGTGAGCCAATCATGCTGGCCTTTTCAACAGCAAGTTCTGAATCGGCATTTCCTAAAACTATTGAGGCATTGGAAAAATATGGTTGTAGTAATCGTATCATAAGTTTTGTATTACCCTTAGGCTATTCTTTCAATCTTGATGGTAGTATCATGTATATGGCTTTTGCTACTCAGTTTATTGCGCAGGCCTACGGAATGGATTTGAATATTCAACAACAAATAATGATGTTGCTGATGCTACTTGTAACCAGTAAAGGAATGGCTGGTGTGCCCAGAGCAAGCATGGTTGTTATTGCCGGAATGCTCGAGTCATTTAATATTCCTGAAGCGGGATTATTATTGATTTTGGGAGTTGATCAGATATTAGATATGGGTAGGTCAGCAACCAATGTAGTGGGCAATGCAGTGGCTACGGCAGTTGTGTCTAAGTGGGAGAAAGAGTTGTAACGTTCATACTTTTTTCACAGCGTAAGTCTAACTTTGGCGCATTGTTTGTCGTTAAAGAGTAAAATAATTTAATTTTACACCTCAAATAAATTAAATCAAAATATGAAGAAGTTATTTTTAGCAGCTATGGTTTTGTGTGCAGCCACTCTGGTTAATGCACAAGACGATTCAAAAGCAGCACCTAAACCAACAGCAACACCGGCAGTCAGCCCCAATGCAGCCGACATTAGTTTCGAAAATGAAACACATGACTTTGGTACTATCCCTTACAATGGTAATGGAACCTTTGAATTTAAATTCACTAACACCGGAAAAGAACCCTTAGTTATATCTAATGCTAAAGGCAGCTGTGGCTGTACAGTTCCCTCTTGGCCAAAAGAACCAATTTTGAAAGGCCATTCCGGAGTAATCAACGTTCATTATGATACTAAGCGCCCTGGCCCATTTACAAAAACTGTAACCGTATCGTCTAATGGTAAAACTGGCGAAAAAGTTCTGACTATTAAAGGTAATGTAGAAACAAAAGAGCAAACAGAAAGTGGCACTCCGGTAAAGAAAGATAATACAATGGCTCCTAAAGAGACCACCACAAGCCCATTTGGTAATTAATCACATAAATAAATTTTAAATACACAAATCAATAATCAAATTTCAAAAAATGAAAAAAACAATTCTTCTTTCAGCATTAGCTATTGGTATGGCAACTGCTACATTTGCACAAGAGAAAGCAGTAGCTGTTCAGGCTGCTCCAGCTGAAAATAAAAATCAGGCTGACTTTAAATTTGAAACTTTAGAGTACAACTACGGTACTATTAAACAAGGTGATAAGGTGAATTACACATTTAACTTTGTTAACACCGGCAAAGAGCCCTTAATCATTACCAATGCACAAGGGTCATGTGGCTGTACTGTTCCTGAGTGGCCAAAAGAGCCAATTAAAAAGGGCGAAGCAGGCAAAATTCATGTTACTTTCAATTCAGCAGGTAAAATGGGTCTTCAGGATAAAACCATCACTATCACTTCTAATGCAAAAACCAGTCCTGTGGTTTTACATATAAAAGGAAATATTGAGGCTGCTCCTACTCAGGAAGCACCAAAGAATTAATTAAGGTTAAAAGATTAATTATAATTTTGCAGGGACGATTAGATTTAATCGTCCCTTATTTTTTTTGTATGTAATTAATATAAAAAACAGCATGCCATCTATTTCAGAAAAAGGCAAACACATGCCGCCTTCGCCAATCAGAAAATTGGTGCCTTATGCCGATCAAGCCAAAGCAGAAGGTAAAAAAATTTATCACCTCAATATTGGTCAGCCTGATATAGAATCCCCAAAGGTGATGCTTGATGCAATAAGAAATATTGACCTGAAGGTTATTGAGTACAGCCATTCTGCCGGTATAGAATCGTACAGAAGAAAGTTGATTTCTTATTATAAGAAGTATAATATCAATATCAATTTTGAGGACATTATAATTACTACAGGTGGTTCAGAAGCCATAGAAATTGCTATGATGACTTGCCTTAACGAAGGTGATGAGATTATTATTCCTGAGCCGTTTTATGCCAATTATAACGGTTTTTCTACCCAGGCTGGAGTTACAGTTGTTCCTGTTTTTTCATCTATAAGAAACGGATTTGCACTTCCTCCACATGATGAGTTCGAAAAGGTCATTACACCACGTACAAAGGCCATTATGATTTGCAACCCAAGTAATCCAACAGGTCACTTGTATTCAAAAGAAGAGCTGGAAAGTTTACGTGACCTTGCTTTGAAACATGATTTGTATCTTTTTGCAGACGAAGTTTATAGGGAATTTTGTTATGATAACAACAGTTATTTCTCAATCATGCATCTTGAAGGGCTAAATGAGAATATAATTTTGTTAGATTCCATAAGTAAACGTTATAGTGCCTGCGGTGCACGAATTGGTGCCATGATTTCAAAGAATAAAAAAGTCATGAGTACTGCAATGAAGTTTGCGCAAGCCAGATTAAGCCCGCCTACGTTTGGGCAAATAGCAGCAGAAGCAGCAATAGATACGCCTCAGGAATATTTTGATAATGTAAAGGCAGAGTATGTGGCAAGAAGAAATTTTGTTGTGGAGCAATTGAATAGTATGCCGGGTGTGTATTGTGCCAAACCAAGTGGCGCGTTTTATTGTATGGCTGAATTGCCGATTGATGATTCAGATACTTTTTGCCAGTGGTTGCTCGAAAAGTTTTCATATCAGGGGCAGACCGTAATGTTGGCACCTGCTACTGGTTTTTACAGCCATGCCGAGCTGGGAAAAAAAGAAGTTAGAATAGCCTATGTACTTAATCTGGACGATTTGAAAAATGCTATGATATGTTTAAAAGAGGCGTTAAAAATTTATCCAGGCAGAGTAGAAAATATTTTAAATAATACAATAATTAGTCAGGGCTGACACATGTGATATTGTTCTGATGTAATCAAATGCAAAAACACTGTATTAAAACGGAAGAGTTTTAGCGGAAGTCATAATTGACTTAATAAGTGTCTTATAGATTCATACGAGAATTTCATAGCGGCATTTACTTCTTCTTTTGTCATCCATTTAACTTCAGTGATGTTTTCCTCTGTTTGTGGCAAGAGCGTTGTTGCAGATGATGCTATCATTTTAAACCAATAAGTTCTCTTTAAAATATACTCTCCATCGTGTTGATAAATATGATAGGTGTCTGGTAGCGGCTTAATAATTTCAAGATTACAAACACCAGTCTCCTCACATACTTCACGCGTAGCTGTAGATTCAGGCAATTCTCCATCTTCCATTTTTCCTTTAGGTAAATCCCATTTGCCTAACCTATGGATAAGAAGCATCTTTTTTTCATGATTATAAACTACTCCGCCTGCAGCAAAAATGTTTGTAAACATTTTTGAAAATTCCCTCACGCCTGTTTCGATATTGTCGCACAACAGAGCAATTTCTTTACTCTTCAAATCTGAAAGAATTTCACTAAGGGTATCTTTGTTGATACTGTTTTCGAATTTTATAACATCACCTGAAAAATTATGGGCATTGTTGACGAATTGAAAAATTTTATTGCCTGCAAATATTTTAATCACGTTCGATTTTTTATTTTAAAAAATAACCATTAGGTTTGTGCTGAATGAAAGATGACACAGCTTCAAATATAGCGGAATTTTTATTGCAGATAAAAGCAATAAAGCTTCAGCCTGACGAGCCTTTTACATGGGCATCGGGGTGGAAGTCGCCAATATATTGCGATAACAGAGTTGCTTTGTCAAATCCAAGAATCAGAACGTATATTCGTCAGGAACTGGTTAAAGCAATTGAGCGAAATTATGGACGCCCTGATGCTATAGCAGCAGTTGCTACCGGTGCAATTGCACAAGGTGCTTTGGTTTCAGAAAGCATGGGGCTGCCATTTATATATGTCAGACCTGAGCCTAAGCAGCATGGTGCCAAAAATCAAATTGAGGGCGATATATCCCAGATTCATTCTGTAGTAGTTGTTGAAGACCTTATTTCAACAGGCAAGAGTAGTCTCAATGCAGTTTTGGCACTGCGTAACAGTGGAATTATTGTAAAAGGAATGGTTTCCATTTTTAATTATGGTTTTGATGTTGCGAAAGAGAGTTTTAAAAACGCACAATGCCCTTTGTATTCTTTAAGCAATTATGATGTGATGATTACAAAAGCATTACAGTCAAATTATATCAACGACAGCCAGTTAGAATCATTAAAGGATTGGAGAGAGCATCCTGATAATTGGAATAAATAATAAATGCATGACAAGAATTGAAAGTGATGAGTGGGTAATTGACAAACCGGAAAATGAAGTGTTTGAGTTTTTAAGTAATTGTAACAACCTGCAACAATTAATGCCGGAACAAGTAACAAACTGGCAAAGTACTGCTGATGAATGTAGTTTTACAATTGCAGGTATGGCAAGTCTGGGAATGGAAATCAAAGAAAGAAATCCGGGTCAGAATATTCGTGTTGAACGAAAAGGAAAAGCGCCTTTCGATTTTGTGATGGACTATCAGATGCAATCTGTTGACGCTGGAAAAACAAAACTAAAAATTTCTTTTGATGCAGATTTGAACCCTATGTTGAAGATGATGGCAGAAAAACCATTGCGTAATTTTCTTAATACGCTTGCAGGGAATTATAAAAATTTGAATCAGTAATTTTCTAAAAAAACTTAATTTGTGATACGCAATATTGTGCCATCATAAAAAGTAGCATACTGAACCAATGCATGTGTTGCAGGACCTTGTGAAATGCTTCCATCATAAATCATAAACTTTGAACCACAACAACTGTCATGTAATGTAAAGTTATCGCTCATTACAGTTACACCCTCACAACTGCTTTCTGCATCATAGGTGCAGGCACGTTCGTAGGCAACAAACTCGTTAATGCTTCGCCTGTAAATAATAATTCCCTTGTACCCTGCAGGATAATAAATGTAATTGCCTACTGCATTCAATTGGACTAATTGTGGGTCGTTTGCATAAAAAACCACATTTACATAGGCATAGGGAACTATGCCGTTTTCCTTTTTGCGGCAACCGGAAAACAAAAAAATCAGTGTTGAAATTAGAATTATATTCTTTAAACGCATTACTTTTGAAGTTAAACATCCAAAATTACAACATAATTGTTTTACTATCGTTAAAACTGAAGTTTAGATAAAATGAAAAAGTTTCTGAAAAGATTTCTGATGTTACTAATGCTTTTGATAAGTACGTCTGTTGTATTTGCACAAAGCAAAGCATCTAAAGCACAACGAAAGGCTGAAAAGAAAAAGGAATTGGAAAAGAAAAAAGTTGCAAGGGCAGAAGAGAAGGCGCGCAAACGCCATATGAGTATTCAAACTAAAGAGGTTCGCAAGCGTATGAAGAAAAATAAAAAGAAATCAGCACGCGAAACTTTCAGACGTGAATAATTTTCTTGTCAACTTACTCTGCTAAGGTTTCATCATACTCGCGTAAATCAACAGGGACAACTGCAGTAACACCAGGCTCATTCATGGTTATTCCATAAATAATATCGGTTGCAGCCATCGTTTTTTTGTTATGCGTGATGATGATGAACTGTGAATCTTTAGAAAATTTCTTGATGATATTATTGAATTTATCAATGTTATTGTCATCGAGTGGTGCATCAACCTCATCGAAGATACAGAACGGTGCAGGTTTTACTAGATACAAACCAAAAAGTAAAGCTGTTGCTGTAAGTGTTCTTTCTCCTCCGGAAAGCTGTTGAATTGAAAGTGGCTTTTTACCCTTAGGCTGTGCAATAATTTCAATATCTGATTCTAAAGGATTGTTGGTGTCTGCCAATATCATGTCACAATTGTCATCTGCAGTAAACAGCGATCTGAAAACATTGATAAAGTTATTGCGAACCTGGTTAAACACTTCACTGAATTTCTCTTTAGCAGAATTGTCAATTTCAGCAATGGTTTGAAGTAATGCATCTTTTGCTTTTTTCAAATCATCCTGCTCTTTTATTATGAAGTCATAACGTTCTTTAATTTCTTTAAACGAATCGAGAGCCATGGGGTTTATCGGTCCGAAGTTTTTCAACTGTCCACTTAGTTTCTCGTTTCTTGATTTTAAGTCTTCTTCATTCCACTCGGGGTTTGCTTCCTGCGAAACAATATCTTCTACTTCAAGCGAAAATTCCACACTCAACCTTTCTTTCAATGAAGTCATTTTCAGATTTACATCGCTCACTTCATTATGTAAAGCATGCATCAGTTCATCTGCTATTTCACGCTTACGTCTGGTCTCACCTATTTGTTTGTCAAACAAATCTATCTTTCCCTTAGCATCAAAATAATTTTTCTCGCTTTCTCCTAAACGACTTTCAAGCAGCACTTTTTCTTCAACTTGTGTTTTTAAGTCAGATTCGGAAGAATTACCTGCCTGTGCTGTATCATTTATTTGTTCGTGGAGTTGTTCAATTTCAGTTTTTATTTTTTCTACAGAAGACTTTAAACTAACTACCTGATTGTTTTTGTAGCCAATTTCACGAACGATATTTTGTACTTTGTTTTGTTGTTGAAGAAAGGTAATATTTTTTTGATTGAATGCATTGGAGGCATCCTGTGAAATTTTTTGTAGCTGACCCGATTGGTTTTGCTTTTCCCTTTGCTGGTCCGTAAGTTTTTGCAGATTTATTTTCATCTCATCAAGCGACATATTGCCAAACTCGGGGGCATTATTTTTCTGTTCTTGTGTCAGCAGAAGTTCTTCTTGTAATTTCTGCAGATTCTTTTCATTGCTCTCGCAATTTGAAGTGATGAAATCTTTTTTACTCAGCAGTGTATTGATGTTCAATACAGCCTTGCTTAATTCGCCTTCTGTAATGGATATTATTTTGTGATTTTCTGAAGCTTGTGTTTTTCCGGCCGATAGCAGTTCTTCCGTTTGTTGCAATTCAATCTTAAATACTTCAGTCTGTTGTTGATGCTGTTGTATTTCTGTAGCTAACTTCTCAAGATGTTTTAGTCTTCCAGTTCGTTTGCCATCATAGCTTCCTACTGAGCCGCCACTAATAGAATAACGCTGTCTGTAAAATTTTCCGTCAGGCGAAAGAATTATTTTTCCTTCAATTTCATTTTGATTTGCCTGTGCAGCAACATCGCTGTTTTGTGCAATATAAACATTTGCCAAAAGATAATTCATCAGCGACTGATAGCGCCCATCATTTTCAATTACGGATGTTGCTACAATGCAACCATCAATTGGATGCGTTGATGCCTGATGATAATTTGTAAAAGCATCTAAAATAAAGAAGTGCGCACGACCTTTGCCTTCAGAATTTAGTTTGTTAAGTCCGTCCCAGGCTTGTTCGTTTGAATAAACAATAAAATGATTCAGGAATGGCTCTAAATAATTTTCTATTGCAATTTTATATTGCTCATCGCAATTAATAATGTCACTTAACAAAGGAATGTCTTTAAAGGAATCACTGTTTTTCTTTAAAAACTTAATTGATTCAGGAAAGCCTTCCATCTTTTCGGATAGATTTCTTGTCAATTGATATTCATTGTTTTTTACTTCATAGTTTCTGCGTTCGTCAGCAAGTTTTTCGCGAAGTTCTTTAACAGAGTTTTCATATTGGGCAATTTCAGAATCCAGTTGCAGATTTAATTGTTTCTTATCATGTGATTCTTTTTCTGCCTGATCTTTCTTTATGGCAAGCAAGGACAATTCACTTTCAAGAGTTTGAAGTGATGTTTTGTCTTTTTCAATCTGTTCACCCAATCGCTTTATTTGATCGTTTAGACTATTGATGCGCGTTTGTCTTACAGCAACAAATGTTTCATGATCATTAACAGATTGCCGAACCTGCAAAATATGAAGATTTAATTGTCGCAGTTCATCAACAGACTGGTCATAGTTTTTGCGCGATGCCTCTAATTCGCTTTTGAGCGATTGTATATTAATTTCTAATTCCTTGGTTTTGGTTTCTTCGTTTGTTCTGTCATTTTCAGATTGTTCAATTTGTTTCTCGATTTCTAAAGCCTGCGTATGCTCGCTGGAACTTTGTTTTTCTAATTGCAGCTTCTTTTCATTCAGGTAATTTAATTTTTCAATACGCCCTTTATGCTCATTCTCATATTTATTAATCAGAAAAAGTTTCTCGTTCAGCAATTTTTGAACATCTCCTAAAACTTGTTGGCGTTCTTCGCTTACAATCTTTATCTCACTTAGTTGTAGCTCTAAATTTTCTAATTGCTGGCCTAAGTTGTTTTTTTCTACAGATTGCTTTTGTTCTTTTTCTTTAAGTTCTTTAATAGTTGAAGTAAATTCACGCATTAAAAACCAGGCTAAAGCGGTCGAAACAACTTTGTATTCTTCCTTTAAACGATAATATTTTTCAGTCTTTTTTGCCTGATATTCCAATTGTTTCAGGCTCTTTTCTATTTCAAAAAGTAAATCGTTGACCCGATTCAGGTCAGCATCTGTTTCTTCTAATTTCTGTAGGGTTTGTTTTTTGCGAATTTTGTATTTGGAGATTCCAGCGGCTTCTTCCAATAACATTTTAATCGTGTTATGACGATCGTTTATTATATCGTCAACCATTTTTAATTCAATAATTGAGTAGGTGTCGCTACCGATGCCTGTATTCAGAAATAAATCGGTAATATCTTTAAGTCGGCATGTAACACCATTCAATAAATATTCACTGTCGCCCGAACGGTAGAGTCTTCTGGTTACACAAACGGTTGTAAATTCAACAGGTAATATTCCTTTGTCATTTACGAAGGTAAGGCTAACTTCTGCAAGGTTTGCAGGCTTACGTGTTTTTGTGCCGTTGAAAATTATGTTTTCCATTTTTTCAGAGCGCAGCATTCTCATTTTTTGTTCGCCCAGCACCCATCGCATGGCATCTACAACATTAGATTTACCAGACCCGTTTGGTCCTACAACAGAGGTAACTCCTTTGTCGAAGTGAATGATTACTCTGTCTCCAAAGCTTTTAAAGCCTTTTATTTCCAGACTGGAAAGACGCATAAAGTGTAAATGATTTTAATTGGTTCTCAAATAAGCCTGCGAAGTTAAAAAAAAGCAAACGTTGACCTATTAAAACTTATTAACGGGCTGTTGGAAATTCTTTTTATACATAATTCAAAATTTAAAAATATATTTGACCTCATGGAATTTAAGATTATCATCTATATCATCATTGGCATTGCCTGGTACGTTATTAATAACTACAAAAAAATTGCTGAAGAAAACAGGAAAAGGGTTTTTAACAAACCTGTTGTTTATCCTACTGCCGACCAAACACAACCTGCACCTGTAAAAGAGAACGTCATCATTAAATCAACTAAAGAAAAACCTGTAATTAAGAAACGAAGTCTTAAACAAAATGTATTACCCCATAAAACCAGAAAACCTATTGCAATTCCGGATATTTCTTCATTGCAAAGTACCACTTTGTCTGCAAATTCAATACAAATTTCCGGAAATGAAGATTTGGAGAAAAAGTATTTCAATGATGTTATTCAAAACCGCGAATTGTTAAAAAAAGCGATTGTTTTTGGCGATTTAATTAACAAACCTTTATGGGCAAAGTATTGAAAATAAAATCGCTGCGCCATAATCCTGTCAATTTTTGAAATTCAATTTGGAAGTTAAATTTTTTTATTCATACTTTTACGCACTATTATTTTTAACAAAATCTTCACATTTATAATACAATAATCAGAAATTTAAATAGGTCAACCTATGCTTAGAAACGTTTACTTAACATGCTTACTAACCTTGATTTTCGGTAGTGCTGCATGGGCGCAATCAGGATCCATTAAAGGACGTGTATTAGACAAAACCACAAACGAACCATTACCATTTGCCAGTGTAATAGCTGTAATGAATGGGCAGCAGATGGGTGGTGCGCAAACTGACTTTGACGGAAATTTTACCATTAAACCTTTGGGTGCAGGAACATATTCTGTAAAAGCCACATTTGTTGGATATACTACTACAGAGGTAACCGGAGTTTTAGTGTCGGTAGATAAAATCACTTTCGCTGATGTTAAAATGGGCAAAGGTGCAGTAGATATCACTGCAGTGGAAGTTACAGCCTATAAAGTTCCATTAATTGATAAAGGTAATCCAGCAGTACAAACAACCATCACTCAGGAAGAAATAAAAGCCATCCCAACCCGTGATGTGCGTTCTGTTGCAGCAACCGCTGCCGGAGTTTTTCAACGCGATGAAGGTGATGATTTAAACGTTAGAGGTTCACGTGATGATGCAACAGATTATTATATTGATGGGGTTAAAGTTCGTGGAAGCTCACAATTACCACAATCTGCTATTGAGCAGGTTACCGTAATTACCGGTGGTGTACCTGCACAGTATGGTGATGCAACCGGAGGTATCATCAGTATCACAACACGTGGTCCATCAAAGAAATTTACAGGTGGAATTGAGTTAGCTACATCAGAATTGACTGATAAATTCGGATATAATTTAGCAAGTGGTAATATTTCCGGACCGATATATATGAAAAAAGATAAGGATGGGAATAAGACCCCTGTTGTAGGTTTTTTCCTAGGTGTTGAAGGAGAGTGGATTAAAGATCCTGACCCATCAGCTATTGGAAGCAAACGTGTTAAAGGAAGTGTATTGTCTGATTTGGAAAGTAATCCTTTAATGCCTAATCTGGTTAACGGTACTATAAATGGAACCCGTGCACGTTCTGAATTTATACATAGTTCTGATATTGAAACCTTGAAATATAAACCTAATACGCGTTCAGGAGAATACAAAGTGAGTGGTAATATTGATTTTCAACCGGCCAATAATATCAATATTAAAGTTGGGGGCTCTTATGATTACCACGATTACAGGGAATATACTTACGCCTATTCTTTATTCAATTATAAAAATTATAGCAGACATATAACTAACGACTATCGTGGTTATTTACGTTTTACACAACGTTTTAACACTGAAGGAAAAGAAGGCTCAAAGTCAATTCTGAAAAATGTATATTATAGTTTACAGTTTGACTACAGTAAAGCTTTTGAATTAGTACAATCTGAGCAGCATAAAGACCGCTTATTTGATTATGGCTATTGGGGGCGTTTCAATACCTTACGCAGACCTGTATTTGCAGGTAATGAATTGTTAGGGTATTTGCCTTATCTGACCGTATTTACACCATCAGGCAACAACCCAAATACAGAGGCCTATACCAATCAATATCTTTCGTTTTTTGATGAAAATTATGCAGCACATGCCAATGAATATTATGAAACAGGTAACACAAGTCAATTTACCAATACAGCATATTACAGTAATCCCTTTGTAATTAGAGCTGGCGGTGGTTTAATTAACGGACAGCGTGCTGGTACTGTTTATAGTATGTGGTATAATACAGGTCGTACCATAGATGGTTATAATTATATTGACAGAGATCAATACAGGGCTTCAGCAATGTTCTCGGCAGACATCAAGAATCACGCAATTTCATTAGGCTTTGAATACGAACAGCGTGTTGACCGTCAGTTTAATATTGCACCTAGTGGGCTATGGACTTTCATGAACAACTATGCCAATTTCTATTTGAACGAAGCAAACCCTGAAGCAGGAAGTTATACAATTAATGATACAATCTATCATCCAAACACCTATACCAACACTTCAGGACAAATAGGTTTTTATGAAAATGTTCGTAAGGAATTGGGCTTGTCAAATACAGAATATGTAGATGTGTTTAACTATGACCCTTCTAATTTTAGTTTATCTATGTTTTCTCCTGATGAATTAGGAACCAGTGGATTGACACTTTACTATGGTTATGATTACAAAGGAAATCGTCAGAAAACGCTTAGCCCATCGGCAACATTCGATAACTTCTTTAAGAAGGATGCGAATGGAGTTTATCAGCGTAATATTGCTGCTTTCCAGCCGATTTATCTGGCAGGTTATATTCAGGACAACTTCTCTATTAATGATCTTATCTTCAATGTTGGATTGCGTGTAGATCGTTTTGACGCCAATCAACGCGTTATGAAAGATCCTTATTTATTATATCAGGCTTATACAGCTGGCGAATTAAATTTTCAGCGTCCAGACAACATCGGCTCTGATTATGTAGTCTATGTATCAGATTTTAATGTAGATAAAAATACTTTGACAGCAAACGATATATTAGGTTACAGAAGTGGTGATCAGTGGTATGATAAGAATGGTGTTGCATTAACTGATCCAAGGATTCTTGAAAGGCAGAGTTCCTCTGCCCGCGTATTACCTTTGCTGGTGAATAAAGATGATGATATTAAGAGTGGTAACTATGAGGCAAGTAAGACTTTCAAAGACTATGAGCCTCAATTAACCTTTATGCCACGTGTTGCTTTTCAGTTTGATATTAACGATCAGGCGCAGTTTTTTGCTAACTACTCTATTTTAACACAACGTCCTGCCGGTCGTTTAAGAAATGACCCTTGGGCTTATTATAATTTTGAGCAAGGAAGTACCATTAGCAATCCAAATCTGAAACCTGAAAAAAGTATAAACTATGAATTGGGCTTCCGTCAGATATTGAGCCGTAGTTCTGTAATTACAATTTCTGCATTCTATCGTGAACTAAAGCAAATGCTTCAATTGAGAAATATTTTCTTTTCTTATCCCGGTTCCGGATACACAACTTTCGATAATATTGATTTTGGTACTGTTAAAGGTTTAACTTTAGGCTACGACCTTAGAAGAACAGGTAATGTTCGTCTTGGTGCAAGCTATACACTTCAGTTTGCTGACGGTACAGGCTCTAATGATATTTCAGGAGCTGATTTGTTAAGTACCGGACAAGCAGGTTTGAGAGTAATTCTACCACTTGATTTTGATCAGAGACATAACATCACAGTATCTTTTGACTATCGTTATCAGGAAGGCAAAAATTATAACGGTCCTGTGTTGTTTGGTAAACAAATTTTTGCCAATACCGGAGCACGTCTCGAATTTAAAGCAGGCTCAGGAACGCCTTACAGCCGACAATACACCCCAACGTTTGAAGGAAATAATATTGGTGTTCAAACACAGGGCAACTCTAAAATTAAGGGTGATATCAACTCGGCACGTCTTCCATGGAACAGTCGTTTTGACCTGAAAGTGGATAAAGATTTTGCTTTGAATTTCGATAAAGATAAAAAGACAAAATATTACTTAAATGTATATGTTCAGGTGCAAAACCTGTTAAATCAGAAAAACATAATCAGTGTGTATCGTTATACCGGAAATGCTGACGATGATGGTTATTTGGGTTCCAATTTAGGTCAAGATTATCTTGAAAGTCTCCAAGCTTCCGGTGGCGACCCTCAGGCATTCTCTGATTTATATGCAGTAAAAATTAACAATCCTGATAATTATGCACGTCCGAGAACTGTTCGTGTAGGTTTATCATTTAACTTTTAATCTCAGACTTAATTAAAATATTTAAAAACAAATTACAAATGATTAATAAGAGTTGTATTTCCGTTTTTCTGGCAGCAGTATTTACTGTTGGCTCCTCATCAGCCAAGGAGAATATAGGCCAGAAGCCGGTACATAAAGGCAATGTTGTAAAAAATTCGTCATTGAGAATTACAGCCCCCTGTAATGAGCCTACAGCACAAACAGATTTGCAGATAAACAACGTGCGGGCACGAATATTTTCTGCCGGAGATATGTGGTGGAACTTGGTAGATGGATCCAACTCAAAGGCAGAATATGAAATACCCAAGGGCACAGGCAAGACATCACTTTTTGCAGGTTCTGTTTGGATAGGCGGCTACGATGCCACAGGAAACCTAAAGGTAGCAGGACAGACCTACAGACAGAGTGATGCGAATGACTTTTTTACCGGTCCAATAGGTGTTCAGGGCGGAAATATGAGCACAGATGTTTCCATCTGTAATCAGTACGACAGAATATGGTCGGTAACCAAACAACAGGTACGAGATTTTGTGGCAACAGGCGTGGCTACACGCGACATCAGAGAATGGCCGGGTAATGGCGACCAATCAAGAGGAGAATTGCAGCTGCTTGCACCGTTTGAAGATGTAAACGGAGATGGATTGTATATACCGGACAGTGGAGATTATCCACGTTATTTGCTCAGTGGCGAATATCCAGCCCCCAGCGACCCTAATAAGTTGCCATGTGATGATTATATTTTCGGAGATCAGACCTTGTGGTGGGTATTTAATGATATAGGAAACATTAAAAAAGAAACCAATAGTGCGGCCATCGGCCTTGAGTTCAGAGCGCAGGCATTTGCCTTCAGCACGGATGATGAGATCAACAACATGACATTTTATAAGTATCAAATCATCAATCGTAGCAATCAGTCATTCGATAGTACATACTTTGGCTGGTGGGTTGACCCTGATTTGGGCGATGCTTATGATGATTATGTAGGTTGTGATGTGAATCTGGGATTGGGTTTTTGTTATAATGGCGACCCGGATGATGGAAGCGGAACTATAGATGGTTATGGAATAAATCCACCGGCCGTAGGAGCCGACTTTTTTCAGGGCCCATTAGCCGACCCTAATGACGGTATTGACAACGACAGAGATGGAGTAGTAGATGAGCCGGGCGAACAAATCATCATGTCGCAGTTTGGTTATTATGAAAATGATTATAGTGTTTATGGAAACCCACAGGTTTTTGATGATTACTATCAGTATCTTACCGGTTCCTGGAAGAATGCTATCCGATGGACTCGCGATGGTGCTAATGGTCGTACACCCCCTTCACCTTCAACCCCCATCACTGAGTATATGTTCCCCGGCACAACCGACCCTGCATTTCCTGGCAGCAACTGGACAGAGGCAACAGCTAATAATACGCCATTTGACAGAAGGTTTATACAATCAGCCGGAACATTTACCCTTCAGCCCGGAGCAGTAAACTATATTACAACAGGTATGGTATGGGCACGTGCCAACAACGGAGGTCCGCTTGCCTCAGTAGATTTATTAAAACTGAGCGACAACAAAGCACAGGGCTTGTTTGATGTATGTTTCAAAACATTGGATGGTCCTGATGCACCGGATGTGCAGATAACAGAGTTAAACAATAAAGTTATTTTGTCGCTAAAGAACTTCAATAATGATAGGATAGAAAAATACTCACAGTTGGATCCATCGATTCCAACATTGGTGCAGCCCGATGAAGAGCAACGTAAGTTTAAGTTTCAGGGATATCTGGTGTTTCAGTTGAAAAATGCGAGCATCAACACCTCAGATATATTTGATCCATCAAAAACAACATCAACCAGCATACTGAGTGGAGACAATTTCAAATTGTTATATCAGGTAGATATAAAAGATACAGTAAGTAATCTGATAAACTATTTTTGGGCACCTGAATTACCGGGCTACCGCCCATTGACAGTGGCATTTAATCCCGATCAGTTAACAGGAACAAACAGTGGATTAAAGCATAGCTTTGTCATAGACAAGGATGCCTTTACCAACAAACCATTAGTAAATCATAAGGCATATTATTATGTAGTTGTTAGTTATGCCTACAACAACTTTAAGCCATTTGAGTACATAGTACCCAACTCATCAAACTTCACACAGCAGAAACCCTTCAAGGTAGGCAGAAACAACATTAAAGTAATGTCGGCCATACCTCATGCGCAAGAAGTAGAGCATAACGGATTGGTGTTTAACTCAGAAGTGGGAGATGGATTAAAGATAACCCGATTGGAAGGCTCAGGCAATGGAGGATTACTCATAGACATGACAGATGCTTCGGCATCAGAAGCGTTGAATGCACCCTATGTTGTATCCAATCCTGTATATGAATTGGGCAAAGGGCCGTTGAATGTAACGGTATATGATCCATTATATACAACAACGGGATATTTTGACATGAAGTTTACCGGAGTTAGCGGAAGCGATAAATGGAGCATTTATGAAACAGTAACCCAATCGGTAGATACGGCAACATTTGAATTGCAGCAACCCAATAGCCAGATTATTCAAACGGTAGATCCTAATGATGTAAGCAAGGTTTACGAATGGGGATTAACGGCAGACATCAGCAATGCAGTAATAGAAGCAGGTAATACAGATGCAATCAATAATGGCTTGTTGGATCAGAGTTTAACGTATGCCAACCCAGATGCATCATGGTTAGGTGGTGTAGCCGACAGAGATTCGAAGTGTGGCCGATGCCAGAGACTGGATACGCAGTGGCACAGCCCCTAATGATATAGGCGGAGCAGACAACAATCAGGTATATGAAGGCTTGATAGGCGGCACCTGGGCGCCCTATAAATTGGCAAACAAAGTAGATGCACAATATGGACCCCGTTCATCGGCACATCAGGACAATCAGTTGAGCATGAGTGGAGCCAATGGAATCACCAGTGTTGACGTAGTGTTTACGAGTGATAAGTCAAAATGGACCAGAGCGGTAGTATTGGAGATGGGACAGCCAACGAGTGCAACCATAGGCAATGCCCCCCGCTTCCAGAAACGCAGATCGGCATCAATAAATAAAGATGGGGGTAACAATCCCGGAGGCGCAGTATCAACAGATCCTAATGATCCGAACTATATAGACAATGAAGGCATGGGCTGGTTTCCGGGTTATGCAATCAATATAGAAACAGGCGAGCGCTTGAACATAGCCTATGGCGAGAACTCGGTGTTTACGACAGAAAACAGTCAGGATATGCAGTGGAATCCAACATCAACAATGTTGGATGGCAATGGCAATCCGGTATTTGGTGGCATGCACTACATCTGGGTATTTGGCTCAAGAGTAACACAGGGGGCAAGAGATATAGGCAAGTACGATGCATGCGATAAATTCAATAGTTTAATCAAGAGCACATCGGCATCAGAGAGAAGAGATGCTTTGGCTAACATTATGTATGTGAGCATACCATTATTGAATCCGGGCAGAAGTTTATTAGAGACAGATGCCAAAGTAAGAATTCGTGTAGCTCGTCAGTACAGAACGTTTAATACCAATTTCAATGCAGCATCTTATATCAATCAAACCGGCACAGGCTCGCCATTGACACGCGGCCAAACCTATGCAGTAGTAAGTGGTACAGTTACGGCAGCATTTAACAACAACAGCATCACATATTCACCGGGACAGACGATAACCATACCGACCGATGCCAATACCTTCCCCGATGCCTCGATAACTTCAGCAGCGGGAGTAGTTCTTGCACCAACGTTAAATGGCACCAATCCTTATTACAGATTGGATGAAGAAGGCATGTCACCTACATTTGATAATGCAGAAGTAGCAAAGGGTGCACTGAAGTTGGTGAATGTAGTTCCCAATCCATATTATGCATATTCATCTTATGATAAGTCAACGAATATGATGTGGGTAAAGATTACAAACTTGCCGGCAAAATGTACAGTATCAATCTACACGATGAATGGAACATTGGTAAAACGATTCAATCGCAATTCAGGTCCAACGATAGATGGAGCAGCGATAGGTTTGAGTCAGGGCACAGAGGCAGGCAGTGGAAATTCAGATACATCCATTGACTGGGATCTTACCAATGCGAGCAATGTTCCTATCAGCAGTGGTGTATATCTGATACATGTAAAAGCACCGGGCTTGGGTGAGCGAACGCTTAAATGGTTTGGTGTTATGCGTCCGATAAGTTTAGATAGTTATTAATAAACCTCCTAACCAAAATATATTGAAATATGACATATAAATTCAAAATAGCAGCTTTAGCAATTACATCGTTAATGCTATCTGCATCAGTTTTTGCAGGCAATGAAGATCGTGTTGGACAATCCGGTGCCAATGAGTTAATTATTAACCCTTGGGTGAGAAGTGCAGGTTGGATGAATTGTAACACTTCTTCAGTTCGCGGATTGGAAGCTCAGTACCTGAACGTGGCCGGAACTGCTTTTGCAAAAAAGACAGAAATTGGTTTTACACATACCAATTGGCTAAAAGGAACAGGTATCAGCATTAATTCATTTGGTATTACACAACATGTGGGAGAATCCGGAGCATTAACTTTAGGTATCATGTCTATGGATTTCGGTAATATTGAAATCACCACTCCAGAATCACCAGAAGGTGGAATTGGAACTTATAAACCTCAATTTCTTAATGTAGGATTATCTTATGCAAAAGCATTTTCGAATAGTATTTATGGTGGTTTAACTATAAAAATTATTTCAGAAAGTGTTGCTGATGTACGTGCTTCAGGAATTGCTTTTGATGCAGGAATCCAATATGTAACAGGGTTTAACAAAGAAAAGGATAACCTTCGCTTTGGTATTGCTTTGAAAAATGTTGGAGCACCATTAAACTTTAAAGGTGATGGATTAGCATCAAAAGGATTCACTTCTGACCAGACATCGTTAACCATTTCACAACGTGCAGAGCGGTTTGAACTTCCTTCATTAGTAAATATCGGTGCCGCTTATGACTTTAAGTTTTTAGAAATGCATCGTATAACGCTGTCATCAACATTTACATCTAATTCTTTCACACGCGATCAGACAGCAGTTGGTTTGGAGTATGGATTTAAAAAACTGTTTGCTATTCGTGCTGCTTATTCATTCGAAAGAAAAGGAACAAGTGAAGATGAATCATTGAATGTTTATAGTGGATTTGGTGCAGGTATAACAGTTGAAGCCCCAATAGGTAAAAGTGGAAAATCACTTGGATTGGATTATTCTTATCGCCCAACTTATACATTTGATGGTACGCATGCCTTTGGTGTGATTTTCAAATTGTAATAACTATTTAATTTTTAAATTATTTTAAAGGAGGTCTTAACAGACCTTCTTTCATTTTTTTAATACCCACAAGAAGATGTCTATTACGTATTTAACAGAAGAAGGATTAAAGAAGCTTCAGGATGAACTTACACACTTGAAGACAGTTCAGCGACCCCTTATTTCAAAACAAATAGCTGAGGCAAGAGATAAAGGTGATTTATCAGAAAATGCAGAGTACGATGCGGCTAAAGACGCGCAAGGATTACTGGAATTGAAAATCAGTAAAATGGAAGAGCTGTTGAGCAGTGCACGTATTGTTGACGAGTCAAAAATAGATACTTCAAAAGTGTCTATTTTATCGAAAGTTAAAATTAAAAATTTAGCCAATAAGCAGGAAGTAGCATACACTTTGGTGGCAGAAAATGAGGCGGATTTAAAAGCTGGAAAAATTTCGGTAACTTCGCCAATTGGCAAGGGATTACTTGGAAAGAAGAAGGGAGAAGTAGCGGAGATTATAGTGCCATCAGGTAAAATGAACTTTGAAATTATTTCAATTGACAGATAATTGTGTGGATGATTTTTGCTGAAATCGTTAAATAAAGCACAAGTGATAAATAAGAGTTGTATTTCCGTTTTTCTGGCAGCAGTATTTACTGTTGGCTCCTCATCAGCAAAGGAGAATATAGGCCAGAAGCCGGTACATAAAGGCAATGTTGTAAAAAATTCGTCATTGAGAATTACAGCCCCCTGTAATGAGCCTATAGCACAGACCGATTTGCAGATAAACAACGTTCGAGCACGAATATTTTCTGCCGGAGATATGTGGTGGAATCTTGTAGATGGAGCCAACTCAAAGGCAGAATACGAAATACCTAAGGGCACAGGTAAGACATCACTTTTTGCAGGATCTGTTTGGATAGGCGGCTACGATGCCACAGGCAACCTGAAGGTTGCCTGCCAAACATACAGACAAAATGAAGCAAACGACTTTTTTACCGGCCCGATAGGAGTTCAGGGCGGAAATATGAGCACAGATGTTTCCATCTGTAATCAGTACGACAGAATATGGTCTATAACCAAACAGCAGGTACGAGATTTTGTAGCAACGGGAGTAGCCACACAAGATATCAGAGAGTGGCCGGGTAATGGAGACCCCACCAGAGGAGAGTTACCGTTGCTTGCACCGTTTGAAGATGTAAACGGAGATGGATTGTATATACCTGACAGTGGCGACTATCCGCGTTACTTATTAAGTGGCGAGTACCCAGCCCCCAGCGACCCTAATAAGTTGCCATGTGATGATTATATTTTCGGAGATCAGACCTTGTGGTGGGTATTTAATGATATAGGAAACATAAAGAAAGAAACCAACAGTGCGGCCATCGGTCTTGAATTCAGAGCACAGGCATTTGCCTTCAGCACGGATGATGAGATTAACAACATGACATTTTATAAGTATCAAATCATCAACCGCAGTAATCAGGCTTTCGATAGTACATACTTTGGTTGGTGGGTTGACCCTGATTTGGGTGATGCATTTGATGATTATGTAGGGTGTGATGTGAATCTGGGATTGGGTTTTTGTTATAATGGCGACCCTGATGATGGAAGCGGAACCATAGATGGTTATGGAATAAATCCACCGGCCGTAGGAGCCGACTTTTTTCAGGGCCCTTTAGCCGACCCTAATGACGGTATTGACAACGACAGAGATGGAGTAGTGGATGAGCCGGGCGAACAGATCATCATGTCACAGTTTTTCTCTTATGGAAGTGATTTTAGTGTTTATGGAAACCCTCAAACTGCTGATGATTACTATCAATATCTTACTGGAACCTGGTTAAATGGAGTCAGATGGACTCGCGATGGTATGAATGGCCAAACACCCCCTTCTCCTTCAACCCCCCCTACCAACTATTTGTTCCCCGGCACAACCGACCCTGCATTTCCTGGCAGCAACTGGACAGAGGCAACAGCCAATAATACACCATTTGACAGAAGGTTTATACAATCAGCAGGAGCATTTACCCTTCAGCCCGGAGCAGTAAATTATATCACCACCGGTGTGGTATGGGCACGTGCCAACAACGGAGGTCCACTGGCATCAGTAGATTTATTAAAGCTGAGCGACAACAAAGCGCAGGGCTTGTTTGATGTATGTTTCAAAACATTGGATGGTCCTGATGCACCGGATGTGCAGATAACAGAGTTAAACAACAAAGTTATTTTGTCGCTAAAGAACTTCAATAATGATAGGATAGAAAAATACTCACAGTTGGATCCATCCATTCCAACATTAGTGCAGCCCGATGAAGAGCAACGTAAATTTAAGTTTCAGGGATATTTGGTGTTTCAGTTGAAAAATGCGAGCATCAATACCTCAGATATATTTGATCCATCAAAAACAACATCAACCAGCGTACTGAGTGGAGACAACTACAAATTGTTATATCAGGTAGATATAAAAGATACGGTAAGTAATCTGGTAAACTACTTTTGGGCACCTGAATTACCGGGCTACCGCCCATTGACAGTGGCATTTAATCCCGATCAGTTAACAGGAACAAACAGTGGATTAAAGCATAGCTTTGTCATAGACAAGGATGCCTTTACCAACAAACCATTAGTAAATCATAAGGCATATTATTATGTAGTTGTAAGTTATGCCTACAACAACTTTAAGCCATTTGAGTACATAGTACCCAACTCATCAAACTTCACGCAGCAGAAACCCTTCAAGGTAGGCAGAAACAACATTAAAGTAATGTCGGCCATACCTCATGCGCAAGAAGTAGAGCATAACGGATTGGTGTTTAACTCAGAAGTGGGAGATGGATTAAAGATAACCCGATTGGAAGGCTCAGGCAATGGAGGATTGCTCATAGACATGACAGATGCCTCAGCAGCAGAAGCGTTGAATGCACCCTATGTTGTATCCAATCCTGTATATGAATTGGGCAAAGGACCGTTGAATGTAACGGTATATGATCCATTATATACAACAACGGGATATTTTGACATGAAGTTTACCGGAGTTAGCGGAAGCGATAAATGGAGCATTTATGAAACAGTAACCCAATCGGTAGATACGGCAACATTTGAATTGCAGCAACCCAATAGCCAGATTATACAAACGGTAGATCCTAATGACATAAGCAAGGTTTATGAATGGGGATTAACAGCAGACATCAGCAATGCAGTAATAGAAGCTGGTAATACAGATGCTATCAATAATGGCTTGTTGGATCAGAGTTTATCGTTTGCCAACCCTGATGCAGCCTGGTTAGGCGGAGTAGCGGACAGAGACTCGGCAGTTGCCGATGCCCGCGACTGGATACGCAGTGGCACAGCCCCTAATGATATAGGCGGAGCAGACAACAATCAGGTATATGAAGGCTTGATAGGCGGCACCTGGGCGCCCTATAAATTGGCCAACAAAGTAGATGCACAATATGGACCCCGTTCATCGGCACATCAGGACAATCAGTTGAGCATGAGTGGAGCCAATGGAATCACCAGTGTTGACGTAGTGTTTACGAGTGATAAGTCAAAATGGACCAGAGCGGTAGTATTGGAGATGGGACAGCCAACGAGTGCAACCATAGGCAATGCACCCCGCTTCCAGAAACGCAGATCGGCATCCATAAACAAAGACGGGGGTAACAATCCGGGAGGTGCAGTATCAACAGATCCTAATGATCCGAACTATATAGACAATGAAGGCATGGGCTGGTTTCCGGGCTATGCAATTAATATAGAAACAGGTGAGCGCTTGAATATAGCCTATGGCGAGAACTCGGTGTTTACCACAGAAAACAGTCAGGATATGCAGTGGAATCCGACCTCAACAATGTTGGATGGCAATGGCAATCCGGTATTTGGAGGTATGCATTATATCTGGGTATTTGGCTCAAGAGTAACACAGGGGGCAAGAGATATAGGCAAGTATGATGGTTGCGAAAAGTTCAATAGTTTAATCAAGAGCACATCGGCCTCAGAGAGAAGAGATGCCTTGGCTAACATTATGTATGTGAGCATACCATTATTGAATCAGGGCAGAAGTTTATTAGAGACAGATGCCAAGGTAAGAATTCGTGTAGCTCGTCAGTACAGAACGTTTAATACCAATTTCAATGCATCAACCTATATCAATCAAACCGGCACAGGCTCGCCATTAACACGAGGTCAAACCTATGCAGTGGTAAGCGGCACAGTAACGGCAGCGTTTAACAACAACAGCATCACGTATTCACCGGGACAGACGATAACCATACCAACAGATGCCAATACCTTTCCAGATGCCTCGATAACTTCAGCAGGAGGAGTAGTTCTGGCACCAACATTAAATGGCACCAACCCCTATTACCGCTTGGATGAAGAAGGCATGTCACCTACATTTGATAATGCAGATGTAGCAAAGGGCGCACTGAAGCTGGTGAATGTAGTTCCCAATCCATATTATGCATATTCATCGTATGATAAGTCAACGAATATGATGTGGGTAAAGATTACAAACTTGCCGGCAAAATGTACAGTATCAATCTACACGATGAATGGCACATTGGTAAAACGATTCAATCGTAATGCAGGTTCATCGGTAGAAGGAACAGCGATAGGTTTGAGTCAGGGCACAGAGGCAGGCAGTGGTAATTCGGATACATCAATTGACTGGGATCTTACCAATGCAAGTAATGTACCTATCAGCAGTGGCGTATATCTGATACATGTAAAAGCACCGGGCTTGGGAGAGCGAACGCTTAAATGGTTTGGTGTTATGCGTCCGATTAGTTTAGATAGTTATTAATAAACCTCCTAACCAAAATATATTGAAATATGACATATAAATTCAAAATATCAGTTCTGGCAATCACTGAATTAACAAAGAAGAATGTAGTAAAAAGGATTATGTTGTCATCCGATAAATTTAGTTTAAAAATTATATAAGAAGAGTAGTAATTATGGGAACAATTTTCACGAAAATTATTAATGGCGAGATTCCTGCTTATAAAATAGAAGAAGATAATAATTATTTAGCCTTTTTGGATATTAACCCCTTGGCACCCGGACATGTTCTGGTAGTGCCCAAAAGGGAAGAAGACTATATTTTCGATCTGGAAGATGAAGAATTATCAGGATTGATTGTTTTTGCCAAAAAAGTGGCTGCAGCATTAAAGCAGGCTGTTCCATGTAAGAGAATAGGTGTAACTGTCATTGGGCTTGAGGTCCCACACACACACATACACTTGATTCCCATCAATAACATTGATGATATGAACTTTAGCAAACCTAAAATGAAGCTTTCTGACGAGCAATTGGAGTTGGTTCGTTTGAAAATCAAATCATTTTTAAAATAAATTTTCATGTTTAATTTAAATTACGTTATTTCGTATCTGAATTTTAACTTGTATATTTTTAAATTATGAATAGAATAAAAAGATTTTCATTGTTATCAGTAATTGCCTTGGCAGCACTTTCAGGATGTAAGAAAGATGATCTTACATCAGATTTTAAAACTTCTGATCCAATTCAGAATGGTACGGCAAAAATTCGTTTCATTCACGTAGCCCCTGAATTAGGTGGCGTTTCTGTAAAGTATAAAGACAACAGTGTGTTTGGCGACTCATTACGTTATTCGCAAAACTCTGGTTATACTGAAGTTGCCATAGGCTCAGTTGATAACGGATTTAATTTGGATATGATTCCTGTAGAAGATTCTGCCGGAATTTTCACGCCTAATGAGACAGGTGTAGTTGCTACACTGGCACAAAGTAATTATATATTAATCAAAGATCAACGATACACTTGTTTCATTATTGATACAGTTAAAGACAAACCTGTTCTAAATGATCTTTCTTATGATGGTTTTACAAAAATCTTAACCGAAAATTATCCTGCAACCGGAACTGATTCAGTTTGGGTACGTTTGTTTAATGCATCATATTCTTCTGCAATAGTTGATATTGAATTTACAAATAACACCACCGGTGCAGTCACAACCATTTCAAATGTTAGCTTTATGCAAATGCCTGTTTATGCAGGATCCGGTAGCGGTGACTATAATGTTGTAGTGAAGAAGTTTGGTGTTAATCTAGCTACAGTTAATAATGTAAACTTGCAGTCAGGCAAAGCATATACATTTTATTTCCGTGGTGTGATTGGCGCTTCAGGTGATTCTGAACCACGTCTTGATTATGTAACTAACGGAGAGTAATTTTATTCATAATACTTCAAAGGCTGCTATGTTTTCATAGTAGCTTTTTTTTGTCCTCTACCATGATTAGTTCAGTTGCAACGTTGAATCAACACCTCAGATATTTTGGAGCGGTAGTATGGGAAATGAAACAACCAGCCAACGTAAGGATAGGGAATGCATCACGCTTCCAGAAAAGCAAATTGGCAACGTTAAGCAAACATTGCCCGTATTTTTTAAATTAAAACATGACCTGTTCTGTTGCAATTAGTAAGAAGTGTTTCTATAAGTATTAATACCGTGCCCTTAGATTTTTAAGAAAGGAGTTTAATTTATTTGCAATTTTACTTTTTCTTCCATAATTTTCATACCGCATTTTAAACAATAGTTATATGAGAACTTATGACGAAAAACACATTAAGAATATTGCTCTTGTTGGATCAGCAAAAAGTGGTAAGACAACGCTTGCAGAAACAATGCTTTTTGAAGCAGGTATTATAACCAAAAGAGGTTCTATAGAAGAAAAAAATACTGTTTCAGATTATCATGAAATTGAACATGAACGCCAGAGCTCTGTTTATGAAACTACCATGCACACAGAGTGGCGTGATTATAAAATCAATATTATTGATACACCGGGAATTGATGATTTTATTGGTGAAGTAATATCTGCAGTGAGAGTATGTGATACGGCTGTTATGTTGTTAAATGCACAACATGGTGTTGAAGCAAGCAGTGAAGTAATATGGGATTATGTGGACAAATACCGGAAGCCAACAATATTTGCTGTCAACCAACTTGACCTTGAACATGCCAATTTTAATGCAACGGTAGAAAAGGCAAAACAGAAGTTCGGCAATGCCATTACCGTTATGCAGTATCCGTTAAATCAGGGAACAGGTTTTAATGCGATTATTGATTTATTGAAAATGACGATGTATCGTTTTCCTGCAACTGGTGGCAAGCCTGAAAAACTTGAAATTCCACCGGAGGAAATGGAAAATGCCAAAAAGTTGCATAATGAATTGGTAGAAAAAGCTGCCGAGAATGATGAAAAACTGATGGAATTATATTTTGAGCGCGGATCACTTGACGAAGATGAAATGAAGCAAGGATTGAAAGCAGGAATGATGGCACATCAGATTTTCCCTGTGTTTTGTTTATCTGCAAAGAAAGATATGGGTAGCGGGCGACTAATGGGTTTTATTGATAATGTGGCACCTTCGGCAATTGATATGCCGGCAGAAATTGCTGAAGATAAAACTTTAGTTCCTTGCATTCCGACAGGACCAACAGTTTTGTTCTTTTATAAAACTATCATTGAGCCGCACTTGGGTAAGCTGGCGTTTTTTAAAGTTCTTTCCGGTGAGGTCAGTGCAGGAACTGACTTAATGAATCACAAAACGAATACAAGCGAAAGAATAACGCAATTGTTTATCATGGATGGCAAAAGCCGCAATACTGTTGATAAACTTAAAGCAGGTGATTTGGGTTGCACTCTTAAGTTGAAGAATACGCTAACAAATCATACGCTTTGTGGTAAAGGCATTGCCATCAATATAGAGCCAATACAATTTCCCGAACCAAAAACCAGAGTAGCATTGATTGCAAAAAATAAAAGTGATGAAGAAAAATTAGGCGAGGTACTTAGTGAATTACATCTCGAAGATCCTACACTTGGTAGTAGAATATTCGAAAGAACTCAAGCAGGTTATATTACATGCGCAAGGCGATTTGCATCTTGCCGTTACAAAATGGCGGATTGAAAATGTGTATAAAATGCAGGTAGAATTTATAAAACCACGCATATCATTCCGTGAAACTATTCAAAAACCTGCAGTTGCAACCTACAGGCATAAAAAGCAATCAGGTGGAGCGGGACAATTTGGCGAAGTGCATATTAAAATTGAACCATACTATGATGGCATGCCTGATATGAAAGAATTTCCTCTTCGTGATAAAGAAGAGCATGCGCTGCCTTGGGGTGGAAAATTAGTTTTTAATAATTGTATCACCGGAGGTGCTATTGATACACGGTTTTTACCTTCAGTTCTTAAAGGGGTAATGGAGAAAATGCAGGAAGGTCCGTTGACAGGGTCGTTTGTGCGTGATATCAGAGTTAGTGTTTTTGATGGCAAAATGCATCCTGTTGACTCAAATGATATATCATTTAAGATAGCTGGCATGATGGCGTTTCGGGAAGCTTTCCACAATGCGCAGCCACAACTTTTGGAGCCGATTTATGATGTTGAAGTAGAAATGCCCGATGACATGATGGGTGATGTTATGAGTGACCTTCAGTCAAGAAGAAGTATTATTACAGGAATGGACGCGCGAAATGGCAAGCAGGTGATTCGGGCAAAAACTCCATTGCTTGAACTTGATGGTTACAGTACAGCATTAAAATCCATCACACAAGGAAAGGCGAAGTTAAAAACATCGTTTGCTGAATTTGCTCCTGTGCCCGGAGACTTGCAAAAGAAATTGCATGATGAGTATGTGAAGGTTGAAGCACTAAGCAGTTGAAATTAATTAACAAAATTGAAAGTTGTTTTTGTGTTGTCATTAAATGACGGCTCAAAATTTCTTTCATCAGGGTTGCAGTTTGTTGTTTTAGGGATTCAACATCATTTTCTGTCATGCCTGTTGTGTCAATAGGTTTACTCCACTCTGCTATCAGTTTGACCGGGCGCTAAGTGCTATTGGTGATTCAGGCGATAACAATACATCTGTATTAATCACTGTAAGAACTGCCAATGGTGTTTGTGTTGCAATGGCCAATCGAAATGCGCCATCTTTAAATGGCAGCAATATCTGATCTGTAAAATTACGAGTACCTTCAGGACAAATAAATATTGAAATGTCCGATTCAAGTGTTTTACGCATGGCTTCAATACTTTTTTGTCTGTCCTTTTTATCACCACGTTTTACTGTGACATACAGATTTTTGATAACGTAGCCAAGCAAAGGAATTTTAGTTAGTTCTGCTTTTGATAAAAATCTGAAAGTATTGCTGCATGCACGCGCATAGAGGGGAATGTCCAACATAGAGCGGTGGTTGGCAACAAATACATAGGTTTCCTTTTTCGAAATAAAATTACTGTTGACAATTGTGTAGCGAATAAAAAAACTTCTGAATAAAATCAATGCCCAAAACCTTGAAATGTTATGTGCAATGACAGGAGATTTCTTTTCGCTGAATAATAAAAACACTAAAAAAAATAGAGGAAAAACACAAAGCAATGTGATAAGAAATACTATTGCTGCATATATTCCAAATGCAATTTTAAGCACTTTCATATAGCGCTATTAGTGTTATAGAAACGGAAGAAAATTATTTCGCTAAATTAAATAAATTTACATCACATTACGTTAACTTTGCAGCCGTTTTATAAAGTATAAAAGTTTATGGGAAATATTGCTGAAATCAGAGCAAGACAAATACTCGACTCAAGAGGAAATCCTACTGTTGAAGTAGATGTATATACTGACAACGGAGTGGTGGGAAGGGCTGCCGTGCCATCAGGTGCATCAACCGGAGCACACGAGGCCGTTGAGTTACGTGATAACGATAAGAAGATTTACCTTGGCAAGAGTGTGATGAGAGCGGTAAATAATGTAAATGCCATATTGAATAAAGAACTTCATGGTTATCCTGTTTTTGATCAGCGCAGTATTGATGCAGCAATGATTCATATTGATGGTTCTCCTAATAAAGCTACAATAGGTGCCAATGCAATATTAGGTGTTTCATTGGCATGTGCCAGAGCAGCTGCAAGCGAATCGGGCTACCCGCTTTACCGTTATATCGGTGGTGTGAATGCTCGCATATTGCCTGTACCTATGATGAATATCCTTAATGGAGGATCTCATGCAGATAATAGTATAGACTTTCAGGAATTTATGATAATGCCGGTTGGTGCAGAAAGTTTTTCTGAGTCACTAAGAATGGGTGTTGAAATATTTCACAATCTGAAGAGTGTTTTAAAAAGCAAGAAGTATTCTACAAACGTTGGTGATGAAGGTGGTTTTGCACCGGACATCAAATCTAACGAAGAAGCTATATTGACAGTGATAGAAGCAATAGAAAAAGCAGGTTACAAACCAGGTGATGATGTCATGATTGCAATGGATGCTGCTGCTTCTGAATTTTATGATGCAGAGAATAAGGTATATCATTTTAAAAAATCAAGTGGAGAAAAACTGACATCATCAGAAATGGTTAGCTATTGGAAGCAGTGGTGTGAGAAGTATCCGATTGTTAGTATTGAAGATGGACTTGCAGAAGACGATTGGGCAGGATGGAAAGAATTGACCAATGTGTTAGGAGGTAAAGTGCAGTTAGTTGGTGATGATTTGTTTGTGACAAATACAGAAAGGCTTGCAAGAGGAATTAAAGAAAGTATTGCCAACTCAATTTTGGTAAAAGTAAATCAGATTGGAACTTTGACGGAAACTATCAATGCTGTTGAAATGGCTAAGAACAACAGCTACACATCAGTGATGAGTCATCGTTCAGGTGAAACGGAAGACACAACTATTGCTGATTTGGCAGTGGCACTAAATACAGGGCAGATAAAAACCGGTTCGGCATCTCGTTCTGACAGGATTGCCAAATACAACCAGCTTCTGAGAATAGAAGAGATGCTGGGCGGAGCTGCTGAATTTCCCGGGAAAAATTTCCGGAATTTGATATAATGCAAAAGGGTCTGTATCTTTAGAATCTGAATTAACAACTTGAAAATGGAATTAGAAGAGTCAGATGGAGAAGTAAAGAAGGAGAGAATCAGGGTAAGGAAACGTATAAGAATAAAGAAGAAGCCTGATCCGAAGAAGAAGATTAAAAAGTATTTGCGCATTTTTGCATGGATAGTAGTTGTTGCCATTTTTATTACAACATTAATAGTGTTGTTTTCAGAGTCCGACCTTCGTTATGAAAATACCAAGAAGCCTAAGTCAAGAGTAGAGATAATTCCTTCAACAAAGGAATTCTCTATAAACTTTAATTTGTAACAAACGTTTAAAGAACAGTTATACAACAAGTATGGACAACATAAAAGAAAAATTCAAAGAGAAAGCCTTGCCAATGGCAGGGACAATTAAAGACATTGTAAAAACCCACGGCAACTTTGTTTTGGGTGAATATACAGTAGAGCAGGTTTATCAGGGCATGAAGGGAATGATAGGCATGGTAACTGAAACCAGTAAACTTGATGCCAATGAAGGAATTCGTTTCAGAGGATATTCTATTCCTGAACTTCGTGAAAAACTCCCGGTTTCTAAAGAAGGTCCGGAGCCATTGCCTGAAGGAATTTTTTACCTCTTGCTCACAGGTGAAATGCCATTATTGAAAGATGTTATTGAAGTAAATAATGAGTGGATGAAAAGGGCAACTGTTCCTAAACATGTTTTTGACATGTTGGATATGCTGCCTGATAAGACCCATCCAATGACACAATTTTCAATGGCCATTATGGCATTGCAGACAGAGTCTGTTTTTGCACGTAAGTACCGCGAAGGCATGAATAAGAAGGATTATTGGGATCCTATGTACGAAGATGTAATGAACCTCATTGCACGTTTGCCTCGTATAGCTGCATACATTTATCGCTCTACTTATAAAGAAGGCAAGCACATTGAGCCGGATCCAAAACTTGACTGGGCAGGAAATTTTGCTCACATGCTAGGATTTGAAGAGCTTGATTTTAGAAAGTTGATGCGTTTGTATCTTACCATACATGCTGATCATGAGGGTGGAAATGTTTCAGCACATGCCACGCATCTTGTTGGGTCAGCATTGAGTGATCCTTATCTTTCATTGGCGGCAGGTATGAACGGACTTGCAGGCCCGCTACATGGATTAGCGGCACAGGAAGTAGCCCGATGGATAATTGAGTTGCGCGATAAATATAATGGCGTTCCATCCCGCGAACAATTAGGTGAGTTTATTAAAACAACATTAACAGAAGGAAAAGTTGTTCCCGGATATGGACATGCTGTACTGCGTAAAACCGATCCCCGTTATACAGCACAACAGGATTTTGCTAAGAAATATATGGCAGATGATGAACTGTTTAAAATAGTTCAATTACTGTATGATGTTACACCGGAAATCTTAAAAGCTACAGGTAAGATTAAAAACCCATGGCCAAACGTTGATGCTCACTCAGGAATTTTACTGATGCACTATGGCTTGGTTGAATATGATTTTTATACTGTTTTGTTTGGTGTTTCAAGAGCAATTGGTGTGTTGACTTCACTTTTATGGGATCGTGCTTTAGGCATGCCTATTGAACGACCAAGTTCTGTAACAACACAATGGATTCAGGAAAAAATTAAATCCGGTGAAGCAGTAAAGGCAGAATAATTACTGTCAATTACAGTGTAAGCATTACTCAGTTATTTTTGCTGGCAATAAAATTGTTTATTGCCAATATATCAATTTCTGTTTCAAGAAAACATTTACATGCATCTTCGGGGCTGCAAACTATAGGTTGTCCTCTTAGATTGAAACTGGTATTAATGAGTATTCCTTTACCGGTTAACTTTTTAAACTCTGTAAGAAGTTTAAAAAATAAAGCATCATCAGTTTCTCTCACCACCTGAATTCTTGAACTGTAATCAACATGTGTTACACCCTGAATTTCGCTTCTGGTTTTTTCAAACTGTTCTACTAATTCTGTTTCTTCGGAAGCTAATTTATTGCCAATCTGTTTATTTTTTTTAAGAATATCAGTCATGGACATAAAACTGTTTTCATTACCACCCTCAAAAAATTCAGAATAATCTTCAAAAAGCATTGCCGGTGCAAATGGTCTGAAGGTTTCACGTTTTTTAATTTTTTGATTTAATATTTGTTGAATTTGTGGTGATGAAGGGTTTGCAAGAATACTCCTTGATCCAAGTGCACGCGGCCCAAATTCAGCTCGCCCTTGAAACCACCCTACAATTTTACCATTGGAAATATGTGTGGCAATGTATTTTAATAGCTCTTCTTCTTTATATTGTATAAAGTGTAAGTTGTATTTTGTTAAAGTTTGTGCAATGGTTTGATTGTCATAATCAGGACCCAGGCGGCATCCTTGCATACTATCTTTTTGAGGAACTATGATGCGTTTGTTACATAAAAATATATGCTCTATTGCAAGTGCTGCACCAATAGCACCGCCAGCATCACCGGAAGCCGGCTGAACATAAATGTTTTTAAAAATATTTTGTTTGTTGAGTTTGCCAACTGCAACACAATTTAATGCTACACCTCCAGCCAAACATAAATTATCAGCGTTTGTAATTCGTTTAGCTTCATTTGCTAAATTTAAAATCACCTCTTCAGTAATAGTTTGAATTACCAAAGCTAAATTACAGTGATTTGAATTTATTTCTGATTCGGCTATACGAGGTTTTATTTCAAAAAGCTCTGTCCAAAGGTTTTCGTTTATCATATTTAACCCTGTCAGATAATTAAAGTACCTCATGTTCAGAAGTACAGATCCGTCTGGCTTCAGCTCAATTAATTCGCTTATTTTACTCTTATAAAATTTAAATTGAGAGCTATTCTTATTGCCATAAGGTGCCAAGCCCATTACTTTGTATTCGCCTGAATTGACTTTAAACCCAAGGAACTGCGTAAATGCACTATATAATAATCCTATCGAGTGTGGAAAATTGAGTTCTTTTATTGTGGTAATGGAATTTTGGGTGCCGGACATGATAGCAGTAGTACACCATTCGCCAACACCATCAGCAGTTATTATAGCTGATTCCGAAAAAGGTGAAGTAAAAAACGCACTTGCAGCATGAGACAGGTGATGCTCACAGAAAAGAATTTCTTTTGCTGAAAAATTCTCGTCAATAAATTTTAAGCTTTCTCTGATTTTATTTTTTATCAAAACTTTTTCTTTTACCCATATAGGGGCGGCTACAACAAATTGCTGAAAACCTTTAGGTGCTGTTTCAAGAAATGTTTCCAATAACCGTTCTAACTTCAGAAATGGTTTTTCATAATAAACAATATGATCAATTTGATTTAACTTTAAACCGGAGTATTGCAAACAAAATTTTATGGCGTTTACAGGAAAGTTTGCATCATTTTTTATTCTTGAAAAACGTTCTTCCTGTACTGCAGCTACTATTTTTCCGTCAATAACAACAGTTGCTGCTGCGTCATGGTAAAATGCGGAAATGCCTAGTACGTTGGCCATCTTTAAAGAAAAATGTATTCTGATTATTAAGCCTTACTTCTGGTAAGGGCTGTATTTGATTTCAGTTCTAATATTAATCTGATGGTCTTCTTCAAGACATAACACTCCTCTTACACAATTGTTAAGTAAGCGTTGTGATCCATACCCAACAGAAATAATTCTATCTTTTGAAATACCTTTGCCTATTAAATAGGCAGTAGCTTTATCTGCTCTTGCCTGTGATATTATCAGATTATCACGTTCTGCACCCCGAGAGTCGGTATGGCAGCTTAATTCTATTTTTATATTTTTATTCTCAAGTAAAATGTTGAACAGTTTATTTAATTCTGTTTTAGTTGCCGGTGTTAAATCTGATTTTCCTTTTTCAAATGCAATTCCTCTCCATATAACAGGTTTATTGAAAATTACTTTTTCTAGCGTTAAATCATTATTCAATGTGGCTGATTTTCTGAAGCCAAATGTAGAAATCATCCCAGAAGCTGTAAAATAATTTTTATCCTCTGCACGAAGTGTGTATTCTTTATTGGTTTTTAGTTGTGCTGAAAAATTACCTTCGTTATCTGCTATTAAAGTAGTATCAAATCCTGAAGTAGTCAGCTTTAGATTATAATTTTTTAAAGGTTTGCTTGTTGTCTTGTCAATCAATTTACCTTTTAATGTTAAAATTGGTGGATTTCTTTTAAATGAAAAAATATTGTCCTTTCCGAGCTGACGATTACTGCTGAAGTAACCACTTAACTCATCCATGTCGCAAATAAATCCAAAATCATCTCTGGGACTATTAATAGGAAAACCTAAGTTTTCAGGTACTGTCCATCCGTTAGAAGTTAATTCGGTTCGATAAATGTCCAAACCTCCAACACCAATCATGCCATTGCTTGAAAAGTAGAGTATTGAATCAGTAAGTAAGAAAGGGAACATTTCATTGCCACTTGTATTAATTACTTTTCCAAGACTAACAGGCTTACTCCACGTATTGTTAATCCATTCTACCCGATAAATATCCGTACCACCATAGCCCCATGGCATATCAGAAACAAAAACCATTGAGTTACCACTCGGTGATATAGAAGGATGTCCTACACTGTAATTGTTGTTGTTGAAATTAACCGGCCCTGAAATATTCCATTCACCATCTTTGGTGGTAGCTTCAAAAATTTCAAGTACATTTTCACTTTGTTGATTGGTCACAATTTTTTTACCTTCATTAGCATTGCGTGTCACGAAGGCTTTTGTGAATTTGTTGTTGAAAGAGCATGGGCCTTCATTAAAAATAGAATTAATTGTGCCTCGTAATGGAACCGGGTCCATCCAATGCCCTAATTCAGTTTGTTGTGCATAAAATAAGTTGTAATTATCAATAACAGGATTCGTTTTATAATTTTTTGGATCAGTGTTTCTGTTGCTAACATAAACAATTCCGGAATGGAATAATTCAGGGGAGAAATTACTCTCATCAATTCCGTTAAATGGTAGTCGTCTGACATCAAAGAGTAAAGAGTCTTTATAAAGCATTTCTATTGAATCGCAAGATGCTAATAGGTTTAATGCCCTGCTATCGGCACGATTTAGAACTAGAAATTTGTTTAACCATTTTCTTGCCTCAACATATTTGCCATTTTGCATTAGTGCTTCAGCGTAATAAAACTGATAAATCGGGTCGGTATTAGATGTTACTATCTTAGAATAAATCTGTTCAGATAGTGCATAGTTCTTTACATTACGATAACAATCTGCAAGTTTAATAAGGATATCTAAATTAAATTTTTTGTTAGTAACTTCCTGATAATACGGAATAGCTTTGTCATATAAGTTCTGCTCATAATAGGTGTCAGCTGTTCTTTGTTTGACAGATAAACAGGATGTGAAAAATAAAATAACAAACAATAAAAAAATGTTGCGTTTTCTATTCATAATTAAAAATAACGCGGAGTTTTTATTTTAGGTACATTATAACCAAAATCGTATCCAAGCATAAATTCATGCGATCCTGCTGAATGGTTTCTGAGTAGGGTAAGCGAATAGTCAAATGAATAACCAATTCGCAATTTTTTAGATAGCTGATATTCACCAATGACTGCAAGTGCGTCATTGGAACGGTATGAAGCCCCGATCCAAATGATATTATTCAAAAGCAGATTTGCATTAATGTCAAATTGCAATGGTGCACCATCAACATATTTAACTAAAAGAAGAAGGTTTTAATTTTACCTGCTCACTTAATGAAAAAACATATCCTGTTGTCAGAAAATAATGCCTTCTGATATGATGAACATCGGTCATCTCAACTGACAATGTTTTAAGTGGATCATAACTTAAAAGTAGCGGTGCTGAAATACCTGCATAAAATAAATCAGTATGATAATATAAACCAGCTCCAAAATTAGGAAGTACGTTGTTTATGGTGTTCTTTTCGTAAACCGGGTCATTGTTGTCGTTATAAACCAGATCTGATAGCGTAGATTTCAAATAACTTAAACCTGCCTGAAGACCGAATGCAAGTTTTGACTCTCCATATTCAATAGTATAAGAATAACTTCCGAAGAGTTCTGTGCGATTTATAATACCTGCATGATCATTACTTATGTATAATCCTAAGCCAACATTTTTATCTTCCAACGCACCATGGATACTGGCAGTTTCTGTTGTAGGTGATCCTTTAAATCCAGCCCATTGTTTTCTCACCATCATTGTTGCACTTGTGAATGGTTTACTTCCTGCATAAGCCGGATTTATCAATAATGTATTAAACATGTATTGTGTTGTCATTGGTGCTTGCTGTGCAAATAAACCTTTAGACAAAATGAACAGAATTAAAATAAAAAATAATTTTTTCATAGGCTTATCTTCTTAAATCAATATATGTTTTTAAGACTAAGTTTCTGGCAGGTATTCGTAAGATGGCATAATAAGTGCCATCCGGTAAAATTTGTTTATTGTTAGTTTTGCCATCCCAGTTGTTGTTGTAGTTCTTCTTTTCATAAACTAAGTTTCCCCATCTGTTAAAAATGGTCAACGTGTTGTCAATATTGTCTAATCCTCTGATAACATAATAATCGTTATATCCATCTTCATTGGGTGTGAAACCTGTAGGCATTACAACATCGGTATAACATTCTTCAGGAGACAGTATAGCTATCTTAACTGTATCGGATGCAGTACATGAACCATTTGTTATTGTCCAAACAAAAATATTTTTACCGGGACTTAAATTTTCAACCTTGGTTGCTGGAGATGATGGGTTCTCAATTGTGCTATTTCCGGTTATACTTTGCCATACCCCAGCGCCTGAAGGTGGTGGTACTGCTGCCAGAAAAACAAAATTGTCACAAACATTTTGATCAATGCCGCCATCAGCAACAATTTTTTCTTTTTTGTTAATGACATATAAGGCAGTGTCTGAACAGAAATTATCATAGACTACCCAGCCAAAAACATTTACGCCATTTGCAATTGCTGTTATCTGAGTAGTGATAGAATCCGGATTAACAATTAGCCCGCTTCCGCTACGAATTGTCCATTTTCCAAAACCATAGGATGGAATATTTCCTGTAAGTACAATAGTGTCAGTACCACAAATTGATTGCGTAAAATCAGTACCTGCATTTAAAGCAGGGGGCTCAGTCAAGAGAAATGATTTTGTTGCAGAGCATCCCAAAGAGTCTGTTACCGTAACAGTATAAGGTCCGGCAGTAAGGCTTGTTACAGTTGCTCCTGAAGCGCCACTGATTGACCACTGATAGTTGTAAGTAGCTATTGAATTAAATGGAACACCACCATTAGCAATTACCTGAATTTCTCCATCAGCAAGTGTGTTGCAGGTAATATTGTAAATACCATTTTTGTTTGGAATTATTTCACTGATTGTAATTGCTGTAGGTTCAGTAATTATAAAGTTTCTTACCGATATACAATTGTTTGAATCCTGAGCAGTAAATGTATAGTTGCCGGGCCCAAGATTATTTCTTGTTAAAGATGTAGGGCCGTCAGACCATGAATAGGTTATAGGCTGTGCTGCACCGGTTACATTTAAAATTATAAAACCATCATTGCTTCCAAAACAACTTACATTAGCAGAATCTATTACTGATATGACAGGGCCTTGTATGTTACTTATGGTTGCAATAACAAAAACTTCACAGCCATTACTGTCTTTTACAAAAATGGAATCTGATCCTGCTGCAAGATTTATAAATGTGTTTGTTGCAGAATAAGTTCCACTATTAAGTTTGTACTGATAAGTGCCACTACCACCCGTAGCATTAACAACAATCTGTGCGTTGTTATTTCCACAGCTGGCATTTGTTATTGTAAGTGTTGGTGTTATCAAAGAATTCAGGTGAGTGATATTTGCAATGCTTTGTGCTGAACAACCATTTACATCTGTTACAATACATGTATATGTTCCGGCTTTTAAATTAATTGCAGTTGCATTTGTTTGAACGGGGAATGTGCCAATCCATTGAATATTTATTGGAAGTGCTCCTCCTGAAAAGTTGACTGTTGCACTACCACTGCTGTCACCAAAACAAATAATGTCAGTAGTTTGTATTCCTGAAATCTGTGGGCCGTTGGTAGATAGCATACTGAATGTAGTATCTCTACTGCATCCGGCATTGTCAGTAATTGTTAAGGTCATTATAGTGCCTGCCGCAGCTTGAGTAGATGTTGAAGTGCTGCCATCTGACCATAAAAGATTTAATGGAGATACTCCTCCTGAAGGTGATGTAATGGCAATGGCCGGAGTTCCTCCATTACATGGACCTGCAATTAATGATAGTCCGAATTGGATTTGCGGATTTTCTGTTAGCGTTTGTGTGATTATTGTACTGCACTGCGCAGAGTCCGTTACCGTTAGAGTGTAAATTCCTGCAGAAAGATTACTGATATTTGCAGTGGTTGATCCATTATTCCAAAGGTAATTGTAAGGTTGATTTCCTCCTGTTACACTTGTATTAATAAATCCATTTGCACCTCCAAAGCAATTGATGTTTTGAACACTTGAAATATTAACAACAGGAGCAGATAATGCATTGATTATTCCGGAGTTTGTTGCTGTACATCCATTATTATCTGTAATGGTTACTGTAATAATTTGACTCGACAGACCATTGATAGTTTGAGATGTAGCGTTATTTGACCATAAATAGGTGTAAGGTTGAACTCCCCCGGTTTGAGTTGCCGTTGCACTACCCGTAGGGGAAGTACATCCAGCTGGTGATGTTGTAACTTGTGCTATCAAGGTATCCGGTTGGAAAACCTGAATATCAGGCATGGTATAGCTACATCCGCTTCCATCAGTAACTGTAACATCATAGGAACCTGCCGGAATGTTATTCAGGTTCTGAGTTTGTGTATTATTGTATGACCATTGGTAAGTATAATTTCCATCACCTCCTGATGGAGTAATAATAATGCTTCCATTACTTAATCCAAAGCAAGTGACATTATTTAATGTTGTAAGTTGTACAAATGTGGCAGGTGTACGTTGTATAGTAAATGTATCTGTCTTGATACAACCTAAAGCATCTGTTATCGTAACTGTATAAAAGTTGTTGGCTAAAGTGTCAACGTGCGTTATACCTGTAACACCATTACTCCAGTTGTAAATGTATGGGGTAGCACCTCCTGTAACACTAATCTGTGCCATGCCGTTATTTAAATTGCAGGAGGCATTGCTGAGTGTATGCGTAATTGTTATTAACGGTGTGTTTTGAAGACTGTCCGTTCCATTTACAGTACAACCATTAACATCTGTCACAGTTACTGAATAAACTCCTGCAGGTATATTCTGTAGTGTTGCGTTGTTAACTCCAGGGAATCCACTCCACTGATAGTTATAAAATGGAGTACCCCCTGTAACATTAACAGTAAGAGAGCCACTGCTATCATTATGGCATTTGATTAAAGTGCGACTAAAGTTTGTTATTGTTGGACCATTTGTATGTCCGATAAAAACTGAATCTCTTTTTGTACATTGATTGCTGTCAGTAACGGTAATAGTGTAATATCCTGTTGTTAAATTAGTGATGTTGTTGGTAGTATTACCATTATTCCATACGTAGGAGTAAGGTGAAGTTCCACCACCCACTGCGGCAATGGCTGAGCCGTTTGCCATATTGCATTTTTCAGTAACTGATGTAAATGAAATATTTAATCCTGTGGGTTGATTAACAACAAAACTTTTTGATGAAGAGCAGCTGTTGGTGTCTGTTACGGTGACAGTATAAGTGCCTGCTGTCAGACTTGTTATGTTTTGTGTTATTTGACCACCAGGAGACCATAAATAATTAACAGGTCCATTAGCGCCATGAACGGTTATGTAGATTGCTCCTGTGTTTTCTCCAAAACATTTTACATGAATTATTGAGTCTGTAATTGCCGGCCCGCCTAGTGAATCTACCAATATGTTTTTATTGATGCTACAGTTGTTTGCATCCTTAATTGTGACAGAATATGTGCCTTTTGTTAAATTAGAAATCGTGTCATTGGTTGAACTGTTATTCCACAAGAAAGTATATCCTGGTGTTCCTCCGGAAACTGTCACCCAGGCCTTACCATTATTAATGCCACAGGTTTCAGGTAATGAGCTTATTGTTGAATTAATTGCTGTCGGGCTATTAATTGTTACATTTATTGAGTCCCTGCAATTTGCACTATCTCTAACAACTAACTTATAGGTTCCGGCTGCGAGATTAAAAATAGAATCAGTGCCAATTTGTGTTGGTGTCCATGTGTAAGTTAATGGTCCGGAGCCACCTGTTACATTAACTTTAATCACACCCGTGTTTTGACCTGCACATTTTAAATGTATAATCGTGTCTATAGAAATAACTATAGAAGGTGTGTTGTTAACAACAAGTGTGCGATTTGCAGAACAAAGTTTGCTGTCTGTTACCGTAACTGTGTAAGTACCTCCGTTTAATCCTGATATTAAGGAAGTACTTTGTCCTGTATTCCAGAGATATGTATAGGGTGATGTGCCTCCTGTTACATTTACTCCGGCACTTCCATTTGGATTACCACATCGTGCCGGTGTTATTGTGTCATTTAGTGCTAATGCTAAAGGTTGTGTAATTATTTGTGTTTTATTTCCAACACAACCTGTTGAATCGGTAACAGTAACGGTATAAGTTCCGGCAGCAATGTTGACAATGTCTTGAGTGATGGCAGCATTACTCCACAAATAAGTAACAGGTCCGTTGTTACCGGTTACAGAAATATAAACAGCACCATTAGCCTGACCAAAGCAACGTGCATTTTTAACAGAATCAACAGTCACCACAGGTCCGCTGATGGTAGTGATATTTTGTGATGCAGTTTTGGTACATAGCGCAGCATCGGTAACTGTAACAGTATAGTTGCCCGGCAACAGTCCTGATATTGACGAAGTAGAGGCACCATTGCTCCACAGATAGGTGTAAGGAGAAGTGCCGCCCGATACGGAAGAACTAATCCAGCCATTGCTTTGCGCACAGGTTGCATGGTGTGGTGTTAAAGAAAGAACAATGTCTGTTGGTTGAGAAATTATTTGTGTTTTATTTCCAACACAACCTGTCGAATCGGTAACAGTAACGGTATAATTTCCGGCAGCAATGTTGACAATGTCTTGAGTGATGGCAGCATTGCTCCACAAATAAGTGACAGGTCCATTGTTACCGGTTACAGAAATATAAACAGCGCCATTAGCCTGACCAAAGCAACGTGCATTTTTAACAGAATCAACAGTCACCACAGGTCCGCTGATAGTAGTAATATTTTGTGATGTGGTTTTGGTGCACAGTGCTGCATCGGTAACGGTAACAGTATAGTTGCCCGGCAACAGCCCTGTTATTGACGAAGTAGAGGCACCATTGCTCCACAGATAGGTGTAAGGAGAAGTGCCACCTGATACGGAAGAACTAATCCAACCATTGCTTTGCGCACAGGTTGCATGGTGTGGTGTTAAAGAAAGAACAATGTCTGTTGGTTGAGAAATAGCTTGTGTTTTATGTTCCAGCGCAACCTGTCGAATCGGTAACAGTAACGGTATAAGTTCCGGCAGCAATGTTGACAATGTCTTGAGTGATGGCAGCATTGCTCCACAAATATGTAACAGGTCCGTTGTTACCGGTTACAGAAATATAAACAGCACCATTAGCCTGACCAAAGCAACGTGCATTTTTAACAGAATCAACAGTCACCACAGGTCCGCTGATGGTAGTGATATTTTGTGATGCAGTTTTGGTACACAGCGCTGCATCAGTAACAGTAACAGTATAGTTGCCCGGCAACAGTCCTGATATTGACGAAGTAGAGGCGCCATTGCTCCACAGATAGGTGTAAGGAGAAGTGCCACCCGATACGGAAGAACTAATCCAACCATTGCTTTGCGCACAGGTTGCATTGTGCGGTGTTAAAGAAAGAACAATGTCTGTTGGTTGAGAAATAGCTTGTGTTTTTGTAGCTGTGCAACCGGAAGAATCTGTAACAGTAACGGTATAATTTCCGGCAGCAATGTTGACAATGTCTTGAGTGATGGCAGCATTGCTCCACAAATAAGTTACAGGTCCATTGTTACCGGTTACAGAAATATAAACAGCGCCATTAGCCTGACCAAAGCAACGTGCATTTTTAACAGAATCAACAGTCACCACAGGTCCGTTGATGGTAGTAATATTTTGTGATGCAGTTTTTGTGCACAGTGCTGCATCGGTAACAGTAACAGTATAGTTGCCCGGCAACAGTCCTGTTATTGACGAAGTAGAGGCACCATTGCTCCACAGATAGGTGTAAGGAGAAGTGCCACCCGATACGGAAGAACTAATCCAGCCATTGCTTTGCGCACATGTTGCATGGTGTGGTGTCAAAGAAGGAACAATGTCTGTTGGTTGAGAAATAGCCTGTGTTTTTGTAGCTGTGCAACCGGAAGAATCCGTAACAGTAACGGTATAATTTCCGGCAGCAATGTTGACAATGTCTTGAGTGATGGCAGCATTGCTCCACAAATAAGTTACAGGTCCATTGTTACCGGTTACAGAAATATAAACAGCGCCATTAGCCTGACCAAAGCAACGTGCATTTTTAACAGAATCAACAGTCACCACAGGTCCGTTGATGGTAGTAATATTTTGTGATGCAGTTTTTGTGCAAAGAGCTGCATCGGTAACGGTAACAGTATAGTTGCCCGGCAACAGCCCTGTTATTGACGAAGTAGAGGCACCATTGCTCCACAGATAGTTGTAAGGAGAAGTGCCACCTGATACGGAAGAACTAATCCAACCATTGCTTTGCGCACAGGTTGCATGGTGTGGTGTTAAAGAAAGAACAATGTCTGTTGGTTGAGAAATAGCCTGTGTTTTTGTAGCTGTACAACCGGAAGAATCCGTAACAGTAACGGTATAGGTTCCCGCAGCAATGTTGACAATGTCTTGAGTGATGGCAGCATTGCTCCACAAGTAAGTAACAGGTCCATTGTTACCGGTTACAGAAATATAAACAGCGCCATTAGCCTGACCAAAGCAACGTGCATTTTTAACAGAATCAACAGTCACCACAGGTCCGCTGATAGTAGTAATATTCTGCGATGCAGTTTTTGTGCACAGTGCTGCATCGGTAACGGTAACAGTATAGTTGCCCGGCAACAGTCCTGTTATTGACGAAGTAGAGGCACCATTGCTCCACAGATAGGTGTAAGGAGTAGTTCCACCTGATACGGAAGAACTAATCCATCCATTGCTTTGCGCACAGGTTGCATGGTGTGGTGTTAAAGAAAGAACAATGTCTGTTGGTTCGTTGATTGTATGTGAAAGGGAACTTTGACAGCCTGTTGAATCCGTAATTGTAACTGTATATGTCCCTATTGTAATATTTGTAATATTCTGAGTAGTTGCGCCATTGCTCCATAAATATGTTACCGGTCCATTAGCATCATTTACATGAATATAAACTCTTCCTGTGCTTTGTCCAAAACATGTTACATTGAAAGCAGAGTCGAGTACTACTACCGGTTGTGTACTTGCACCAACAGTAAAACTATCGACCTTTGTACATAAATTCTGATCAGTAACTGTCAGGGTATAAACACCTGATGAAAGAATGTTGAGATCTTCTGTTGAGTTTGAATTTGACCATAAATATCCATAAGGTGAAACTCCTCCAATAATGGTGGCATCAATCATTCCGTTAATCAATCCACAATTAGTATTTGTAACAGTGGCTGTAATTTTTATTTCATCCGGCTCATGTACGGTATCATTAGCACAAACTACTGTACAATTATTCAAATCTGTAATTGTCAAAGTATATACACCGGCAATCAAACTTGATACATCTTCAGTCAGGCTGCCATTTGACCATTGAAAACTATAGTTGGGAACACCTCCTGCAACTGAAATATTAATACTTCCATCACTTAATCCAAAACATGTTACGTCTTGAATTGAAACAGAACTTCTGGTAATCACATCAGGTTCAGTAAGTGAGTAAGTTTCAATTGTTGTATCGTTTGCAACATCAACAACAGTTACAGTATAAGACCCTGCTGTAATCCCGATAATATCTTCAGTTGTAGCACCATTACTCCAAAGAATATTAAAAGGACCGTTACCATTAATGGTCAAATCAATTTGACCGTCACTTAAACCATTACAGCTGATGTTGAAACCATTATAGTTGGAAAGAGAAGCAGAAAGTACCGGCTGTGCAAAACCCTCTGTTGTGCCTAATGCCAATAGCAGCGTGAATAAACTTAAATAATAAAATCTGAATATACTGGTTTTCAGGTATTTGCAAAAAAATCTCTGGCTTATTTTCATAAACAAGTAAAAGCGGTGCATGAATTTTAAAGTTCTCGACCCAAAAATAGAAAAATCTGCTTATATGATTATGAATTTGGTGAAAAAAAGTACAATGTAATAACTGTCGTTTTTTTTTGATTTTAGTTTTTAAATGAATATAACTTTAATGCATAATTTCCGTACAAAAGGAACAACATCATACACAATGAAATTTTTAAAATCCATCAATACCATAAGTATCTTAGCAATACTGCTGATATTAATATCGGCTGATGGTCAATCACAACCAAGTAACAATTCAAATACAAAACCCCGTCAGGTTGATGTGGTGATTTGTATGGACCTTAGTGGAAGCACTAATGGACTAATTGATAATTTCAGGGATAAAATGTGGGATATTATTAATCAGTGGCAAATGTTCACTCCCAAACCTGTAATTAGAATAGGGTTGATTGGCTTCTCCAGATATTCCTTTCATGATGGCAGCGGATACATAAAAATCATTTCTGATTTAACTGATGATTATGATGCGTTATCACAAAAAATGTTCGACATACAACCTTATGTAGAGAATGGAATTCAGTTTGTAGGTGCAGCCATAGGTTCAGGGGTTAATGATATGTCATGGAGTCAGAAACCTGATGCAGTTAAAATGATGTTTGTAATGGGTAATGGTTATGTTAACCTTGGAAGGTTCGATTTCAGAGCTCAATGTGAGTCTGCAGTAAAAAGTAATATTGAAATTCATACAGTTTATTGTATTAAAAATGACAAACAGATGCGTCAGCGCGAGTTGCCGGGATGGGAAGAGATAGCTAAGATGACTGGAGGACAATCTTTTCAGGTTTTAGTCAATAAAAGAGCACCTTTAATCAAGGAAAAAGTGAATGTGATGGCATTGGCTTCACTCAATGATTCATTGAATAAAACATTTATACCTTATGGTAAAGCAGGAGTTGACCGACTCAAACTTATGTTAAAGGCTGATGACCATGCTGTGCGATCTTATGAAGCTTATTTTTATTCAAGATTGAAATACAAACTCAGCGACCATTATACTTCACAAATGCTAATGTGGGATGTTACCCAATACAAAGAAGAATATCCTCAGTCACGCCTTTCAGCTGTCAGGCAGTCTGTCAAGTCGAATAATGAATCGTCTGTTGATTTGGAGTTGCTCGCCAAAGAATTTGTAGAAAAAAGAAATAGTCTGCGCGCATCAATCAATGCTTTGTTTCCCGTGGGAGAAGAGCTAAGAATACATAACGAAGCTATTGCCGAAGAGTATGAATTGGAAAACAGGCTTGACAAAACAATGGTACGTGCCTATTCGCAAACGCTTCTTAAATCAGGATTTAAAGAATAAGAATTAAATTTATTCTTGTTGAATACCGTTTTTAATGAATAGCAGGTTGTGTTTCTTGTAGCAGATTCAAAAAGACTACATTCCAAAGAAATTGTTTTTAAAAGTACGAACCACTTAACTTATTTTTTCTTAGTTTGAGAACATTAAGTTTAAAAATGTAATTCATTTTTTTTGAAGTCGTCATAGAAAATCATCCCAAATTCTTAAATTTGAAAACTCATCGAAAAGAATTTTGGGTAATCTGAAAATATATCAATCATCAGCAGGGTCGGGAAAGACCTATACACTTGTTAAAGAATATTTGTTGTTGGTATTAAAATCACCCACTGCTTTAAAAGGAACGCTTGCTGTTACTTTTACCAACGCAGCAACCGGTGAAATGAAGGAAAGGCTAATCCTAGCTTTATGGCAATTAGCAACCGGTAGAAATGAAAAACTTAAATCTGATTTGTCCTCTTCTCTTGGGGCGTCATTTAATATTGAACGAGCAGCAGCAAAGGTGTTAAATTATGCTATTCATCATTATGCTGATATTTCTATTAAAACAATAGATAGTTTTTTTCTGAATATTGCCCGGTCTATTGCTTATGAATCACGGTTGCCTGGTAGATATGAAGTTGATTTAAATATAGAACCTGCCATAGATTTTATGGTTCAGCATACATTACTCGCTGCCGGTACAGATGCTGATATTACCAAGTGGCTTATTGATTTTGCGCTGCATAGAGTGGAGAATATGAAGAGTTGGAACATGCAGGGTGATCTAAGGAACATTGCAAAAGAAATTTTTAAAGATCATCTTAAGGTTAATTTTGAAACAGATGTTCTTGCCGATACTGAAGGAGTTAATGAAGTGAAGAGTTTGAATGCTGCAATCTGGAACCAATTGTCAGGAATGGCAAATAAGTTTTTGCAGATAGCAGATTCAGTAGGAGCAGAGCCAAGAGATTTTTACTACGGTAACGGTGGTTTTTATTCTTTAATAGTAAAGATTTCAAAAAAGACTCATCCAAAAGATTGTGAAATTGGCATGCGTACTTGGCAGATTCTTGAACGTGGAAATGTGTTTGCAGATAGAGCAAGTGATTTTCTTATACAGGATGAAAGCCTGAATACTGAATTGTTGTCTTTAGTACAACAAATAGTTGACTTTTATACAACAAATATTGAAAAATTATTATCTACTGAAATTGTTGCTGCAAACATTTATCAGGCGGTAATTCTCAAATATCTGTTCCGTCAATTGAAGGTATATCGCAAGGATCATCAGATTCTGCTCATGAGTGATGTGGGTAAAATTTTAAACACCATTATCGGAAGCAATGACACCCCGTTCATTTATGAAAAGGTGGGAAATAAATACAGAAATTATTTGATTGATGAATTTCAGGATACATCACAAGTGCATTGGAGAAATTTAGTGCCTTTGCTTATCAACAGTTTGTCTGAGCAAAATCAGATACTTACTGTTGGTGATGGAAAACAATCAATTTATCGTTGGCGGGGAGGAGATATGAATCTACTTCTAAATGAGGTTGAAGGCACGTTAAAGAAACATGCAAATAGTACAGATGTGTTCAGGCTGGATTCCAACTACCGTTCTTCTGTTTCGGTAGTTGAATTTAATAATGCCTTTTTTAGTGCAATAAGTGAAATTATTTCTGCAGATTCGCAACAATCACAATTGCTGAAGACTGCATATATGTCAGATGCAGTACATCAGATTACAAAGCGAAGTGATGAAAATGGTTTTGTCTCAATTAAACTTTACTCTGATAGCGAAGAGTATCCTGAGCTAAATTATCCTGAATATTTTAAACCAACTGATAAAGTGATTGCTTCTCATACACTAAGCTACATACAAAGTCAGATTAAAAAAGGATATAGTCCCGGAGATATTGCATTGCTCGTCAGAACTAATGATAAAGGAAATAGGTTGGCAGACTTTTTAGTTTTAAATGGTTTTAAGAATATCAACTCACGTGACTCACTACTGATTTGTCATGCGCCTCAAATCAGATTCCTGATAAATTGCCTAAGACTCAATGTTGACAACAGCAATCAGGTAGCAGAAAAGCATATTTTGTATTTTGTGTCGAAACATCTGCAAATGGAAACAGATGTTATTGAAGCTACTATCGAAAAGCACGTTAAGCATGTTAAACTTTACTCGCTTACAGAATTTTGTGCACAGGTAATAAATAAATTTGTGTTGAATAAACAACCGGATGCATACCTCCAACGTTTTGAAGATTTGATTTTTGAAAAATCAAGTAAAGGAATAAATACTGCTTCTGAATTTCTTGATTGGTGGGATGTTGAATCCAATCAAAGTAAAATTTCAGTACAAACACCTGCAGATGAAAACGCTATTACCATTATCACCATTCATAAATCTAAAGGACTGCAGTTTCCGATAGTAATCATTCCCTATGCTGATTGGGAAATGGATAGCAATAAAGGTTTGATTTGGATCAGAAGTGAAATTCCACCATTCGATAAGTTAGGAGCATTTCCTGTCAAGCCTTCAAAAAGTTTATTGAAAACATACTTCTGTCAAAATTATATTCAAGAGAATCGTGAGAAAGTGCTGGAAGAAGTGAATACACTATATGTGGCATGTACCAGGGCAGAAGATAAGTTGTTTATTTTAATTTCTGAAAGTGGAAATGAGAGCCAACAAGGTTTTAATAAAGTTAATAAAGTAATAAAGTCTGTAATCGCTAATTCGGAAGTTGTAAGTTCAGCTTTAACAAAAGCAAGTGATTCTGTTTATACCTTGGGAGTTGACTCTGAGTACAAGCGTAAGCAAAAAAAATTAACGGACACGCCAGATAGTTTCATTAATATGGAACTGGCAAACTATCATGTGAATGTAAACAGGATAAGTACAGGATTTAAAATTAAAAAATTTGCTGAGCAAAGTAAAAGCCGGTTAATTGGAATTAAAGTTCATGAGCTGTTGGCTGATTTTCATAGCGAAGAAGATTTGGAAGTAATAGAAAATCATTTAAATAATCTTCAATTACCGAATGACGAAAAGAGCAAGTTGTTGAGTGGCGTAACGGATACGTGTAAGTTTTTCTCAGAGAAAAAATGGGTTAGTCCTCATTTTAAAATTTATAATGAGCATGAAATGGCAGATTCGGAGGGAAATATTTTAAGGCCTGACAGACTTATGATTGAAGGTGATAGGGCAGTGGTGGTAGATTATAAAACGGGAGCAATTGAAGCTATTCATATTCAACAGTTAGCTAATTATAAAGAAGTTTTACAAGACGCAGGTTTTAGTGATGTTAAGACCTTTTTATATTATTTGGAAAAGAAGGAGTTGGTGGAGGCTTAAGTACTACCTATTTGCCATGCCAGCGCTTAACAAATTCAGGTACTATTGGCGTGGTTTTAATTTGAGGGTGGTAAGTCGGTTTATTCAACCTTTCTTTAAAATGAACATAATTGTCTGAAATCATCCAAGATATGGTTGTCTCACTCATTTCTTCATGCTTTATAAAAACAAAGTCGCAAATACTTTTAAAGTCCGCAAAGGAGAATGCTATACATGGAACAAAAAATGGCTTATTACTTCTTTTAAGATTTCTGATTTCGGGTTCATAACAATTCAATAGCGGGAACTGCTTCATGATGTTTTTTCCTATTAAATTACTTGCCAGAAAAATGGTGTCACAACTTTTTAGAATATTGCCATAGATATCAAAAATTATTATCTGACTTTTGCTGTGAACATTTTTCATGTCAATAGATTTTGATTTTATGAAGGAAAGGTTCGTTTAATAAATCTGCTGCTATTGTTTGGAACATTTCATTAATCATGAAATTGTTTTTTGCTGATGTAAAAAAAGTTCTGTAACAATCGAACTGAGTAAAGAAATCACTACAGTCAAGATTGATATTTGCTTCAATCTTATTACAAGTTAAATAAACAGGTGTGCCCGGAAGGAATTTTTGATAATGACTAATCCATGCATCAAGATCTGAAAATGTAGATGGGTTGTTTACGTCAATTACATGGATTAATGCATCTGATCCAAGATAGTATGACTTGAATGATTTTATGGTAGAAACACTTCCCGGAGCTGTCCAGATTACAAGATTGACTTTTTTCTTGTTTATAGCCAATTCCTTTCTGGCAATACTTAACTGACTGTCTTCTGAATAGGAATGATGAAATCTGTTTTTCACCAATCGGTTCACAATAGAACTTTTGCCGCACTGACTATATCCTGTGATGAGTATTTTTTTATTCTGCATGCCGATTGTTTATATAGTTTATATGCAGAAAAGTGAAAAAGGTTGCAGTATTTTATTTTAACTCCTGAAAATTATTCTTCCTCCATGTGATGGGTTTTGCCATCAACAGATTTTATTGTCTTCCAATTCCCATTTTCATCCTGTTTTTGTATTTCATAGCGCTCAACACCTTCTTTCCAGCCATTGTATGGAGTCCATTCAAGTCTGCTGTTGTTCATATCGTCTAATTTGCCTTGCAAAAGAATGTTGCCTGATAAATCTGTCAGACCTGTGCGTTGCTGACAAATGTTTTCCACTTCAATTTTGTATTGATAGGTATTTGTATTGACATCAACATCTCTGTCAAGATAGTATTTTGTACTGCTGTTTACAGAGTCAATTAAAATAAAATTTCCGAGGTCTTTGTCTGATGATTTGTAGATTAAATAGTAGGAGACCAACTCCGAAAAAGGACTGCCCTCATGCCATTCTGTTAAAATGCTGCTGTTGTCAACCACCGTTGAACGAATGATAGAAGTGGTTATTTGATTTACAAGACTCGTTGGTGCTGATGCATCATTGTTACTTTCGGAGGTGTATATACTGGCAGCCAATTGCGCTTCTATTTTATAACTATATTCCTGTTGGCAATATGCTGTAGAATCAATATAGGAACTTTCTGTTCCGGCTACTTCTGCAATCAGGTCATAATTCAATCCATCAATACTGCGGTAAATCGAGTAGATAGTAACATCCTTACCGGAGTACGGTAGCCATGATAGCATATTTGCCATGGTATCAGGCTCTGTTGTCAATAAAATTGTAGCATGGGCTCTTGAGCTGTCCAGAGGAAATGAATTATTGCAGTTGTTGATAGTCAAAAGTTTGTAGTAATAGCGATTTTGATTTGTTGTCACGTTATTATCAATAAATGCTAATTGAAGATTGAATGTACTGTTGTTTATGTTGGTATCAGTATAAATCAAATTGTAATTTTTATCATCATTCGATCTGTATAATTCATATCGGTTCAGATTTGTGGCTGATGAAGGTTGCCATGATATTCTGATTGCATTACTGTCGAGCACTGTGATGTAGTTGATTTCTGAAGGTGATATGGGTTGGTTATTTTGAGCGGCAATGAAGTTGTGTTTTGTAATGCTATCACTGCAAAGCCCGTTATTAGTTACTTTTAATGTCACCGAATAATGTCCTGCACTTTGATAGTAAAACTGTGGATTGAACGCTGATGATGTAAGTCCGTTGCCTCCATCCCACATAAAGACCGGATTTTGTAGTGATGTACTTATGTTAACCATGTTTGAAGAAAGTGGCACACAGCCAATTAATGGTGAACCTCCAAAATCGGCTACCGGAAAAGGTATAACGGTAACGGCATTGATGCTGTTAACAGTGTCTGAACAGTATCCATTAGAAGCAACTAATGTTATGCTATATTGTCCCGGAGACTGATATTGATGGATAACATTGGAGTGTTGTGAAGTGCTACCATCACCCAGAAGCCATTTGTAGCTATTTGATGATTGTGATAGATTGACAAAAGAAGTTGAAGTGCCAGCACAAATTGAAGAATCACTTATTGAAAAAGCTGCAACCGGTTTGTTATAAACTTTAATTGTGTCAGGATGTGTAAAAGCCGATTGACATCCGTTTGCATCTTTTACGATCAATGTTACCAGATATGAGCCTGCCGTATTGAAAGTATGTACGGGTGAAGCTGCCAAAGAAGTATCCCCATCTCCAAAACTCCAAAAGTGCGTTAGTACATTTTGTGAGGAATCGTTGAGACTGATAGTTAGCGGTTGGCATCCATGATTGTTGGATAATGAAAAAGAAGCTGATGGCCCGGGTATGTGTAAAGCATTTGCCAAAGTTTTTGTGGTACTGCAACCTGCTGCATCTGTTACTGTAAGAGTAACCTGATAGTTTCCGCCTGTTGTGTATATATGGTTTGGATTAAGGAGTGTTGATGTGGTGCCATCACCAAAATCCCATAAGTAGTTTGAAGCACCTGAAGATATATTTTGAAATTGAACAAGCACAGGAACACAGCCTGAAGATTTTGTGTAAGCGAAATCAGCTTGTGGTTTTGAAATAGAAATGACTTTTCCTCCAACAGTGTCTTTGCAACCAAATGAATCTGTAATTATTAACGATGGCGTAAAATTGCCGATGTTATTATAGGTTATACTGGGATTTTGATTTGTGGAAGTTAATCCATTGCCAAATTTCCAAAACCATTGTTGTGCATTTTTGCTTGAATCTGTAAAGTGAATCATTTTTGGATTACATCCTATGGTATCTGACTGCGTAAATGCTGCTAGTGGAAGTTGAATATTGTCAAGCTCATAATTTTTCTCACATCCGTTAACATCTTTAGCAAAGAGTTTTATTTTATCTGCTGGTAATGTAGTAAATGTGTGTTGCGAAGTTTGAGAAAATGTGGTGTCGCCATCACCCCAAGACCACTTCCACGATACTGCATTGAGACTTGAATCTGTTACATTAATTGTTATAGGTAAGCATCCCTGACTTCTTGTATAACTGAATTTAACTTCAAAGTCAGGTATAATTACAGCCTGTGAAATAGTTTTAGTACTTGCACACCCATTATTGTATGCAGTTAGTTTAATATCATAAGTGTAAGGTGGGTTAGGTCCGTAATAGTAATATTTGTTTACATCTGTCAGTGATGACATGGTTCCATCTCCCAAATCCCAGGTGTAAGAATTGCTACCGGTAGAAGTATTGGTTAATTGTACGTTCACCATGGTGCATGATGAAGAAAGCATATTGATGTTAAAGTCAGCCAATGGCTTTACAATAGTAACTTGTTGTGATGCATTTACAGTCTGTGTACAACCATTAATATCCGTTATGACAACCTGAATAGAATAGGCGCCAGAATCAGCGTAAGTATGTGAGATAGGGTTTCCTGTTGCTGAAGTGCCATCGCCAAAGTCCCATATATAACTTACGTAGTTTGTGTTTTGTACTGAAAAGATAATGGTATCTGATGCACATGCTCTGTTCTTGTTCGAGACAATAGCATTGGCATCAGCATTTGCATATAAACTCTTGGAATAAATAACGGTGCATCCGCTTGTGTCTTGCGCCTGTAAAGAAATAATGTAATTGCTGGTATTGGCATAGCTATGTACCGGTGATGCCTGTGTGCTGGTCTGATTATCACCAAAATCCCAATTATAACTTTGCAGATTCAGGTTCGATGGTATTGCCTGAATATTTGAGCCATTGCAGGTGTTAACGGTATTAACTGTAAATGTTATTGGTGTTCCTGCCACTTTTACAGCTTGTGAATGATATATAGTGTCAACACTGGCATTGGAAAGATTTGCTATGAGCATGACATCGTAAATTCCGGGTACGTTATAGGTATGCACAGGATTTTGTTGAGATGAAGTATTGCCATCACCAAAGTCCCAATATGAACCTACAACATTTAGAAACGGGTTGTTGAAACTTATTGTTAATGGTGCACAGCCATCATAGTGCATTGTGTATTGTGTAGTATCATGGTTTTCATCATAAAATGTTCCACCACTTCCAAAGTTTGTAGGTGGGAAACTGTATGTATAGCTGCAACTGTCATTGGCAATTGTCAGGCTGATGGTAAAAGGGCCTGTTGATTGATAGGTGTGCATTGGATTCTCAAGAGTTGAAGAATCACCATCGCCAAAAGTCCATAGCCATGATGTTGCACCAATTGAGTTTGCCGAGAACTGAACATCAAGAGGAGGAATGGTATCCAATGTGTGAGCAGCAGGTGCAGCACCTAGGTTTAAAAAGTTCATTGCATATTGTTCAACCTTTGTTGAAGAGCATCCATTGGCAGAAGTGATGGTTAAGGAAACATTATAACTTCCTGTATGATTATAAGTGTGAACAGGATTTTGTTGCGTTGAAGTTTGTCCATCACCAAAATTCCATAGCCATGAAACAGCATTTAAGGAACTGTCTGTAAATGTTCCTATAAAGGGTGGACAAAGAGTTTGGTTATAAGTAAAATCAGCAATACCACCACCAACAATATATGTGGCGAAATTTGTAATGGTTTGAGAACATGTTGAGCCATTGCTTTGTGTCTGTAAACTTACAGTGTACGTGCCGGGAGTGGTATATGTGTGAGTGACATTTTGTGAATTGGCAGTACTTCCATCACCAAAATTCCAAAGCCATGAATTTGCCCCTGATGAATCGCTTAATGAAACTGTTAGTGGTGCACATCCATAAACGGGTTGCGGATTGCTGAAGTTATTTACACTCGGTCCCGGCTTGATGTAACCTTGTTTACGTAAGGTGTCTTTACAGCCATTGCCATCAGAGGCAATCAATGTTACATTGTAACTGCCTTGGTTCTGATAAAGATAGGTAGGACTATTAGCTGTTGAAGTGTCACCGGTTCCAAATTGCCAAAGCCATGATGTAGAGCCTGTGCTAAGATTGGCAAAGTTTACAGACAATGGATTACATCCGGTAATTTTATCTGCTAAAAAATCAGCCTCAGGTCCGTTAACAGTAATTCCATAAGGAAGGTTTGATGTAGTTGTGCAACCATTGGCTGCAATTACTGTTAGTGTTGGATAGAATGTTCCTGACTGAATGTAATTATTAGTGCCATTTATTTGTGATGCACTATTACCATCACCATAATTCCATTGGTAGCTGCATCCTGAACATGCATTAGCCTGAAATGAAATATTCAGCGGCTTGCAGCCAGAGGCATTTGATGTTGTGAATGACGATACAGGAGATTGCAATGCATGAATTGTTAATGGTGCAGACTGGCTTGAGCATCCATTAGGATAGGTTGCTATTACATAAGGATTATAATTTCCAACATTATTGTATAATACGCCTACTGTAGATAATGTAGATGTCTGACCGTTGTCTAAGTTCCATTGAATGGATGATGATCCTGTAACATTGGTGGAAAGTACAACAGTAAGAGGATTACAGCCCGATGTGATATTTGAAGTAATTACAGGAGTAGGATTGTTGAGTACTGTTACCGGTGATGATAAATTCACAGCAGAATAGCAACCCGAAGCAGTTGCAGTGACAACTACCTGAAAATTTCCGGGTTGTGTATATTGATGTTGCACATTTGTGCCTGTTGCTGTCCCGCCATCACCAAAATTCCATTGGTAACTTGAAGGTGTATTTGCAGTTGCATGAAAAAGAAATATCTTGTTGATGTTACATGTACTAAAGGTGTCCACAGTAGCAGTTACAACGGGGACGGGCTTTATAACAATTATATTGTTTTTTGTAAGAGTTTGAGTGCAAGTTGAATTGAGTCTGAACAAAACCAGAGTAACTTGAAATGTTCCGGCTGATGTATAAATATGTGTGGGATTCGTTTGATTACTTGTTACACCATCACCAAAATCCCATTGACAGCTGTCAAAGACTGTGCTTTGATTGGTAAAGGTTATAGTATCACCTTGACATGCAATAGATTTATTGAGTGTAAACTGAACAACAGGTTTATTTTCTATATGTATTGGTTGTGTAGAAATTATAGAATCACTGCCCGATGCATTTGTTGCAATGAGTTTAACAAAGAAATTACCAGGAGTAGTGAAAGTAATTACCGGACTATGTATAACAGAAACTACACCATTACCAAAATCCCAATGATAGCTGGTTGCATTGGTACTTGTATTGTTGAAATAGACTGTTAATGGAGCACAGCCTGACAACTGGCTGATGCTAAATGAAGCAGCAGGTAATTGTGCAAAACCTTGATGCAACGAAATAGCAATAACCAGAATGGTAAGCCACAGTTTTGTTAATTTATTTAAAGCACTTCTTCCTTCCACTAAAAAGTTGATTTTTTGTAAGTCTTACGGAAAAGTGTATGAAAAGTTATAATTCTTACACTTTAATATTATCTGTTTGCTTTTCAATAGATTTAATTTCAGATATTTTGGAAATAATGAAACCTTGAGGCTGTTATTAATGTTTAATATTTTTATTTTTATTGCGTAAAAAACCACTTTTATTATGTCAACAATTCAGGAAAAAAACCAATCGGTTAAAGGAGGAGAATTTATTATTAAAGAATCAAGGGCTGAAAACACTTTTATCCCTGAAGAGTTTAGCGAAGAGCATGTAATGATTGAGCAAACCGCTAACGATTTTTTAAAGCAGGAAGTACATACCGTACTTGACCGAATTGATGCAATGGAAGCGGGACTCATGCCATCACTATTAGATAAGGCAGGTGAACTTGGACTACTTGGCATATCGGTTCCAGAACAATATGGTGGATTTGGAAAGGATTTTATTACTGGCACATTACTGACAGAAACATTAGGCGCTGGTCATTCATTTTCAGTTGCAATGGCAGCACATACAGGAATTGGAACATTGCCAATCTTGTATTTTGGTAATGCAATGCAAAAAGAGAAATATCTGCCGTTGTTAGCATCAGGTCAATGGAAAGCATCCTACTGTTTAACTGAACCCGGTTCCGGTTCAGATGCACTTGCAGCAAAAACTAAGGCTGTTCTTTCTGCTGATGGAAAACATTATATTCTTAACGGACAAAAAATGTGGATTACCAATGCAGGCTTTGCAGATTTGTTTGTGGTTTTTGCACAGGTTGATGGAGATAAGTTCACCGGATTTATTGTAGAGAAGACTTACGCTGGACTCTCACTTGGCGAAGAAGAACATAAGATGGGAATTAAAGGATCAAGTACAAGGCAGGTTTTTTTTAGTGATTGTAAAGTTCCTGTAGAAAATGTTTTGGGTGAAATAGGTAAAGGACATCTAATAGCTTTCAATATTTTAAATATCGGCCGATTAAAATTATGTGCGGCTGCATTAGGTGGAGCAAAGCATGTGAGTACACATTCCATTTCATATGCAAACACACGTGAACAGTTTAAATTGCCAATAGCAAAATTTGGTGCCATCAGATATAAACTTGCACAGCAGGCCATCAGAATTTATGCTTGTGAAAGTGCTTTGTATCGCACATCATTTATGATTGACGAACTCGAAAAGCAAAAACTTGCTGAAGGTATTGAGTATTCTCAGGCATTACTTCAGGCGGCAGAAGAGTACGCTGTTGAATGTGCTATTCTTAAAGTTGATGGCTCAGAGGCACTTGATTATGTTGCTGATGAAGGCGTGCAGATTTATGGAGGTTATGGTTATAGTGCAGATTTTCCAATGGACAGATCTTACAGAGATTCACGAATCAACAGAATATTTGAAGGTACAAATGAGATTAACAGACTCCTTACTGTTGATATGATTCTTAAGCGTGCCATGAAAGGTAAGATTGATTTAATGACACCTGCTATGAATATTCAAAAAGAGCTTATGGCTATACCTGATTTTAGTGAACCTGATACGTCATTGTTTGCGCAGGAGAAAAAGTTTTTAGCTAATTATAAAAAAGCATTGTTGGCAGTTGCAGGTTCTGCTGTACAAAAATTGATGATGACACTTTCAAAAGAACAGGAAATCCTGATGAATATTGCAGATATGGCTATTGCAATTTATATTTCAGAGTCAATTTTATTGCGGACAGAAAAACTTGTTAAATTGAGAGGTGAAGAAAACTGCAGTATTCAACTTGATATGATGAGGGTTTATGTAAATGATGCGGCAGATAGAATTGCATTGGCAGGAAAAGAAGCAATTAATTCCTTTGCGGAAGGCGATGAACAGCGAATGTTGCTCATGGGATTAAAACGATTTACCAAAGTTCCACCATTCAATGTTAAAGATGCAAGAAGAAGAATTGCAGCCCGCTTAATCGAAAAGAACGAATACTGCTTCTGATTGGTTAAACAATTTCAGGTAGATGATCAGGAAGGTTTTTATTCCAACACTCATTTTAATTTTTTTATTTATTGGATTTTATTACCGGCAATGGCTGGTTTATGGAATTAGTCAGCTCAAAGGTCAGTTAAATATTATTTATAACGCACAGCCAATTGGCGAAGTAATTGAGAATCCTTTAACACCCGATTCTATAAAAACAAAACTTTTGCTAATTCGTGAGATAAAGAAATTTGCTGTTGATTCCTTAGGATTATCTGAAACCAACAACTACGAAACCTACTATGATCAAAAGGGGGAGCCTGCTTTGTGGGTACTCACTGCTGCTCCCGAATTTAAAATGGAGCCATATAAATGGCACTATCCGTTTCTTGGATCACTGTCATATAAAGGATTTTTCCAAAAACAAAAAGGGGTTTACGAATTGCAATTGTTGAAGAAAAAGGGTTTTGATGCTGATTTGTCAACGGTTTCTGCCTGGAGTACACTTGGGTGGTTTGGCGATCCTGTAATGTCATCAATGATGCGTAAGAATGTTGGTTCACTCGCTGAGTTGATTATTCATGAGATGACTCATACAACACTTTATGTTAAAGGTAATGTTACATTCAATGAGAATCTTGCTACTTTTATTGGTGAAATTGGTGCTGAAAAATTTCTATCAGATAAATTTAAGGGCGACAGTGTTATTCTGACTAATTACGTTAATCATCGCAATGATAACAGAATATTTTCTGAGTTTGTTGTTTCATCATCAGCAACATTAGATACATTGTATAATGATGTTTCGTTCAAAATGGTGCCCTATTCAGATAAACTACGTTTGAAATATCAAAAAATAGTGTCAATTGTATTACGCATATCTAAACTACCGCTGAATAATCTACAAAAGTTTGAGTGGAATTTGAAAAGTAAAAAGTTACCTGATAATACATGGTTTCTTTCCTATTCCGATTATCATGCTTTGCAGCCTGAAATTAGTCGGGTGTATAATGATTCCTGTAATAGCTCAATTCGGAAATTGATTAAGTATTATAAGAAGTAGGTTAATTACAATGCCGAAAGCGCATTTAGAATATCGTTTTCCGAAACATCCTGAAGGTTAAATATTATTTGCTGATTGGCAGCAATTGTAAAATTCTGCTGGTCTAAAACATATTGATTGTTTTGTTTTTTACCGAACACTATTAGTGTTACATTTTCGCCCACAGGAAAGTTTGTGCCACTCAGATTTTGTATTTGCATAACACCTTTAAACCCTTTGAAAGAAACATATACCTGCAAGTTTTGTGTATTTGTTCCGGTGACACTGCATGTAATAGAGGTTGTAGATGCAGACTGATACAATAAGGCTGGAGAAAACCAACCTGTTGTGGCAGGCGTAGTTACATAGCTGTTAGAAGTGGGTGAAATATTTGATAGTGTATCAACAAAGCCCGGAATAAAATTAGCGATAGTATTGGTCCAGTTGTTAGCACTATTTCCGCTGCTATAACCATAAAATGACTGCATAGCTGAATTTATAGATGGTAATGCAGCCGTTTCAAGAAAATATTTTTTACCGGGTTTGAGAAAAATTTCATTCCCATTTTTAAATGCTCTTACCCTTATTTCTGCACTTGTTTCAAGAGGATTTCCGGATGCAACAGAAGGAATTCTTCTTAATATCATATCTTTTATAGAATACAGTTCAATAACTTTTAACTGAAATGGATAAGTAACCTGGCCACCACCATTTAGCTCAAACATTTCTGCATTGACACAAATCTTAGTTCCTTTTTTGCAAACTAATGGGCAAGTTCCGTTGGTATCAATGGTATATTCCTGCTCTTCTTCTTCGTGATCGCTATAGAAAGAGTCCATGTTTTGATAATCATCCTGTGGCACGCGGTCTTTTCTGCATGCAGTTACGGCAATAATTATTATTGCAGTAAGATAAATGAATAACTTGTTCGATTTCATATTATAAAGTTTGATTATATTCCTTTAACGGTTGGACATTTCTCTCTTCTTGTGTTTTTTCTGCACTGTCCAGGATAATAATAAATGCCTATTCGCAAATTATCTTCTTTCCATTTAAAGTCATAACGATTCTCAATAAATGGTCGCCAGCATCCTCTGTTTCGAACCAAGCCGCCACCGGCTTCAGGAGCAAAGTTGTGTTTCTTTTTTCCTTCAGGAGCAAAGTCATCTGCATTTATCCAGAAATTGTAATAGGCAGCACCAAGCAAGTAAAGATTATAGCTCCTGATTCTCAAAACATCATATTGCAAAGCCCCACCGGCATATAACTCATGATAGCGATTAAATGGGGGGTAATATGAAATTTCGGGAACGACATAAAGATTATTTATCGGTGTTGGAATCCTGACACGCAAATCTGCTCCAATACCTTCGGCTTGAAAATTGTAAATTGCACTGGCACCGTAGCCTATAGGTTTACGTACTTTACGTTGTGCCGAAACATTCAAAGCAAAGAACATTGCAAACAGAATAATGGATAGGAGCCTGATATTAAACATGGAAATATTTTGGGATTAAAGATGTTAACTTTATCTTTCCTTAAAACGGCAATACGAAAAAATTATTATTCGATTATAAACAGAATTACAATTTGTATTTGTAGCTGATAAAACCTTCTGCGCGTTCTACATTCACCATTAAACCATAATTTGAAGTGATGTTGTCATGATATTTTCTCCAAGTACTGCCAATACGTTTCATCTCTGACTCATAGCATTCTAATGCAGCCATCTTTTTAGAATACGTGTCGCTGATATCAACAAAAAAGTTAGGATTAAAAGGTGTACGAAAGACATACCAGTTGCACATGCCCATGAGTATACGTGGCACACGTCTGCTTGCACTTACAGCTATACGTGCAGTTATTTCATGATCGTGATGCAAATCGTCAATCCAAGGACAAATTATCGTATCAGCATTTATTTTGTCAATACGATTTAGAACCTGAACCACTAACTCATCTCTGAAATTTACATCAAGGCAAGGTTCATCCAAATGTTCAATGGTGTACCCTAATACAGAGGCAGCTTTCGATGCTTCCCTGATTGCAATATCTTTATCACGATAGAAATTGCCCGAAGCGTCTTTCCAGGTGCCATTAGTTAAAGTTAATAAATGAACCTTGCCACCTTCTGAAATAATTTTGGCAACAGTTCCACCGGCCATCCATTCCAAATCGTCAGGATGTGCGCCTACCACTAATACATTTTTCATGTTGTCATTGATTTAAGATTCAAAAATAACCTATCAGTAAACATCAGAATCACACATTGTCAAATACCATTTTGTTGGTATTCGTAACTCATCTAATTTATTGTCGGGGTTGAATGGTTTGTAGCCTAAGTATGTTATATGTTCTTTAGGCAGGTAGCCTGATTTTTCAGCTTGATTATACAGTGGCGTATTATATGGAATCCACATGTTTGCTGTTTTGGCATCTAACGCTGTTGCTAATTGTGCAATAGCATTAAAGAATGCACTTGTATCAAAATCATGCATAAAAAGAAAATCAACAACATCTATTTCTTTTGTTGATGTGTTGTTGTATTCCTTTATTACAAAATAACCTTCTATATTGCTGTTATTTTCAAATGCAAACAACCGATATTTTTTATCAGGACGTTTAAAAAAACGCCAGTTAATAAATGTACTGTTTCTGACATTGGCATAAAAACGATCTGTATGCTGTGTGTGTTGTTCCCATAACTTGTCAAAACGTTGGTCAGCATTAAAAATCTCTGTAAAGTTTTTGTCTCCCTGCACAGCGGTTGAAAAAGTCTTTTTCATTGTTGGAATCATGTACACATCATTCCATGCCAGTTTTCTTACAAAACTGTAATGCGAGTTGGTGTTTGGAAACCCATAAACCAATTGAATATTTTCTTCCATAAAAGAGCGCTCATAAAGCTTGGCAGCAAGTTTTGGAAACAGTCCTAATGATTTATATTCAGGATGTGTCATGGTGATGAGCGAAAGTTCACTGTGTGTTGTTTTACCATTATAAAAAGATATAACAGGACACACAGCATAATGACTTATTATTTTACCATTGTCATTCTTAAATAAATCAACCAAATTTTTATTTACAGGGGTGTCTAAAACTCGCCATTTGTAATAGTCTGATGAAAGTTTTAGTCCGTTAAATGAAAGAGAAAACAGGTCAAGTATTTCATCAAGATCTGATGGGGTGTAGTGATGATAATGATAATTTTCTGCCATAGCATATACAATTAGTTAATAGATCTGCGTAACAGTAAAATGTCGTCAAGTGTCTTCTTTAATCTTTTTATTGCTTTAATACGTGTAGTTCTGATTTCTTCAATCGGCATAGATAAGCCAATCTCGGTTACTTTTAAATTTTTATCACGTGAAGCCCTTATGCAAAATTCGCTTGGCCAAACGGCATGTCGCGTCACACAACCATTGGTAATATGTGCTAATTTACTTTTCTTAAAGCTTTTCAGTCCATGAGTCTCGGTTAACTTATAGCTAAATGCAACATGAAGTCCTGTATTATAGAGCCATGTAAAAAGTTTTCTTTTAAATGGTCTTCTGTCGAGATCGCCCGAAAGTTTTTTTGAGCCAATAACCAGATCGTATGAATTTAGTAATTCATTAGATTTTTGTAAAAAAACCATATCTAAATAATCAAGTTCAAATATGGTGATATATTCAAAACGAGCACGATTTATACCATTAATCAAAGCCTGACCATAGTCTGCTTTTTCATCATCAATTTCTGCAACAACCATATCATACTTTTCGGCAAGTTTTCTTATAATGACTTTGGTGTTATCAACGCTTCCGTTTTCGGTTAGTACGATTTCAAAATTTTTAAAATGCTTTTTTAAATCTTCAACAAGAAGGTGAATTCTTTTTTCAAGAATTTCTTCTTCATTAAAAACCGGTATTACTATTGAACAATTTTCTGTCATAATGATTTTAATTTTTCCGACATCACTTTGCCGTCCATAATTGCATCCTGCATGCCTGCATATTCCCATTTACCATAGCGGCCTGATTGATAAATTCCTGCTGCTTCCAGTTCACCCATCAGTTGGTTGATAATGGCCGGACGCTTTGGCTCATAGATACAATAGGCTACAGGGATTTTAATAGAGTGAACAAATACCAGTTCATCAATTTTAAAAATAGGCATCTGTTTTATTTCTTCAACAACTTTACGTTCTATTTCCTCAATGCTCAGGTTATGATTGCGGCTGCCAACTTCAACAGCAATGATTTGTTCGTCAGCAGGAGTTGATTTTTTAAAATAGTTTTTTGGGAAGCTTATTCTGTAAAACGAAAGATCTTTATCAGGGAAATACATCCAATGTGTGTCGGGCAATGTTCCTCTGATAACCAAATTTACTGTATAAACAGAGGTAAAAACCAATTCTTTTGCCAGTGCTTTCAGGTCATCTCTGTCGCTGTTAAGTATAATAGTTTGTAAAGGAACAGTAGAAACGGCTTTGTTATATTTTACAATACTTCCATCAGAAAATTCAATTGTTTTGTTTCGGGTATTAAAAAACACCGCAGACGTATTGAATTTAATATTGGTGAGTTGTTTGGCAAAAATGTCAGCTAAATCCTGAATGCCTTTATGAATGGGGTAATAGAATTCTACATTATAGCCAAAACTATCTGTGTTGTCTTCGAATGCATTTTTTCTGATTTGCTCTTTGTCTGCAGTAATAATATGTGACATAAACTCGCATGTCATTTCAGAAGGTTCTGTATCCCAAATTTTCCTGTTGTAGGGAAGTAAGTAATGATTGGCAATACCCTTTCCGAAACATTTCAATGCATAATCTCTATAGGAGCCTTTTCTGATTTCAATTTCTTCTTCTTTGCTATATGATTTTACTTCGTCAAGACCTTCAAGACAATCTTTTTTAGTTTGCTCGCTCAGATTTAAAAGATTAAGTTCAAAAGGGTAGGGGATGATGGTTTTGTCGTAGTAGATATGTGCTTTTCTACGATGATTTTCGACTTCAAGTCCCAGTTTCTCAAATACAAGTTCTCTGACGTAAGGATTGCGTAAGTGTAAAAGATGAGGGGCTAAATCAAATTTGCAGTTTTTATATTCTATTGTCCGCACCAGGCCGCCTACGGTGTCAAGCGATTCATATACAGGAATATCTTTATCAAAATGATATGCAAAACTTAATCCTGCCAAGCCGGCACCAACTGCTATTGTGTCGTGATGAATCATGTAGAAAAGTAAGGAGATTTAAAAGGTTGCAAAAGTAAGGATATTAATCCTTCGTTCAAAGCCCAATTGTTACCTTTTAAGAGGTTACTTTATCTGAGGTCAACTACCTCTACACCAGGATATCTTTTTGCGTCAAAACTAAAATCAGTGTCCTTTACAGCAGGGTTTGGTGTGAATTTTACAATAGTGTAAGATATGGTAGAACCATTGTTGTTATGAACGGTTGCTCCTGCAATTGTTTTTTCAGCTTTATTAATTTTTAACTGAATTTTAAAATAAGGTTTTCCTTTATCAAGAGGTTTTAAATCAATAAACTGATAGGTTTTACCGCCTTCGGATTTTTCTTCTGTAAACCGTGAATCGAATCCTTTTTCATAAATAGAGAAAATGTTGGTAGGGGAAATGCCGTCAGCTTTGTTTTGTGCATCGTTAACCTGTACTTCATTGGCATCTTTTAAGTAGGTCCATGATGTTTTGCCGTCAGAGATTATCTGTTGTCCGGTAATACTCAGGTTGTATTTGTCACCATTAATCAAAATCGAACCATTTTGGGTCTGATTGGTTTTAGCTTTTTTATCGTCTATTTGAAGCCTGAATGTGGCTGACACCGATTTATAAGTTTTATATTTAGCAGACACTGACTTAAGAATTTCCTGAGAGTGACTGTCTTTTTGAGCAAAAGAAACTTGGGTCAACAGCACCAGAGCGATCATTAATTTTTTTGTCATTTCTTAAATTTTAAATGTGATTAATAAAAACAATGCCACAAGGCAAAACGAGGTGAAATGCAAATGAACAATTGCAAATATAATAATGAGAAGAGAATTAAAAACAGAATTATTTCAGATTTGAAAGCAATGTTTCAAGTTCCAAAGGGTCTTTAAACTTTACTTCTCTGGCTTTGCTGCCTTCAAAAGGACCAATAATTCCTGCTGCCTCTAGTTGATCAATAAGTCTGCCTGCACGATTATAGCCAAGTTTGAGTCTTCTTTGCAATAAAGATGCAGAGCCTTGCTGATGTTGTACTACCATTCGTGCGGCATCTTCAAACAGTGGGTCGCGGTCGGCTAAATCAACCTCGCCTGTATTGTTTTCGCTGTCACCCACAAATTCAGGTAGCAGAAATGCATCAGGATATCCTCTTTGCGAACCGATAAAATCTGTAATCTTTTCAACTTCAAAAGTTTCAACATAGGCGCATTGCAAACGAATCACATCAGCACCAAGTGACAATAACATGTCTCCCTTGCCAATAAGTTGATCTGCACCACCACAATCTAAAATTGTGCGGCTATCAATTTTTGATGAAACCCTGAATGCAAGACGCGCAGGGAAGTTGGCTTTAATTGTTCCGGTGATGATATTTACTGAAGGTCGTTGAGTTGCTATAATGAGGTGAATACCAATGGCGCGTGCTAACTGAGCTAATCGTGCAATGGGTGTTTCAACCTCTTTTCCGGCTGTCATAATCAGGTCGGCAAACTCATCAATAACCAAAACAATAAATGGCAGAAAGCGATGACCTTTATTGGGGTTGAGTTTTCTTGCTACAAATTTTGTGTTATATTCTCTGATGTTACGAACCTGAGCCTCTTTAAGTAACTCATACCGCTGATCCATTTCAACACATAAGGAGTTAAGCGTATTCACCACTTTACGTGTATCGGTTATGATGGCTTCTTCTTCACCGGGAAGTTTGGCTAAAAAATGTCGTTCAATTGTTTTAAACAAAGTAAGTTCAACTTTTTTAGGATCAACCAATACAAATTTAATTTGAGATGGATGCTTTTTGTAAAGCAATGAAACTAAAATTGCATTTAAGCCAACTGATTTACCCTGACCTGTGGCACCTGCCATGAGTAAGTGGGGCATCTTAGCTAAATCGGTAACAAAAACTTCGTTTGAAATTGTTTTCCCAAGTCCGATAGGTAGATCCATATCGGCATTGATAAATTTTTCAGACCCTAAAACAGCTTTCATCGGTACCACTTCGGGCGACTGGTTAGGGACTTCAATTCCAATAGTTCCTTTGCCTGGAATAGGTGCAATGATCCGAATACCCAAGGCCGAAAGACTTAGTGCAATATCATCTTCCAGATTTTTAATTTTTGAAATACGAACACCTGCTTGTGGTACTATTTCAAACAATGTTACTGTTGGTCCAACCGTTGCTTTGATTTTTTCAATGCCTATATTATAATGACCAAGAGTTTCAACAATTTTATTTTTATTGGTTTCCAACTCAGCTTTTAACTCTTCATGAGTAAGTTTGGATTTGCTCTGATAGTTTTCAAGTAAATCTAATACAGGATACTGATAAGAGGATAAGTCAAGTGTAGGATCATACTCGCCAACAGTAACCTGATCGGGAAGGTTGTTGTTATCGTTTTCTTCTGTTGTATCTTCAGTGCCATTTAGGTTTTCTATTGCTAGTGGAATATCACTTTCTTTTACTTTGGATTCAACATCTTCCGAAGGAGGTGTCTCAATGTTTAATTCTAATTCCAGTTTATTTGGATCAGGTATTTGTTTCTGTGCCTCATCAGGTTTCATCAAATCCGAAATGGCTTTATCCATATCAGGTTCTAACTCAAAACTTACTGGAGCCGTGTTTTTGATTTCTTCTGCTTCATTAGAAGTTTCATCTGAAATGGTGTTTATACTATTTTCTGATGGCACCTCAGATATTAATGAATCTAACTCCTCTTGTTGAATATTTTTTTCATTTATTGAAGGTAGTTTTAATTTAAACTTAAATGTAATTATTGAAAAGGCAAGAAGTGTAAATCCAAGTAAAAGACCGGATCCTGCATTGCCTATCGTTGACTGAAGCCATTCGGAAGTTTCAAACCCGAATGTGCCACCGGTAAATAAAAATAAACTGGTGTTTTTAAAAATATATCCACAGGCAATTGAAATAAAAAGCAATGTAAATAGTGCAATTCTAATAGTACGTCCAAAAGGTAATAATGCATGTCGAAAAACCAATTTAAAACCTGACAAGAACAACATAAAGACAAACAAGAAGCTACTTATGCCAAATGCGTTGTAAAAAAAAGAATGTGCCGCTAATGCACCTGTTTTACCAAGCCAGTTTTCAACTTTCAAATCGCGGTCTGTTAATAATGCTAACCAGCCATTTTTTACTTTATCAAAATCAACTTTCCACGTAAAAAGATAAGAGATGAAAGCGATGGTCAAAAAAATGCTTATCAGGATACAAAACAACCCAACTATTTGATGCGTTTGTTCGTCTGCCAGCCATTTGAATTTAAACTTGTCTGCCTTAGGTTTTACGGTTTTTCGTTTAACTTCCGGTATGCTATCAGACGGTTCAATGGTGTTTGCTTCAGCCTGTAAGTTTTTGCGTTTGGCCATTTTGTTTTTTATGTGAAAGAAATGATTTGAATGAGCTAAATTAAGCTTAATGCGAATCAGCAATTACATAAACGAAACCATGTAATAAACATTTTATTGTGGATAAAAGGGTTGCTATGTTAATTATTTTCATAAAATGAACTTATTTTGTAATGCATTTTTGTAGTACCAAAGCATTAGGAGAATTGCATGTAAAATGCATCACTAAAACTTTAACCAATTTATTGCGTAAACAAATCATATCAAATAGCCGCATATATTATGAAAAATGCACAATCAACACTAATCAAAATGAGTAAAGTCTTATTGACTTTAGTAACTGTTGCTGTAATGAATATTCATTCTTCGTCAGCACAGTGTCCACCACTAGGATCGTTTTCAGGAATGACTGGCGATCTTCGGGCATGCCCAGGCATGTCCTTGACCTACACACTTGCGCCTGTTACAAATGCTGTTAGTTACACCTGGAATTTGCCTCCCGGTGCAACCATTAGTGGTCAGAACCCTTATACCACAACAGCAACTGTTGTAACCGTAGATTACGGGCCTTTGTTTTCTGCTCCAGGTAACCTTTGTGTAACCGCTTATAACGGTTGTGTTAATTCTGCTCCCTATTGCAAAGCATTAACACCAGCAGGAGCACCCTCAGGAGCTTCACTTATTTCAGGAGCAAATTTTGCTTGTCCCGGAAGTATCGAGTCTTATACAGTAACCAATCAGGTAAACAGAGTTTTTGACTGGACCGTACCCAATAACGCAACACTTCTGACAGGACAAGGAACAAATAGTATTACTGTTCAGTATAATGCAGGGTTTAATGGCGGAAGTATTTGTGTTCGTGTTGGAAATGGTTGTGCATGGAGCGGATTTCGATGCATGACAATTTTTGCTGGAGTACCAGGCACACCAACGGCAATTTCTGGTCCAACAGAAATTTGTACAGGAACAGCAACTTATATTACAAGCCCTTCAAATGGAGTACCTGTCACTTCCTATACATGGACTGTGGCTCCGGGCGTAACACTAGTTGGACAAGGAAATGATACAGTGCAGATTACTTTTCCAGTAAACTACAACTACACAGATATTTATGTAAAAGCAAATAACGGATGTGGTTCCAGTTCTAACAGAAGTGTACGTGTTAGAGCAACCCCAGAAACACCACAGCCTATTAGTGGACTTGCATCTGGAATTTGCAATGGAACAACCAGCTATACTGTTACTTCAAGCCCAACTGCAATTTCATACAATTGGACTTTAACCGGTCCGGGAACAATCTCGAACGGACAAGGAACCAATAATATTGATATAAACTACCCAAACACATTTATCTCAGGTAAAATTTGTGTTACCATCACAAATGCTTGCGCAACCGGCAGTCCACGTTGTTTGCTTACTTCAAAGGATATTGCTATCAGCAGTCAGCCGCAGGATTTCGAAACTTGTAACAGTACACAGGCTACATTTTCTGTTGGTGCATTAGGAATGAATCTGCAATATCAATGGCGTAGAAATGGTACACCTTTAAGTAACGGTGGTAAAATTTCCGGAGCAAATAGCGATACATTACATATTACCGGTGCTGATAGTACAGATGCGGATCAGTATGATGTTATTGTATCAAACAATTGCGGATCATCAATCACATCAAATTCAGCTACCCTTGATATAAAACAAGTACCTGCTAAACCAGGTGCAATTAGTGGTGTTCAAGCAACTACCTGTCCAGGAACTTCTGGCATTATCTATTCAGTGCCTTTACAAATGGATGCAACAAGTTATTTATGGACATATTCTGATGGCGTTCAAATATTAAATGGTCAGGGTAGTGATGCCGTTACATTAGCTTTTAATGCTACAAATAATTCAGGGTATTCTGTTTATGTATATGCAGTCAATGAGTGTGGGCCTAGTTTAGACTCTGCCAGATCATGGACTCGTTATAAATTATCTACTCCTACAATTACAGGCCCTGCAAGAGTTTGTGAGAATATGCTAGGTGTAAACTATATGGCCACTTCAGTGACTGGAGCTTCTTCTTATAATTGGTCTGTTCCTACCGGAGCTACGTTGGTTAGCGGACAAACTACCAATGCAATAATGGTTGATTACGGACCTACTTACACCGGTGGAGATATTACAGTTACGGCTTCAAATGCTTGTTTTACAACCCCGGTTAAAACACTCACAACAGTTATTGATATGCCGTCAATTCCAACATCTTTAAGTGGGCAAGTTTATGGTACTTGTAAAACACAGTTAGTTTATACAGCAGGAAATTCTAACCATGCAACAAGTTATATATGGACATTACCACCAAATGCATCAATAGTTCTTGGAAATTTCACTAATAATGTAACGGTTGACTTCCAAAATGCCGGAACCGGCACTTATAGTCTTTGTGTTGCAGGAAAAAACTCCTGTAGAACCGGCACAGCACGTTGTATTCAGGTGCGAGCTATTCCTGAAAGACCAGCTGTTATTGTTGCAAATCCTTCAGTTTTTTGTGCTAATCAAACAGGTGTTGCTTTTTCAACTGCCGGAGGTGTTGGTGCTGATTCTTACACATGGGCACTACCAAGTAGTTCAACAATTACGTCAGGTCAAAATACGAATAGTATTTTAGCTGATATTGGAACTAATAATGGAACTATAACTGTAAAGGGCGTAAATCAATGTGGAAACAGCAGCACAAGAGGATATACCATGACACTTAATTGTCGCGAAGGATTTGATGAATCAGAAATGCTGTCATCAGTACAACTTGTTCCAAATCCTGCTAATGATTGGGTTAAGTTGTCATTTTATTCTGAAACAGCCGAGCCATACTCTGTGTTAGTTTATGATATACTTGGAAAGAAAGTGCTTAGCGAAGGGGGAATTTCATCAAAAGGATTGAATGAGCATTCAATTTTGTTGAATAAGTTAGTGAAAGGTATTTATATTGTTTCATTACAAAGTAACTCTGTCTCGAGCAGACAAAAGCTTGAGATTAGATAATCTGATTGTTGGAGGTAGTTGCAATGTCGCCTAATAAAGGCGACATTGCAATTTAAATAAACGCTTATGATCATTAATGCTGTGAAGTCTGTTGCAAGTTTAATTGGTTTGATGGTAACTAAAATACCTAAAAGCGATTACAAAGATGCACTTTATGAAAGTTTATATAGCCATGATAGTCTTCTGCATAAGCGATTTTATAATATAGGTGCGGGACCGTTTAATCATAAATACTGGACAAATGTTGATTATGTGAATGATTGGTATGCCGGTAATACAAACAATACATTAAAAGGGATAAACTATGATTTGTTCTCATTAGAACCTTTACCCATCGAGACAGATTCAGCGGAGATGGTTTATACAAGTCATACCATTGAACATGTAAATAATACAGCTGTTCAGAATGTGTTTAATGAAGCTTTTAGAGTATTGAAACCCGGAGGAAGATTTAGAGTCGTAACACAGGATATTAAGCTCTCATATAGGGCATATAAAGAAGACGATAGGAATTTTTTCTTTTGGATAGATTGGTTCAGTAAGCCTGAAAATTATAAAAGAGTGAATCTTAGACAGCCTTTAAATCAGGAAAGTATAGCTCAAATTTTTCTGGAAGATTTTGCAGCACAAGCATCGGAAATTCCTCTACATGGAGCTGCATATCGAATCTCCGATAGTCAATTAGAAAAATTGTTTAATGAGAAGTCCTTTGAAGATGCTCTCGACTATTGTACTTCATTATGTGATATTGAAGTGCAAAAGAAATACACAGGCAATCACATTAACTGGTTTACGGAGGAAAAGCTTATAAAAATGCTAAAGGCAGCCGGATTTAAAAACGTATATCGATCAGGGTATGGACAAAGTTACTCACCTGTTATGCGTGATCTGAATTTCTTTGACGAAACATTGCCGGGCATTTCACTCTATGTAGAAGCACAGAAGTGAAGCTATTGTTCTTGTTGGGAAATTAATTTTTCAGAGAGAAACTTTCCTGTAAAAGATTCATGGCAATTGCTCAAAGCTTCCGGAGTTCCTGCAAAAACTATTTTACCACCTTCATTTCCACCACCCGGCCCCATATCAATAACCCAATCAGCACATTTAATGACATCCATATTGTGTTCTATAACCAAAATAGAATTTCCATTGCGTATTAATGCGGTAAATGCATCAAGTAGCTTTCTGATGTCGTGAAAATGCAAGCCTGTTGTAGGTTCATCGAAAATGAAAAGTGTTTTTGTTGTTGCATGACCAATACCAAGATAGGATGCTAATTTAATTCTTTGTGCTTCGCCACCACTGAGAGTACTTGAAGATTGTCCTAAAGAAATATAACCTAAGCCAACATCTGAAAGCGGTTGTAGTTTGGCAATAATTTTATTTGTGAAAAGAATGTACCGTTCATCAGTTTCTTTGGAAAAAAAGCTAATGGCATCATCAACAGTCATAGTAAGAATATCAAAGATGTTTTTTTCCCGGTAGGTAATTGCCAAAATTTCATTCTTAAATCGCTTGCCCTGACAGGTCTCACATTTAAGTTGAATGTCTGCCATAAACTGCATCTCAATGGTTACAACACCTTCTCCCTGGCACATTTCGCATCTTCCTCCATCAACATTAAATGAAAACAAGGATGGTTTCATCATTTTTTGTCTTGCAAAAGGAGTGTCTGCCATCAATGCCCTTATCTCATCATAAGCCTTAACATAGGTTACTGGATTGCTCCTAGACGATTTTCCAATTGGATCCTGATCAATAATCTCAACGCCATTCAGTGTTACAAAATCACCAGTTAATTTTTCAAACTGACCCGACTCATCATCATAACCGCCTAAAACTTTTTTAAGTGCAGGATAAAGGACTTTTTTTACCAAGGTAGATTTTCCCGACCCACTAACACCGGTAACAGCAGTCAGAATGCCTAGTGGAAATTTGGCGTCAATGTGTGCTAAATTGTTTTCACTTGCGCCAGTTATTTCAATACTGTTAGTCCAGTTTCGTCTTTTACTTGGCACATGAATAATCTCTTTGCCGGTCAGGTATTTAGCGGTTATACTTTCTGTGCTGTGTTCTAAAAGTTCAAAGTTGCCCTGAAAAACAATTTTACCTCCATGAGTTCCTGCAAAAGGCCCGATGTCAATAAGCTCGTCAGCATTGCGCATAATTTCTTCATCATGTTCAACAACAATTAAAGTGTTACCTGCTTTTTGAAGTGATTTTAATACATAAATTAGGCGTTGTGTATCTCGTGGATGTAATCCAATGCTCGGCTCATCCAATATATACATGCTACCCACCAAACTGCTGCCTAATGATGTTGCCAGATTTATGCGTTGTGATTCACCTCCCGAAAGTGTTTTTGAAAGTCTGTTCAATGTCAGATAACCTAATCCAACATCATTTAAATATTGCAACCTGTTTTTTATTTCAACTAATAATCGTCCGGCAACTTTTTGTTCATAGTTGTCTAAAATAATGTTGTTAAAAAAATCGACACTAACATTTACCGGCATTAAAACAATATCGGTAATTGATTTATTATTCACCTTTACATAGTTTGCATCAGCACGTAAACGGGTTCCTTTACATTCGGGGCAAGTTGTTTTTCCGCGATAGCGACTTAACAAAACTCTGTATTGTATTTTGAAAGATTGTGATTCTACATGTTTAAAAAAATCGTTTATTCCTTTAATAGTTTTATTACCTTCCCATAACAATTTGATGTCAGTTTCATTTAATTCGAAATAAGGACGATGTACAGGAAAATTAAATTTATATGCCTTTAAGATGAATTCCTGTTGCCATTCATTCATTTTTTCACCACGCCAGCAAGCTACAGCACCATCAAAAACAGAAAGTGTTTTGTTTGGGATAACCAAGTTTTCATCAATGCCGATTACACTACCAAAGCCTTCGCAATTTTTACATGCTCCATAGGGGTTATTAAAACTGAAAAGGTGAGTAGAAGGTTCTTCAAAACGGATATTATCTTCTTCAAAGTAATTACTAAAGTTAACAAAGTGTAAAGTTTCGTCTGTTACATCAATTAAAGAGCATCGTCCGTTACCTTCATTAAATGCAGTCTGCACAGAATCTGCAGTAGAAGATTCAAATTCTTCATTGATATTTTCGGGAATTATTATCCTTGATACAACGATGAAGATATTTGAGTTGAGTGTTGGTTCAATGGGTTTAACTTTCTTTTTTCTTCCTTTAGTTTTAACAGCAGGCTGTGCATCTGGCTTTTCTATTTGTTCGGCATATTCATCTATGCGCAGCATTTTGTCGTCAACAACAATTCTACTAAAGCCTTTCTGCATTAACGCATTTAATTCTTCATGTAAAAATCTTCCCTGATGAAATTGCAACTGCGCTGCAATTATAAAACGCTTGTTTGGATTTTGTGTTTTTAAGAAATCTACAACATCAGCAACAGTATTTTTCTTAACCAACTTGCCACTTACAGGCGAGTATGTTTTCCCGATTCTTGCAAACAAGAGTTTAAGATAATCGTAAATTTCTGTTGAAGTGCCAACTGTTGATCTTGGATTTCTGGTATTTACTTTTTGCTCAATTGCAATTGCTGGAGCAATGCCTTTAATGTATTCTACTTCGGGTTTATCCAGGCGTCCCATAAATTGCCGTGCATAGCTTGATAAACTTTCAACATACCTCCTTTGCCCTTCTGCATACAATGTGTCGAAAGCTAAAGATGATTTGCCAGAACCGGATAATCCGGTAATTACTGTAAAACTGTTTCTGCTTATGGCTACATCCACTTTTTTCAGGTTGTGAACAGACGCACCTTTAATTATTATATATTTTTTGGGACTTAAATTTTCAATTTCCTGCATAACGATGCTGCAAAATTAATGGCAATTGTCACATAGAATGACAATGTAATGTTATTGTTGAAAACTCCTTTAACGCAGTAAGGTTACAGAGCCTCGTTTGTAAAACTTGGTGTTGTCAGGATAACCTGTGTAAGTAATAACATAAAAATAAATACCAAGAGATGCTGGCTGACCCTGATAGCTGCCATCCCATTGGCGGTTAAATTCATTGGATTCAAAAATTAAATTACCCCAGCGATTGAAAATTCTAAGATTATAATTTTTTATGAATGATGATACCGGTGACCATGTTTCGTTCAAGCCATCGCCATTAGGAGTAAATGAGTTGGGTGTAAAAACTGATGGTTCCTGAATTAATGTTACTTCATTGCTGGTAGAAAAAACGTTTAAAGTGTCGTGAACGGCTTTAATGTAATAAATAAAGACGCCATTTTCCTGTGGAATTTGTGTGTCTGTAAAAGTCAGGATATTGGATGCTAATTGTGCAATTTCTGTGAATGTACTTGAATTTATCGGTCTGCGAAAAATTGCATAGTAACTTACACCACCTGGCCATTCTGTATAGGGTGTCCAGTTTAAAATATGTTGTAATGGTAAACTTTGCCCTGTGAGTAAAATGGAACATGATTCATTGCTTACGGGACTTTCTATTTCGCATTGATTTTTCTTTGTAATACGGTAGCAGTATGATTTTTCTGTAACATTTTGAAGCGAGTCTGTCCATTGTGGTATTGCAAATCCTTGCTGCTGAAAGTAGTCTGCATATAAGGCTGAAAATGTGTTCTCGCGTTTTTCAATTTTAAACAGAGTAAATAAATTATCAGGTGAGTTGTTGAAGGTCAGCGAAATGCTATTGTTGTTTTGAACCTGAGAACTTAAAATGAATGGGGTGTCAATGTTTTTTTGATTATCAGAACAAATGGTGTCAGAATTTGTACCTGTTTCATTGCAGGTATTTACAGCAGCAATGTAATAACAGTAGTTGTTCAGATCAAGATTTGAAGCAGTAGAGTCATTGTAAAAATGATTGGCGGGATTGTTAACACTGCCAATATGAATAAACGGACCACCGTTGGTACTTCTGAAAACGACATAACGATCAATAAATCTAGGCATTGCAAAAGTGTCTGTGAAAGTCAGTTTAATAATGCCTTCAGTGGCAGTGTTCATACAAATTATTAATGGTGCGGTAATTTGTGGAACAGGAAGCACATAAATCTTTAATGAGTCTATAGATGAAAATGGTTGTGGACACCCATTATCTGTAGCTTTGAATGTTACATTATAAGGTTGTGTCCGACCCTGATCACATGATGTGTACCAACAAAATGCGCTTGTGGCAACTCCATTGCCGGTAGCTGAAGATGTAACAGCATAAGGTGGGGTAATGCTTCCGCCTGCAAAAATATCACCACTGTAGGAAAGCTTTATTGAATCAGAATCAGTGACACGAACGGTAAAGCACAAAGTGTCTTTCTCATAAATTGTAAAAGTCAACCCACTTTGTGGCGTAGTTGAGTTCTGATAACTGATTTGTGGTGCCGTATTGGCAGCACAGTTTATTACAGTAAACTCTATTTCACGTCTTATTTGACCAATTTGTACTCCATTTCGGAATTCTTTTACAACAACAGCCATTGCATAAAAACCTACTTTGTTTGCTTTTACTTTCATAAGTCCAGTGCTGCCGTTTAAAGACAATGCAGGAAAACTTCCGGTAATATTTGTTACAGAATATCCGGGAAGCCATTGTGCAGCCTGATAAGGTCCAGGTGTTGGGTTTGACCAAACAGGTGAAATGGTTGAGTTTAATGGATAGCCTAACTCACCGGCTAAAGGTGTTTCAAGACTATAAGTCAGTAAATCGCCATCAACATCATAGGCACTATAGTCGAAGTCAAAATCCTGGCCTAGGCACATAAATGGGAATGGGTCGTTATTAAAATTTGGCGAGTTGTCAATAATTGCCGGATCAGGAATTTCCATGTAATATGCTATGCCGGTATCACCGGGCCGAGTAAGGTTTACGATAGCATTGTTTCGGCAACAACGTTCCCATGATATATAATATCCGCTTGGGTTATTGGGAAGTGTAATAGTATCTATATAGGTGCATTTATCCATACAAACACCAGTTGGTGGTGTAAGGCATGATGTCCCTGTTAGCGTTAATGTTCCTGAATCTGCAAGTGCAACGGTATATGAATTGATAAGAGAATTGGTTCCTTTATTAAATACACCAATTAAAATTGAATTGTCAAATGGAACAAAATCGGAGCAGTCACGGAAAATTTTAAGAGTAATTTCAAAGTTGTTGCCACTAAGTCGTCTGTATGTAAAATCACCACCGGCAATATGTTTTGCATGAACATCGTTAGCAAAACCAAACGTGAGCAGCAAGCATAACAGTAAACGATGTTTTAATGTCATCAAACAGAGTTTCTTATTTATAGCAAAAATAATAAAAATGTGTCATTGTCAGGATGTTAATTTGGGTGAAATGACAAAAAATACATGCTGAAAAGTAGCTCTATTAATAATATTTTTGCACCAATGACAAAAAGAATTGAAAATCTTGAAATTACGGATATAGCCGATGAAGGTCGTGGACTTGGTCGCATGGATGGAAGAGTAATCTTTGTAAATCATGTTGTGCCCGGAGATATTATTAATGCTGATATAAAACGTAAAAAGAATAAATTTATTGAAGCAACAGTTGCGGAGTACTTAATATATTCGGCTCACCGTACCAACCCGTTATGCAAACATTTTGGAGTTTGTGGTGGCTGTAAACGACAAAATATGCAGTATGAACAGCAGCTGTTTTATAAAGCAAAGCAAGTTAGAGATGCATTGGTGCGGATTGCAGGAATTGAGAATCCCGTGATAGAAGAAATATTGCCTTCAGCAGAAATTTATCATTACAGAAACAGACTTGATTTTGCTTTTTCCGAAAAAGAATGGCTGACAGTTGATAAACTTCAGAATAAGGAATATCAGATTCAACCTGCATTAGGGTTTCATATAACCGGACGCTTCGATAAAGTTTTAAATATTGACGAATGTTTGTTGATGGACGAGCCTGTAAATCGCATCCGGAATTTTGTAAAGAGTTTTGCTTTGAAAGAAAACATTACTTTTTTTAACCGAATCAGTCAACAGGGCGATTTGCGAAATATGTTAGTAAGAAACACTACATCCGGGCAGTGGATGGTAGTAATAATATTTGCTGATGCAAATGAAGAAAAGCGTAGCAAATTGCTAAATGCTATTAATAAAGAGTTTCCTGAAATTTCATCACTGTTTTATTTTATTAACCAAAAGAAGAACGATACTTTTTTTGATCTGCAACCTATTTTGTGGAGTGGTACAGAAACAATAACTGAGAATATGGGTGCTTTAATGTTTACTGTAGGTCCAAAAACATTTTTTCAAACTAACCCTGTTCAGGCAGTTGAGTTGTATAAAACCGCATTATCATTTGCCGCATTGCAACCACATGAGGTGGTTTATGATTTGTACACCGGAACAGGTACCATTGCAAATTTTATGTCTAAGCAATGTAAAAAAGTAATTGGTATTGAAAGTGTTGAGGAATCTGTTATACAGGCAAAGTTAAATTCAGAAAGCAATTCAATTTGCAATACAGAATTTTTTACAGGGGATATGCGAGAAACCTTAAACGCAACTTTTTTTGAAACTTATGGTTTTCCGGATGTGATCATCACCGACCCTCCTCGGGCAGGAATGCATCCTGATGTGGTAAGTAGAATTTGTAATAGCGGTGCAGGAAGAGTTGTGTACGTTAGTTGCAATCCTTCAACAATGGCTCGTGATATTGCTCTGATGAAAGACACATACACATTAGTGAAAGCAAAACCCGTTGATATGTTTCCGCAGACAGACCATATTGAATGTGTGGCATTACTTGAAAAAAAGTAGTTGATTAGTCTTCACTCCTTCATGTGGAGAACTTTGAGTGACATTAATGCAGTAAATCAGATGATTTGTAGCTTGCTGAATTCTAATTTGAAGTTTCATGCAAAAGTACCTCTTTAGGAGAATTGAAGTTGATTTTTTTCCTGATCTGTTGTTCAAGTCATTTTCAATTTGTTTGAATTGATAATGGGTTGTATCTATTTTTTCATATTTGAAATAGATATATACTGGCCGATATATTTTCACATATTACTCCTTCTTCTGTAAGTATAAATAGAACTATAACAGTAATTACTTATAGAAAAGCCATAAATCTTTCCCCATTTCAAAATTTATTCCTATCCTTGTAACACAATTTAATTCAAAAAAATGACATAAAAAACAACATACATAAAATATTGCGTTAGCAAATTCTTGGTTCAAAATCGGCTAAATTTTAATATTCAACTCAAGAATAAGTTAAACGCTGCGTTCTGCGCGGTGTTGACTTATTTGAGTTGTGGGTTCTTAGCCGAACCTTGAGCCAGATAATCAATTTCCGCGCAATTTTTTTTTGCTCAACCCCTACAAATCCAAAAAATCACTGTAATTTAGTCACACCCCGAAAACCAAATATTATGAAAAACCTAATTTTTACCACTATAACAGCCATTGTGCTCTGCATGACTGCTTTGTTTACTCAGGCACAAACTACTTTATTCTTATCCTCACCCGACACCCTCAGGGCATGTGATGTAAACAGGTTTAGCGTTTCAATTGTAAATCCTGTTACCGATACGGTAATCATCACACCTCAATTGAATTTTCCAAACGGAACTTCTGCAAGCTGTACAACAAGTGGCAGTGGTGTAAATTACATCTTTGAGAGTGTTTCCGGAGGTAGTGCCACTACATTGCAAACAGGCAATGTTTTGCGCTTTGTATTAAACGGAACCGGCACAGTTACTTACACCTATCGTGCAGAGATAGATTGCCATGTAATTATGATTGATTCTTCGGCAGGATTGGTTAAACTGCAACAGGATTTTACGGGAAGCAATTCCTATATCATAAACCCCGGCAGCAGCAACAGTATAGAGCAAGCCGTTAACTACACCAAAATAACCGAATTAAATGCAGGCAACAATTTTTATGTTAACTACCAACAAGATACAACATGGCTTTTCTACTATAAAAATACGCTTTCGCACAGAGCAAACATTGGCTTTACTTTCAATGTCTATACAGGCACAGCCTGTAATGATTTGGTGTTTGGTGCAGTGGAATACAGCATTGGACTCCAAGGCCAAACGGTGGCTTACAGCGGCTCCCCTTCTCAAGATACAGTGATGCTAAATGCATCCGACACATTGGTGATACGGATAAAGGTAAAAGCTACCAATTGTGTGTCGTGCAGCAGCATGAATGCAGCCTTCAGCTACCGGTGCAACCAAAGCCTGAGCGGTTGCAGCACTTGCGAACACAGCTTTGTTCATGCCTACACAGCCAACATGAACGACAAGCCTAAAATAGATGTGTTGCGAGTGAGTCCTCAGCAAGTTACCTATGACAACAGTTGCATTAACGATACTACACAAACAACCCTGTGGAGCTACACGCTTGTAAACACAGGCAATTGTGCTATTGACAGTGTTCAGTTTGATCTGACACAACTTGGCGATGCAGCATGGGATGTACGCAGGCTGATGCTCATGCCCCGTAAAAGTTTGGTGATTGAAAAAACTTCGTTGTCGCATTGTACTATTGATACCGTGCTTGAACTGAAAAGCCAGCATCTGTGTGCCGATTTGGTGGACACTGCCGTGTATAGTTGCTATACCATGATTACTGATTTTTATCCCGGAGATACGGTGCATCTGCAGTTTGCGCTGTTGCGATGCAGCCAGGACACCTCTGTGCTGATGAATGCTTATAAATACTACAATGCATGGATGTTTAAAGGATTAAAGACAAGAAGTATTTGTGGTGTGGAACAGACCATACCCACAGCCAGTGGCTTTGCCGCAGGCACCCTGTTGGCAGGTCAGACAGGTGGTGGCGGATACGATGTGCATCTGCAACATCAGTTCTACCCTTCGGTGTCCGACATGAGTGTTTCCAATTCCGGCACTGGAGAGAAAGCTACCTTCAATGTCAATCTGCAAAGCATCCTCAACAATGGCAAGCCTTATGTGTATCAACTCTTGGGCTGCAATCAGCCGCAGCAACAATGCACCACTTTAAACGGATGGCTGCGTGCTACTGTGGTGTGCAACACCAACCTCACCATTCCCAATGCTTATAGTGATGCTTTTATGATAACACTGTCTGCCACTGGCGACACTACTTTTTATAAACCCTACTACTACGACATCACGCAGGACAGCCTGAGTTGTGAGGCTAAAAGATACCACTATTACTTTAACCTTGCCGACAGTGGCATGCGCACTGTGATAGACAGCGGCAGGTTTGTTTATACCCTGCAGGCTTGTTGCGAAAGCGACATCGACCCCACACCCTACAAGGCAGAATTTCATTTGCTTGCCGATGCAGGCAATTGCTTTACTATTAATTTACCTACAGCAAGTGTTTTTCATTATCAGGAGCCTACTTTTAGCGCAACCGATGGCATAGCGCAATGGCTGCCGCTGAGCCATGCCGGTAATTCTATAAGCATACATTGTCCAGGCTGTGTAATTCCAGGTATTATTGTTGACCATTACCGCATGGAGCGCAACACCTACGGCCTTCAGGACAGCGACAACGACCACCGTGCAGACAGTGCCACTGCTATTATAGATACAGGCAGTGTGTGGTTTGCACAAAATAAAAACAACCTGAGCAGCACCACCCTTGCCTTTGGCGACCGCTGCACAGACTACCTGCGTGCGCACGTGCAGCCGGGCGACCCCGGCAATGACGGCTACACCTATGCCATGATGAAAGCACTGGGGCTGCGACTGAATGCCCTGCAACTGAGCCGCATCATGCCATTGGCATTAGACACCATGATGGTAGTGCCCGACACACTTACATTTTATATTGACGACCCTACTGACAGCATTGGCGGTTGTTTTGAATGTGAGCCTTTTGGTGCAGGCAACGATGACTACATTACCCTGCTCAAAATTAGGGTAACGGGGACGGATATTGCGCAGTTCTTTCTAAACACCAACACTAATCTTAACGAATACCTGTACAGCTTTACCAGTTTTTTTGACAGCACGGCAGTGAGCGATACAGGCAACCTGCACATCACCACATTGAACGTGCCCATAGGCAGCAGCCGCAGCTTTCATGGGTTCGAAGAAGGGCAAAGCATCAGACTTAAAGTAAGCTATCATGTTTGCGGCAACTTCAACCCTGCCGGTGACCTTACAGCAGAAAACACCTTCAGGCAAAGCCACATACAAAACACCATGTGGCTGAGTGGAAAAAAACAACCCCACTCGCAGGTGCCGCAGATGGAACAAAGCCTCACCCTGCTGCAAAACAGTATGAACATTACCATTTACGATACATTAGCGCCACCTTACAATCTGATGGACACAGGCTATGTCAACAACCGGTTGTTTTTTTGCGAAACAAGAGGTAGCTTTGCTTACTTTGCTGCTACCACTTTCAGAAACAAAACTATCATCACCAACAAAAATATTTTTCAATGCCGCAAACGTATGGAGATAAACATGTCATCGGGCTATTGCAACAATGCACAGGTGTATGATGCCTATCCGTTTGAATTCCGCAGTCCGTTAATTGCAGGGCAGTCTGTGAATGTTAATGTGCCACCGGGCTATGAAATTATTCAGGCAACAAGCAAACATAAAGTACCCATAGGAAACAACTTCTTTCAGACAATGCCTGTTGACATAACAACACAACTGCCAAACACTACAGGCAACTTTTCTTTGAATACCACACCCTTTATTGCAACACATTGCCTTACCAACGACACCACAGCACAAAACCTTACCACAGGCACCACAGCCTACATGGGCGATCAGTTTTATGAGCATACCATAACCTTAGACATGATGCCTATTGCCTGCACCGATGATACGGCACACAACAACAGCAGCAACACAGTGGTAACTTTTGGCAATCAGGCAGTGCCCTGCCAGAGTTTTTATGGCTGCCAAAACACCGCTGTAACGGCAACCAACTCGAGCAATGCCATTGAAGATTTTACCTTAGCACCGCAACTCACCTCTTTGGGAATAGGCAACAGTCTGGCCACAGGCATCAGCGACACGGTGTGCTGGAACAATCTGGTTTTAATGAATACCACAAAAGATAATGCAGACAATGTTTTTCTCTCTGTAGCCAATGCACCTGTCTATCTGAGCCAGTGGCATTACATAAGCCACCCTTCTAACAATATTATTCAGGCAAATGGCGATGTGATTGGGCTGGCACCAACCTTAGCACAAAACGTTTTACTGAGCGGCAATGTTTGTGCCGTGATGGACTCCTGTCCTCCGCTGCAGGATACGCTGCAATTTTATCTCTACTACGGTTGGAACTGTAAAAACTTTCCTGCTACACCTTTTGCTATTGACAGTGTTTGTTTTACTGATAGTGTGCCGCTGAAGTTTACCCGGGCAGCTTATGAGTTGGTCACGGCATCGTGGAGCCAGACAAGCAGTTTTAGTTTATGCGATACCCTTTTTGCAGAAGCCAAATTTCAAAATGGCAAGGCAGGATTTGTTTATCCCTTTATGGTAACACTACCAGGCTACGACCCGCGCCTGCAGATTATTGCAGCTATGGCATGTAACAATACAGATACTGTGGGGCTTACACCTACAGCAGCACCTGATGTGTGGACGGTGACAACAGACAGCCTGATTGCCTTGTTTGGCAACAACGGTATTCACAACAGCCAGTATGTTACCATACGTTTTTTGATGGTGGCATCTTGTGGTTTTGGAATGAATGTGGCAGACATTTTGCCCGACCTGCAACTTAGTGCAACAACATTGTGCAGCGACACCCTCACAGCCACATCGCGGCAATTGGGTTTTGCCATGCCTGCATTTGCATGGGACTCTATCAGCCATTGCCCCGACTGCTGGAGCATTGCCAAAACTGCCGACACCGACACAACCAACGTAGGCGACACGCTTACCTACACCATCACCGTATGCAACAACAGCGTAAATACGCAGACCGGTACCCTTGCAGATAATTCCCCTGCAAATTTTGTAATTACCAACAGCACACTGCCTGCAACAGTAACGCTAAACTCTATGCAATGCGACACTTTTACCGTATCAGGATATTTTACCTCTCCGGGAAGTTGCCTGTATAACGTTGCAAGCGTTACTTCTCCGGCAAATACTACGTGGAAGGATAGTGTTTGTGTTACGGTGATAAATGTTTGTGCAAATACCGACACGACCTTTGCAGACAGTACTTTCTCCGGCAATGCAACCATCAACAACCAATCAATATTTGTAGCCAACCGCTTTTATGTAAACGGAAATTTAACACTGAACAACTGCACTGTTTACACCGCTGCCGGAGCGCAGATAATTGTACAAAACGGAGGTGTCTTTACGATTAATAACACAACCATTCAGGCTTGTGATACCATGTGGAGAGGGATAGAAGTGTTGGCTAATGGTATTGTAACCTTAAACACAAGCACCATTCGCGATGCAGAAAACGGCATCTTGCTGCGCAACAAAGGCATTGTAAAATCTGTAAACAGTAATTTTTACGACAATATCATCGGCATTAATGCCCAGCCCGAACTGGCACAGAGCGATGTTTATGGCTTTGCACAACTAACCGTTGTGGGTACAACATTTACTAAGGCAAATGGATTTAAACCAAGTTATGTGGGGCAACCCACTCATGGCACTGTACCATTGAGTGGCATCTGGCTCAACAATATGTTTTGCACCATTGGTGACAACCTTTTTAATGAAAATTATTTCAGTAAAATGGAGTTTGGCATTTACAGTGTTAACAGTCATTTAACTTTAACTAACAGCAAGTTTGAGTTTATCAGTAACAGTGGCAGTTGGCCAACCAAACCCAGCGGAACGGCTGTTGTCAGTTGGGGCAACAGCCAAAACACCATGGGTGTTTTAGTTATGCAGCCACTATCATCCAGTGGCACTACAGTGCAGCAATGCGACAGAGGTATTTACGCTATTTACAGCGAATTAAAAGCACACAATCTAATTTTCAGACAAGTGCTTACGGGCATCTATGCTGCACGTTGCAAACTACGCACAGCAGACATCACCTACAACGATATTCAGGCAAAGAGTTATGGCATCTATTTATCGCGCAACGAAGGTGCAAAATCAGTGACAATTGAAGGCAACAACATAACCATGCAAGGAAGTAGCAAAGGCGTAGGTATAACACTTGATGAATTAACCAACACCTCCAGTGCTAACTACAATATTTACAACAACATGATTGCATTACATGCAGCTGCAACAGGTATAAAAAGCAGCTTTGCTTTAAAACCACAGATAAATTACAACAGGATTAATCAATATACCGTAGGCACGCAAAAACCATTAACCACAGGCATTCAGCTATTAGGCAGCGACACGGCAACGGTGACATGCAACTACATAATTTCCGACTATCCAGCCGACACACTTTTAATATCTAAAGGTATGGAGGTAGCGCAGAGCAAAGGCTTTAACATTAATTGTAACCACATACGTTTTCAAAACTGCGGAGTGTATATGGGAGGTGATTGCACCAAAAACAATGTATATCGTACCAACGATGTGGACAGTTGCGATATGGGTTTGTACTTAAACAGCGCTGCCATCATTGGTGATCAAATGCAGAAAGGCAACCGGTGGCTGCATGTATTAAACAAAGTGAATGCAACCAATTTGGGTAATCCAGCTTTATCGCAAATTTTTGTCCATACAAATGTAAACACTATATGGCATCCACTGAATTATTCACCAAACGGGCCTTGGTTTATTCAAAATCCCGGCACACCTGACCAATGCGGCAATGACTGTTATGCAGCCTTTACCACATTGGAAGATACAATGTTGCTTTACAATATTGCCAGAGGCGATACTTTGTCAACAGAATTTATTGAAGAAACTAAAAGCATTGCCCAACAAAATCTTTATGAATTGCTTGTTGCCAACGACACCCTTCGTGGCAGCGACTCGGTGCTTGCTGCTTTTTATATAAACAATCAAAACACTGTTATCGGCAAACTGAGTGAAACAAAGGATTTTCAGAAAACAGCCTTTGTTATCAATGGCTATTTTAATAGTTTGTTAGCTGCATCCGATAGTTTGATACAACAGGTTACTGACAGTTTGAATATTGTTGATAGTTTATTGAAACAAAACCCCAATACACTTTACGAAACCATGTTGAACAATCTGATACAGCAATTAAACACACAGCAGACTATACGTAAAAACTTAATGCAACAGATTGAAAATATCCAATCAGGCAACTGGGTTAACAGCACCAATGCCAATGCTGCCGTGCAACCATTAACGTTGCCGCAGATAAATCAAAAAACCATGAATGAGCTACTTCGAAAAGCAGAACAGCTAGGCGAAGACAGTTTGCAGACTGATATGAATACACTGTTAAACATTGCCGTACAATGCCCCTACAGTGGAGGGGTTTCTGTTTATCAGGCAAGAAACATGCTGGCATTGTTTAACGACAGTTTGGAGTATGACGACCTGTATGCCTGCTTGCAGGAAGGTATTTACAGAATGGCTCAAACGGCAAACGGACTTACAAACTATACAGCCATAGATTTTGATTTGTTGCCCAACCCTGCCGATGGCAAAACTGAGGTAAGAATACTGTCACCGGTTGATGGATTAACGAAGTTGACCCTGCGCACCATGCTGGGGTATATGATGGGCGAATGGCAGTTGAATGGTGAAAAACAATTTACTATTTATACACATAAATACTTACAGGGAATGTACATAGTGGAAATAAAAGACAGCAACGGTTATAACAGGGTTAAAAAATTAATTATTGCACGATGAAGAAGCTAATAACAATCAGTATTATTTTATTGCATGGCTTTAGTTGTTTGGGGCAGGGTTATAATCACAATTATTTGTTGGGGTATCAAACAGGACTTGATTCTTTTACTACAACATTTAGAGCCAAGGCAGAAATAGATGCAGTTAATTTTAATATATTTTCACAGGTAAGAAAAATGAGATTTAGAAGTGCACAGGCCAATATTTCCGATAGTGCCGGTAATTTATTGTTTTATACCAATGGTTGTTGGATTGCCAATGCTTTAGGTGATACGATGGCGAATGGAGGGGGGTTAAACCCAGGTTCTTTTGCAAATGGATATTGTGCATTTGGTTTTCCAATACCAATTACACAAGTAATTTTGCCTTATCCTGATAGTTCGGGTAAATATTTGTTGCTTCATCAAACAGGCGATGTAAGTGTATATCCGCGTAATCTGTATTACTCCATCATTGACATGGCGTTGGATAGTGGTCGTGGTGCAGTAACCCAAAAAAATCAAATTGCATTTAGCGACACATTGGTTTTTGGAGTTACTGCATGTAAACATGCCAATGGCAGAGATTGGTGGGTGGCAGTACTTAAAGACAGCAGCGATGTAGTGTTTACAGTATTGTTAACCCCCAATGGAATCAGCAACATTCAGCAGCAACATTTGAATGTGCCCATGCACACAAGTTTTAGCTCTATTCAGGTTTTTTCGCCTGACGGAACAAAGTATGCTTATATAACTATGAATCCTACTGGAATAATGGGTAAACCTTTAAAAAGGGATATTCGGCTTTTTGATTTTGACAGATGTTCCGGTTTATTTTCAAATTCAAAATACACATTATTACCTGATTCAATCTATGGATTAGGATTAGGATTTTCACCTAATTCTAAATTACTGTATCAGTTTTCGCAAATCAATATTTACCAGTATGACTTGCAGGCTGCTCAAATTTGGCAAACACAGCAATTGGTTGCCCAGTACGATACATTTTCTTATGGTGGTTGGACAGATTTTTGTTATATGTACCTTGCGGCCAACGGTAAATTTTATATTTCATCGTGTAGCGGAGCACCCTATTTTGGTGTTATTGACCAACCGGATAGTGCAGGTTTAGCTTGTAATGTATTGCAACATGCTGTCCAAACACCATGCTATTTAGGTTTTTCACATGTTAATCACCCCAACTACTACTTAGGCTGCGATACTACACAAACAACTTGCCCATGTTTGATAACGGGTATTAATGATGTCAAGCAACATGATTTCAAATTTTCAATTTCCCCCAACCCAAGCAATGGTAATTTTAAAATAGTTTATCTCTTGCCACAGAACAAATCCGGCACACTTCAATTATTTGATATAACCGGCAAACAAATTTACAAACAAAACCTGCCGCCTTGGAGCACTATGCAATACATCTCATTGTCCAAAATCGCTAACGGAGTTTACCAATGTGTGATTAGCAGCGGCAATGAAAGGGTGCATAAAAAGTTGGTTGTCTTTAAGGAGTAATAAAAGTTTAAAAGGATTTTTTATTAGTAAAAAAATGCAGTATCAGACCGAGCATGAAAAAACTAATGTTATGTTTGCTTGCTATTATGACTGCCTGCAAATCGGGTAAACAGTCTTTAGAAACACATAATGTTCAAACAAATTTTATGACAACACAATCAGGAGTTAAAATTGAAATTAAAGAAAAAGGAAACGGAATTAAACCATCAGCGGGTGATAGAATTACCGTTCATTATACTGGAAAATTGCAGAATGGTACTAAGTTCGATAGCTCTGTTGACAGAGGAGATCCCTTTGTATTTAACGTTGGAACAGGTCAGGTTATAAGAGGATGGGATGAAGCATTCAGTATGCTTCAACAAGGTGATAAGGCAATATTGACCATACCACCGGATGCAGGTTATGGCAGTCGTGCTGTTGGAACTATTCCTGCTAACTCGACCTTGATTTTTGAGGTGGAATTACTCAAGGTGACACCTAAAATTGTTCCTGCACCATACAATGTTTCAGGTAAAGATACTGTTAAGTTGCCTTCCGGACTTCAGTATATTATGATTAAGGAAGGAGCAGGAAAAGTAGCGGCTTCCGGTGCAACTGTTTCTGTGCACTACAGCGGATATCTTGAAGATGGAAGCATGTTTGATTCATCTGTTGAAAGAGGTGAGCCAATTAGTTTTCGTTTAGGCGAAGGAAGAGTAATTCAGGGATGGGAGCAGGGTATTGCATTATTAAAAACCGGGTCGCAATGCAGATTGATTATTCCCTATCAACTGGGTTATGGAGAACAGGGTTATCCACCGGTTATTCCGGCAAAGTCAACACTCATTTTTGATGTTGAATTACTTGAAGTCAATTGATGGTTTTTGTGAAAAACTGTAGTGAAGAAAGTTCTGCTTATAACCTATTATTTTGATCCAGGAAATGCAGTAGCCACACCTCGAATAATGAGTTGGGCAAATGAATTCCATCAGCATGGTATTGAACTTACTGTGGTAACCAGGCATTTTAATGGAGATGAATGGCACTGGCTCGATTTTATTAAGGAGACATCAGAGCCTGTTAAAGTTGTAATGAATGAGCGTTATAATGTTCATTATTTGCCTTATCTAACAGGAAAGCCTGCACTTGTAAATAAGAATAAACTATACAGTAAATTTTATCATTTAAAAGCATTTCTTAAGGGGCATTTTAATACAGAGATTAATGCTTATGCAGCATTTGGAAACTATTGCAGAAAGATTTTAAGAGAAAATCCACAGGATTTAATTTTAGTTTCTGCTCCACCACACAATCTTGTGCGACTGGCAAGTGAATTGGGCAAGGAATTTGATTTGCCTTTTGTGGTTGATTTCAGAGATATCTGGAATAACTTACTTACAGGAAAGGTTCAAATGAATATGCGTAGTCGTATCTCAAATTATATTGAAGAAAAATATATCGGAAAGTGGTTGAAAGAAGCCAGCTTAGTTACAACAGTAAGTCAGGCACTTGTTGAACAAATAAAAAGAATCTTTGATGGTAATTGCATGGAGCTGACCAATGGTTATGAAATGAAATTATTTAATCAGGTAAGTAAAATAAATCCTCCGTCAGACCGCTTTGTTTTTGCCAGTATAGGAACCATTTATCCTGTTCAGAATATTTCAATAATGATTGAAGGTCTAAAGTTGTTTTACAACCAACTTCAAGACAAAAAGAATTTTGAAGTAAAGTTTATTGGATTGGGTGCAGTTGAGAGTGTTGCACATCAAGTAGCGTCAGAGCTTGAGTCTTTAAAGCCACTTGTTACACAAAAGTTAAGCAGGAAGCAAGTACTTAGGCATTATCAGGACAGTCATGTACTTTTTATTCCTGCATGGTCAAATCATAAAGGTATATACTCAACAAAAATATTTGAGTATATAGGTTCAGGAAGAAGAATCTTGGTAGCACCCGGGGATAATGATGTTATAGATAATCTGGTTCGTAAATCCGGAAGGGGTTATATTGCAAATGATGCAAGGGAGTTTGCATCTTCATTAAGAGAAGTATATGAACTGTGGCAGAATGGAAATTATAAAGTTGAGCAACCGGCAGAATGGGAGCAATTCTATTCCAGAGAGAAGCAAGCAGAACTTTTAGCAATGGAAATACTAAAAATTGCTTAATGAAAGAGAAGGTGTGTTATATTTTATCTTTTCATGATCGAGCAGTGCAATATGAATGGATTATAGAACGTGCAATTAAACAAGGTCTGAATTTGCATTTTATTTTCCTTAACCCGGAGAAATGGCATATTGAAAAGTTTGCAAGGATGAAAAAAATTCCTTGTTTGTTTATAAAATATAGGTCTAAAAAGGATATCCCGCGTGCTGTAGCATTGATATATCAATACCTGCTAAAAGAAAAAATCACAGTTGTTCATACTCATCTTTTTGATGCTAATCTTGCAGGACTTACAGCAGCATGGTTAGCTAAAGTGAAAAAGAGAATTTATACACGACACCATTCCGATTTTCATCATCGGTTTTATCCAAAGAGTGTACGGTTTGATCGTTATTGCAACAGAATGGCCACAGATATTGTAGCTATCAGTCGGAATGTTTATGACTTATTAATAGAAAAAGAAAAAGTTAACCCCGAAAAGATACATTTAGTACATCATGGATTTGAAATGGAACTGTTTTCAAAAGTGCCAATTTCACAAGTAGAAGAGTTACAGGAGAAATATAAAACCAAAGGTAAATTTCCTGTTGTTGGCATGATAAGTCGCTACGAAGAAAGTAAAGGAATACAGCATGTCATTCCTGCATTTAAAAAGTTATTAAAGAAATATCCTGATGCACTTCTTGTGTTGGCAAACAGTCATGGTTCTTATTCAAAGCAGATAAAAAAAACGCTGGAACAAATTCCGGCTGAAAGTTATTGTGAGATAAGATTTGAATATAATTTATTTGCATTATATCAGTTGTTTGATGTTTTTGTTCATGTGCCCGAATACAAGGAGTATGAGGCATTTGGGCAGGTATATGTTGAAGCACTTGCAGCCGGTATTCCCTCTGTATTTACTATTTCAGGAATTGCCCCTGAGTTTATAAAAAACAATGAAAATGCACTTGTTTGTGATTACAAAAATTCAGACGAAATTTATCAAGCAATTTTGCAAATACTTTCAGATGATAATTTGAGAAGAAGATTGGTTGAAAACGGATTGAAAGCGGTAGATACGAAATTCAGTATGGATAAGTATTTTAGTCATCTTAAAAAACTTTATGGGTATGATTGAGATGAAAGCAGATGAACATACTTTTCATGTTTTCATGTTTTATGAATATGGTACAGATCATTTTATGAAACAGATTTCATTCGTTCAAATGCAATATGAAAAAAATGTTGTATTGCATATAGCATATTTAGAAAGAGATTTTAATTTGCTTAAGGAGACGCTGAATCAAGTCAGCCAGCACGAGAAATTTGTTTTGCATGAAGTTCAACAATCTCCTTTTACTAAAGTTTTTGAATTGGTTTGTTTGTTAAGAGGGGTTGATAATGGGTGGATATGCCTTCTGAAGCCTGGTGATGAATGGCTGCCATATCATTTGTCTGCTTTTCGCGATGCTTTAATTCATTTTAAGGGATTTAAAACTTATTACGCTTTGAATTACCAAAGCGGATATAAGGCTATTCGATCAACAAACCCACTGAAAAATATTGTTGATGTGGAACAAATTGATTTGAGAAGTAAGTTGAGTCTGTCGCAATTAATGATTAATAGTAGTCTTTTTAAGAGCAATGTTTTTCCTGATTTTAAAGTAGATTCTCATTTTGATTCACTGTTTGAACTAATATTAATATGCAGTTCTAGTATGGTAAGAATTAACAGATTTACAAATATTTGCAACATCAGGAAACAGGTGCATAACAGGTCATATTTTGATCAACAAACACTGATAGTTTGTTACCTGATTAGAAATATTGTTAAAGACCATAAACAAAGATTTCAACTACTAATTACCAATTGGCGAATTGGTTTCATTGGATTGTTAAAAACGTTACGATTATTTAGTGCCGGAATATTTTTTAAAGAAATGCTTTGTTATTATGTTGGAATGAAAAGAGGTATCAAGAAAGGACAAATTTATGTTGACTGACAAGAAGCCTTTTTTTTCTGTAATTATGCCTGTGTATAATCGTGCAGACCTTGTTAAAGATTCCATAGCTTCTGTATTGAGCCAAAGATTTGATGATTTTGAACTGATATGTATTGATGATGGCTCAACTGATAATACATTATTAGTTTTAAAAGAAATTGTCAAAAAAGATAAGAGGATTAAGTTGATTTCTCATCAAAATAGGGGTCGTTGTGCTGCCAGAAATGAAGGGATAAATGCAGCTTGTGGTGAATGGATTGCATTTCTTGATTCAGATGATTTTTATCTTGAAAATCATCTTTCAATAATGTATCAGTTAATTCAAAAATTTCCGTCATTTTCAGGCCTGGCAACAGAATTGGTAGTAGAGAGTAAAATTAGAGATTATGCGAATTGCAACTATTTTAAAGATCAAAAAGTTTTTGATTTAAATGATTTTGCAGAAGCCAATCCAATTTCTTTAAATCAGTTTTGCTACAAAAAGTCAAATTATCCCGAATTGCTTTTTCCTGATATAAATATTCTAACTGCAGAAGATTTGCTTTTTTTTCGTATGTTTAGTTATAAATTTAAGATTTTGAAATCAGGAATCATAACAAATTTTGTAAACTCGCATGTTAACAGATCTATGAATCTTATATCTACAGAACAGTTTGTCTATTGGAATAAATTTGCAACTGACTATTTTATTGAGAATTATACCTTACCCGATAAAATTACTTCTAAGATGCGGCAAAATTTGCAACTCTTTATAAGTAATGTTTACTTGTCATCAAATAATATTAAAAAGGGACTTGGTGAGTTAATTAAAGTTATGAAATATCCACCGACCTATACTGATATCCATTTTTATAAAGCAATTGCAAAAATATTTATTAACTGATGTGCGGAATAGTAGGTAGTTTTTCGGTAAGTAATTATTTTTCTATTGATGATATTAGAAAAGCATCTGCTGCAATCAAACATCGTGGTCCTGATGGAGAAGGATTTTATAGCGATAATTTTGTTCGATTGGCACATAGGAGATTGTCTATAATTGACCTCGATAACAGAGCCTCACAACCTATGTATTCATCATGTAGTCGTTATGTGATGGTGTATAATGGAGAAATCTATAATTATGTTGAATTACGTAAAGAGTTAGAAATAAAGTATAAGGATAGCCCATTGTCTGAATTTAAGACTACAAGTGATACAGAAGTAATTTTAAGATTATTTGAGATTAAAGGTGCTGATTTTGTAAATGACTTGAATGGTATGTTTGCAATTGCAATTTATGATACTCAAGCCAATAAATTGTTTTTGTTCAGAGATAGATTTGGGATAAAACCTTTGTATTATTTTCTGGATTCAGTTGGTAATATTTGTTTTGCTTCTGAGCTTAAGGCATTACTTGCAATTGATGGAATTGAAAAGAAAGTTAATAATCAGGCGGTAACAAGTTTTCTGCACACAGGATTTATTCCTGCACCACTAACAATATATCAGAAAATATATAAACTTGAAAGTGGAAGTAGCTTAATTATTGATAGAAATGGTTTGGAACGTAAATCGTTTGTGATAGAAAAAAAGTGTTCTCAACGTGAGCTTATACGCGATGAAAAAAAAGTGATACAAGATGTAGAAAAGCTTTTGATGCAATCCGTAAAGATTCAATTACGCAGCGATGTTCCTTATGGCGTTTTTTTAAGTGGAGGTGTTGATTCAAGTTTGCTAACAGCAATAGCAGCCAGAAATGTTAATGAAAGGCTGAATACATTTTCTATTGGTTTTACAGAGCAAAGTCATAATGAATCTGAACATGCGAAAGTCATTGCACAACATATTGGAACCAATCATCATGAGTTTGTTGTTTCTGTTAAAGATGCGATTGACTTAGTTGAAACATTTTTTGAAGTTTATGACGAGCCTTATACAGATACTTCTGGAATTCCTACTATGATTGTTTCAAAGCTTGCTTCAAAGCATGTTAAAGTAGTATTGTCAGGCGAAGGTGGTGATGAATTGTTTTTTGGATACGGCACACATAATTGGGCTAAGCGACTAAATACTTTTCCTTTTAATGTTTTAAGGAGCTCTGTTAGAACGGCTCTCTCACTTGGTAACTCACGCAGTAAACGCGTTGCACATTTACTGGATTTTGATATATATTCCGAATTTTTACCGGAGCATATTTATTCGCAAGAACAATATTTGTTCAGCAATAAGGAAATTGTGGACTTAGTTACTGAAGAATTGAAGGAGGAAGCTATAAGAAATATAACGCATCGAAATGAAATGTTGAATCTGATGTTTGATAAAAGTGATGACTGCATGCCTGAAGAAAGACAAGCTAATTATGAACTTAAGTTTCCTTTCCAGGATGATTTATTAACTAAGGTTGACAGGGCTACTATGTTTAATTCTATTGAAGCACGCGTACCTTATTTAGACAATAATCTAGCTGAATATGTTTTCTCAGTTGCAAGTGATATTAAAATAAAGGATGGAGTTAATAAATACCCATTAAAAAAAATTCTTGCCAGCTACATACCTGAAGAATTATTTATGCGACCTAAAAAAGGATTTTCAATTCCTCTTGCAAAATGGCTAAAAACTGATTGCAAATATTTGCTTGATCGCTATCTTGATAAGGGGATAATTCAACAGGCGGGTTTTGTTAAATTTAGTGTGGTGGAGAAATTAATTCAAAGATTTCTCTCCGGAGAAGATTATTTATATAATCGTATCTGGAGTCTAATCGTGCTTCATCGTTGGTATGAATGTCAGCAATGATGATTAAATTGTTTGCAGATCTTTAGATTTAATCCAGCCTATATTTCCATTAGGGATTCTTATTTTTTTCCAATAGCCCAGCTCATCAACAATATTAATTTTAGTCCCTTCATGTAATTGAAACAGGTTGGTGCCTTTATCATCAGGAGCACTTTTAATATAAGCACTTTGACTAATGATTAATGCCTCTACTGATGAATCATTTATTCTTTGGCGTGTTTGGGTTGTGACAAAGAAAAATAATGTGCAGCAAGCCAGAGTTATGCTTAAGATAAAGCATAATTTTTTCAATGGAATATTTTTAATAAGAATCATGGTAGCTATTGTTGCAATACATAGCCAAAGAAAAACCAGCATTATGACAGCCGATGAGTCGGCTGTTGAAGAGGCTAGGTAGTTATCCCACCACTGATCATAAAATACTTTTGGTGTAGGCTCAATTTTGTCAATAGTTTTTTGATTTACAATAGCTAAATTTAGATTTACATCAGCATCGTCAGGTTTTATTTTTTTTGCTCTTTCGTAATTTAATATTGCTTTAGTGTAATTATTTGTTTTGTAATAAGCGTTTCCAAGATTATAATAAACTTCAAATGAGATTATGTTGTCTGCAATAATTTGTTCATATTTTTCAATAGCCTCGTAATAGTTTTGTTTTAAATAAAGATTATTAGCTTCATTAAATGCCAAATCATGTTTTGGGTCGGCAAAAACATTCTTTGAAAGCAATAGGTAAAGTAAGAGAAATAAATGTTTTGCTTTCATAGTTTATTTGTTTAAAAGATTTTCAAGCTCTGTAATGATAGCTGCAGCTTCAGCGTAAATTTTTTGTGTGTCATTATTCTGTGTCAGTGGGGCATATCGGGCAAGTTCACACAAGTCAATTGTTGAAATAATTCTTTCAGTTATTGTATCAGGTATATTCCTGCTGATTAATTTCTGCTTGAGATTTTCTTTTGTCATCTCTGAGAAATTGATGTTTAGTTTGTCAGAAGCATAACCATATAAGGCTTTGGAAATCTCTTCGTAAAAGGAATCATCTTTCTTGGCATCAATCATCTTTTTAGCAATGGATAATCTTTTATGTGCCATTTTTGTAGCTCTGCTGCTTCGCATATATTCTGCATCACCGGCAAGTTTGTTTCTTCTTCTAATAAAAAATATCAGTATTATTAATGCCGCAAATGGAATTACAAATAGTAAATAATACAAAGCACTCAGGTAAAATGTTGATACAGCTTTTGTAGTTAATTTTCCGGTTTTAATAAATGAAATATCTTTGCCGAGCAGCTTAATATCTGTTTTGTTTTGAGATGTCGCTACAGATTGTGCAGCACCTGCATCGCCAGAAATACCTTTAACTGTAATTTTAAACTCTGATGAATGTAACTGTACATATTGTTTTTTGTCAAGGTCGAAGTAGGTGAATTTTATTGGATCAATAGTATATTCACCTTCATGGCGTGGTATCAATAAGTATTCAAAAGTTTTACTGCCTGAGACACCACTTTCTGAAATATTTGTGTTGTCGCTGACCTTAGGATCATATTTTTCAAAATCAGTCGGTACCTCAACTTCTGGTGCATCAATAAGTTTTAAATTTCCTTTACCTGATATTTTTATTTTAAGGTTAATAGCATCATTGGCTTTTACTTTATCATTATCAGTTGTTGCCTGCATACTAAATGTTCCAACTGCACCTTTAAATGCATTGTCACTTTCCTGAGGTAAATCTTTGACTGTAATTTTTACTGGTAAGCTTTTTACGTTAACTTTTACATCTTGTGCCGATCCGAAAAACGGGTCGTTAAAAAACGGGTCGTTAAAAATATCAAATGGATTATTGGAGCGTTTGCGTTGGTTTTGAATACGGGCAATGCAGCTTCCTTCCATAGGTTCAATAGTTAATGTGCCAGATTGCTGTGGAAACAGAAGGACCTTTTTAACTATACCAACTCTATACATTTCACCATTGTAATTTTCTGTGGTGAGTTCTAATTGTTGCGGCATTTTTAATTCCTGTGACCAGAATCCATTTAGTGCCGGCAATTTATCAATGCTATAGTTTACTAAATTTACTTTAGTATATAGTTTATATGTTGCCAAAATACCTTCTCCACGATAAACATTTGTTTTGTTTAAACTCACTCTTAAAAACACACTATTGTTGTTGACACCTGCCTCAGCAGCATCAGCTTTTTGCTGTTGTGCGCCAGATTGTGCTTTTTGTCCTTTAACGACATTAATCGTTAGGCTGTTGGATTTTACTTTTCCTCCATTAACATTTATTGTAGCGGGGTCAATTCGAAAAGTTCCTTCGCTGTTTGCAGTAAGATAATAAGTAAACGATACAGACTGCGACATGTTGCCGTTTATAAATTGCATACTTGTGCTTTGATTAGGGCCGCTTAATACATTGAAATCCCTAAAAGTTGGAGCCTGAAAATTACTACCTTGTGTGTTTAAAGTATATGTAATACTAAATTGCTCATTGGTGCCAACGGGGTTTTTGTTTATGGATGCAATAAAAGTTATTTCTGCGGCAAAAATATTTGAAGTAGTTAGAAGCAACAAATGAAGCATCAGGCCTAAAAATACAGGCTTGTACTTTAATTTAATAGCTGTTATTACCATTGCTTTTCAATATTAACTCTTGTACCTTCTTTCTTAGCTAATTTCTTCTGCAAATTCATTTCATCGTTTTTAAGTGCCTCAAGCATGCGTTCTGCATCTTCTTTGGAAATTTTTGGCTGCTGTGCTTGTTCTTTTTTCTGATCTTGCTTTTGTTGATCCTGTTCTTTTTGTTGTTCTTTTTGTTGTTCTTTTTGTTGCTTTTGTTGGTCTTGCTTTTGCTGCTGTTTATCCTGCTGTTGTTTTTGTTGGTTCTTTTGATCTTTTTTGTTTTCCTGATTTTGTTTTTCTTGTTGCTGTTGTTGTTTTAGTTTTGCTAAAGCATAAGAATAATTATATAAAGCATCTTTATCATTTGGGCTAAGCTTTAAAGCTTCTTTATAAGCATTTGCTCCTTCCTTATATTTTTCTGATTTCATCATAGCATTGCCAAGATTATACAGAGACTTAGCTTTAACATCTGAAGAAAGTTTTTCATTGTTCAGGTTTTGATAAACTCCGGCAGCTTCATCAAATTTATTTTGTTTGTAAAGTGCATTACCTAAATTGTATCGTCCTGCCACACTACTGCCATTTTTTTCAATTGCTTTTCGATAGCTGGATTCTGCCTGATCAAACTTTCCGTTTTTATATTCTTTATTGCCCTCACGAACCAATGGTTTATCATTTTGTGAATGAGCTACAAAATACATTGACATGAAAAACAATATAAGAATATTACTTTTTTTCATCACCATCGCCAAATAAATTTAATTCTTCCATCCATCTGCTTCTTTTTTCTGAAATCAGAAACTCTAAGATAATAAGAAATAATGCTACACCTAAAAGATATTGAAATTGGTCTGCATAATCTGTAAACATTTTACTGCCAAATTCGTTTTTTTGCATAGCATTGATTTCCTTCATAATAATACTAAGTCCATCATCGCTATTTGTTGCCCTTATAAATTTACCGTTTCCGGCTTGTGCAATTTCTGCTAAGGTTTGCTCATCAATTTTAGTAATTACAGTCTGACCGTTATTGTCCTGCATAAATCCAGTGCGCTGGTTATTTGTATAAACCGGAATAGGAGCTCCATTAACTGTACCCATACCTATGGTATGAACTGTAATATTATTTTTATAGGCTTCTTTAGCTGCCGCTATCGCATCATCTTCATGATTTTCTCCATCAGTAATAACAATAATAGCTTTGTTTTTTTTCGAAGAGTCTTCAGTGCCGAAAGATGATGTTGCCAGATCAATAGCTTTCCCTATGGCTGTTCCCTGCGTTGGAACAATGTTAGTATTGACAGTTGAAAGAAATAATTTCGCAGCTCCATAGTCTGTGGTGATAGGCAGTTGTGTATAGGCTTCTCCGGCAAAGACTATCAAACCGATTCTGTCACCTTGCATTTGATCAATTAATCGTGAAATAGATTGTTTTGCCCGCTCCAAACGACTTGGTTTAATATCCTCGGCATTCATGCTGTTGCTTACATCGAGTGCAATGATGACATCAACACCTTTGCGTTTAACAGTTTCTAATTTGGTTCCTACCTGTGGCCCGGCAATTCCAATTATCAGGAATAGAAAAGCCGTCATCAAGAGAATAAATTTGAGCAATGGTTTGGTATATGCTTTACCCGGTGTGAGGTATTTTACCAGATTTATATCACCAAATATTTTTAGTGATTTTTTTCTCCAGCTAACCAGGCTCACATATAAAATGATAAATAGCGGTATCAGAGCAAGACCATATAAAATTAAACTATGTGAGAAACGAAACATTTTTATGCTTTAATAATATTAAGTAAGTTTTCTTAACCAAGTATATTTTAACAATAATTCTATTGCAAAAAATATTCCTGCCGCCAATGCATAATTAAAATATTCTTCGCTGTGACGTCTAAACTCAGTTACTTCAACTTTTGTTTTTTCGAGTTTGTCAATTTCTGAGTATATTTCTTTTAAAGTTTTATTGTTTGTTGCACGGAAATATTTTCCATCTGTAGCATCAGATATTTGTTTACAGATTTCTTCATCAATCTGCACAGGAACATTCTGGTACTGAATTCCAAATATTGTCTTAAACGGATATGGGGCCATACCAACGGTTCCAACACCAATTGTATAAACTCTTATCCCAAAAGTTTTAGCTATTTCACCTGCTGTTAATGGTGCAATTGCTCCGGCATTATTCACACCATCAGTTAACAAAATAATAACCTTACTTTTTGTCTTAGCATCTTTCAAACGATTTACTGCTGTTGCCAATCCTTCACCAATAGCAGTGCCGTCTGTCAACATGCCACTTTCAATTTTCGACATTAGATTTTTTAATACAGCATGGTCTGAAGTTAATGGGCACTGCGTAAAGCTCTCCCCACTGAAAATTACCAAACCAATTAAATCATTGGGGCGATGATCAATAAAATCAATAGCCACTTTTTTTGCAGCTTCAATTCTATTGGGTTTAAAATCTTCTGCAAGCATACTGCCAGAAATGTCCATTGCTAAAACAATTGAAATACCTTCTGTTGAAACTTGTTGTGCCTGTGATGATGACTGTGGGCGTGCAAGTGCAATGATGATGCAGATTACACAAAGGATTCGAAATAAGAACGGCATGAATACCAAACGCTGTCTGAAACTTGGTTGGTAATTTTGAAAACCATCATCAGTAGAAAATTTAAGTCTGACCTTTTTTGCCGAAGTAACTTTCCATTGCCATAACAGCATAGCCGGAATTAGCAACAGCAACCAGAAAAACTGAGGATAAGCAAATTGTATGTTATCAAATAAACTCATATTTTATAACTTAACCTGTTCTTGTGGTTTTGCAGTTGGAATAACCTTGGTTTCATTTACAAATATGAAAGCATCTGTCATTGCCTGCTCATTTTCACTACTCAAAGGTGTAAATTTTGCAAATTTTGCCAAGTCACTTAAAGTTAATGTGTTTTTCAGTCTGCTAAAATTGTCGGCACTTAATTGTAATGCGGTATTGCTATGCATTATCTCATCAGTTGTACTTTCCATAGCATCAAAACTCCAGCGATTGCTTATGTATGCTCTCATTATGTCTGAAAGCTGTGTGTAGTACATTTTGAAATCACCTTGCTGCCATAATTTTTCTTGCTGAAGATGCTCTAGTTGTTCAATAGCAATTTCATGCGCAGGTCGTTTTGGTGCTTCAGGAATAGTTATTGCCACCTGTGGTTTTTTCTTCCTAAGGCGATAGACAACATACCAGATTATTGCAATTAACAACAATATTATTGACGCATACATTACAATTTCTTGCCAGGTTAGTCCAACGTCAATGGTTCCTTTAATATCATGTATAGCTTTGCTGGTGTCAACGGGCATCAGGTTTGAAGTCAGTAATTGTGCTTGTGTTTCTACGGTATAATTTGTGGTATCTCCAGGTTTGGTATAATTAAATACAAATGGAGTGATTACAAAAAAGCCAGAGTCAAAAGCAGTAAGTGTAAATTTTTGCTCACGTGTAATTAAGTTTTTGTTGGCAGAAGGTAAAGTGTCAATTGTCGAGCGCGAAATAACATCAATACCACCAAATGTATCAGGAATGGTTACCCATTTTGTTTGATAGTCTGAAGGTGCAGTAAAACGAAGTTTTGCTGTTATTTGTTGCCCTGCAACAATTCGGTTAGTGTCAAGTTGAAGAACAGCAGTTGCATTCTGTGCAAATACACAAGGTGTAGTAAGTAATACTAATATAAGCAGAGCAGCAAGGCGGTTACTGAATTCTTTCATTTTTTAACTCTGTTCTTAAAAAGTTTCATCAATGGTTGAATATAGTTCTGTCCTGTAAATAATTCTACTTTGTCAATTCCACTTTTGCTTAATAGACCATTAATTTGGTGATTGCGTATTTGTCGTTGATGCTGATAATTCTTTCTGACAATAGCACTTGAGGTATCAACAAGTTGCTCGCGACCGGTTTCTGCATCATAAATATTAATCAATCCAATGTCAGGCAATTCTGATTCACGTAAGTCATTTATCTTTAAGACTACTAGGTCATGTTTGCGATTGGCTATTTTCAATGAATCTTCAAGCATGCTTTTGGGTTTGCCAACAGCAGGGTCGTAGAAGTCAGAAATTAAAAATGCAATACTCTTTTTCTTTATGGCATTACTTAAAAATTGAAGTCCTGCAACTATTGATGTGCCTTTACTTTCAGCTTCAAAATTTATTAATTCACGAATGATGCGTAAAATGTGAGAGCGGCCTTTGTTTGGAGGAATAAACTTCTCAATCTTATCACTAAATAAAATTATTCCTATTTTATCATTGTTTTGTATTGCAGAGAAAGAAAGTACAGCACAGATTTCTGCTATCAACTCTCGTTTAAATTGTTTTTGTGTACCAAAATTACCGGATGCGCTAACATCTACTATCAGCATAACATTTAATTCACGTTCTTCTTCAAAAACTTTTACATAGGGATGATTTAAACGTGCAGTAACATTCCAGTCAATTGAGCGGATATCATCACCCGGTATATATTCTCTCACCTCGCTAAAAGCCATGCCCCGGCCTTTGAAAGCCGAATGGTATTCACCTGAAAAAATCTGGTTTGAAAGACCTTTTGTTTTGATCTCAATCTTCCGGACTTTTTTTATCAGTTCTGTTGCATCCACAGCGTTGGCAATTGTTTATTGATTCTGTTGAAAGAAATTTGTTAAATGGTTTAAAGTATTAAGGTACTTCAACAACGTTAAGTACTTCGTTAATCACCATATCTGTTGTATAGTTTTCTGCCTCTGCTTCATAAGTCAAGCCAATACGATGACGCATTACATCATGACAAATAGCACGTACATCTTCAGGAATAACATAACCTCTGCGTTTTATAAAAGCATAAGTTTTTGCTGCAAGAGCAAGATTAATACTTGCACGTGGCGATCCTCCATAGTTGATGAGTTGTGCAATTTTTCCTAGTTTGTTGTCATTAGGAAAACGTGTGGCAAAAACAATATCAATAATATATTTTTCTATTTTTTCGTCCATGTAAACTTCGCGAACCAATTGCCTTGCTTTAAGGATATCTGAAGTGCGGATAACTGGCGTGATATTATTTTTTTCCTGTGATAAATTCTGACGAATAATTAATTTCTCATCTTCACGCGTTGGATATCCGATAACCACCTTGAGCATAAAACGATCTAATTGTGCTTCAGGCAATGGATAAGTTCCTTCCTGCTCAATAGGATTCTGGGTGGCAAGTACCAGAAAAGGCTCATCAAGTTTAAAAGTCTCATCTCCAATAGTAACTTGTTTTTCCTGCATTGCTTCAAGCAAAGCACTTTGTACTTTTGCAGGGGCGCGGTTTATTTCATCAGCTAAAATAAAGTTGGCGAAAATGGGCCCTTTGCGAACTGCAAATTCTTCTTTTTTCTGATTATACATTAATGTTCCTACTAAATCTGCAGGTAATAAATCAGGAGTAAACTGAATACGGCTAAAGCGTGCATCAATTGCAGATGCAAGTGATTTAATGGCTAATGTTTTAGCAAGACCAGGAACACCTTCTAGCAATAAGTGACCATTGGAGAGTAAGCCAATGAGTAGTCTTTCTACCATGTATTTCTGTCCAACAATTACCTTGCTCAATTCTAATTGCAAAAGGTCAATGAATTCACTTTCGCGCTGGATTTTTTCGTTTATTTCTCTGATATCAAACATAAATAGTGATGTTTATTTGCGATGCAAGTTTAAAAGTTTAGCTGTGAAAAGAATGTGAAATAGATTGTTAATTTGTGTTAAGTAATAGATTTGGCAAATATACTATTCAAAGCATAAATCAGATAGTTTATTTTTGTACACTATGCAACGATATTTTCTTGAATTATTTTTTAAGGGGACCCGTTACAGTGGCTGGCAGATACAGAAGAATGCAGTTGCTGTGCAGCAGAAAGTTAATGAAGCTTTGGGCATGCTCATCAATGGTTCTGCAGTGAAACCAATTGAAACTACGGGCTGTGGCCGTACTGATACGGGCGTTCATGCCATACAGTTTTTTGCACATTTTGATGCTCCCATAATAAAAGACCATAAAAATTTTCTTTATCAGTTAAACGGAATTTTACCCAATGATATTACAATTTTAGATTTACATGTTGTTGATAACGATTGCCATGCCCGATATGATGCTGTAAGTCGAACATATCAGTATTACATCCACACCTATAAGAATGGTTTTTTAGAGGAGTTCTCAGGTTGTTATTACCGGAAATTTGATGTTTCACTCATGCAGAAAGCTGCTGATATACTTTTAAAGCATGACGACTTCAATAGTTTTTGTAAAACGCGTGCTCAGAGTAAGACAAGTCTGTGTAAAGTTACTCATGCAAAATGGTCAGAAAATAATGGAGGATTAATGTTTGAAATCACAGCCGACAGATTTTTAAGAGGAATGGTGCGGGCATTGATAGGAACAATGACTGATGTGGGAATTGGGAAAATTAATCTCAACGACTTTGAAAATATTATTGCTGCACGCAACAGACGAAAAGCAGGACATGCAGCACCGGCATGCGGATTGTATCTTACAAAAATTGTCTACCCATTTCTTAATATTAAAAGCAAAAATCTATTGCCACATCAATTGTAGAATTCTTCTGTAATAACAGAGGTGGGATGCGTTGTCCGTAGCCAATCTGTTATTAACAAGCCTTTGTGTAATAAAGCAATGATTTAAGTTTTCAACCTGTGATGCCGGCCATATATTTGTCATAGACCAAACATATTTTAGCATGGCAAAAAAACAAGATCGCAAAGTATTCGTACTCGATACCTCTTGCATCCTTTTCGACCACAACGCAATAACTAACTTTAAAGAACACAATGTGGCCATCCCTATTACGGTACTTGAAGAAATAGATCGGTTTAAAAAGGGAAATGACGTAATTAATTTCGAAGCAAGGGAGTTTATCAGAGCACTCGATAAGTTAAGTTCGGGAGCATCACTGGGTGACTGGATTCCGCTTAATGGTTCTACTAAAGGAAAGTTTAAAGTGTTGATGGATGAGAGTGGTAATGGTGTTGATGCCAATAAAGTTTTTGGGGAGAAAAAAGCTGACCATAATATCATCAATGCAGCACTTGCATTGAAGCACGAAACCAATGAACGCAATATTGTTCTCGTAAGTAAAGATATCAATTTGCGACTGAAAGCTAAGTCACTCGGCCTTCAGGCAGAAGATTATATGACCGGAAAAATAAAAGATATTGAAGGACTTTATACCGGTAAATCAGAACTTAACAATGTCCCTAAGAAATTTATTGATGCATTGTATCAGGATGGTTTTTGCAAGTGGAAAGATTTAGTAAAATCACGCCCTGTTGCCAATCATTATTTTATTCTTAAAAGTAAAGCTGAAGGCTCCTCTGCATTGGCATATTATAATCCTGCTACTGATAGGATAGAACGCATTCATAAAGATCATGCCTATGGCATAAAACCCCGTAACGCTGAGCAGGCATTTGCTATGCATGCTGTAATGAATCCGAATGTTTTATTGGTAACTGTTCAGGGTGTTGCAGGAACAGGTAAAACATTAATTGCATTGGCATCGGCTATGCAGCAAAAAATGAATTACCGGCAGATTTATCTGGCACGACCAATTGTTCCACTTAGCAATAAAGATATCGGCTACCTTCCAGGTGACATAAAATCAAAAATCAATCCATACATGGAGCCCTTGTGGGATAACTTAAAATACATACAAAGCCAATATCGTGAAACCGATAAAGAGTATCAGAAAATTGCTGATATGGTAGAGAATGAGAAATTACATATCACACCACTTGCATATATCCGTGGACGAAGCTTGAGTAATATTTGTTTTATCATTGATGAAGCTCAGAATCTGACACCGCATGAAGTAAAAACTATCATTACCCGTGCGGGTGAAGGAACTAAAATAATTTTTACGGGAGATGTGTTTCAGATTGATACACCATATCTTGATGCACATAGTAATGGACTGAGTAATGTAATTGATAAGATGAAAAATTCACATCTCTATTCTCATATCACTTTAGAAAAAGGAGAACGCAGTGAGCTTGCAAACCTTGCCGGAGAATTACTTTAAGAGATTAACCGGATTGTTTTTAAATACAATTATTATTCAACGCAGGTAGAATTGCAGCAACTATCTTTGCGTCATGGTTAAACGATGTTTTGATGTAGTAGTATCATTAACAGCAATTGTTATACTCTTGCCATTGTTATTACTCATTGCATTGTGGATTAAAGCCGATAGCAGAGGAAATGTTTTATACAAACAAATCAGAGTAGGTAAAGGAGGAAAAGATTTTGGTATCCTTAAATTCCGGACCATGCGTCCGGATTCTGACAGCAAAGGATTACTGACTGTTGGTGGACATGACCCGCGTATTACCAAAGCCGGATATGTTTTACGTAAGTATAAACTTGATGAACTGCCACAGTTGTTTAATGTGCTTGCCGGACAGATGAGTCTTGTTGGGCCAAGACCGGAAGTGCGAAAATACGTATCATGTTATTCTGCTGAACAACTAAAGGTGTTAAATGTAAAACCCGGAATAACAGATTATGCAAGCATTTATTACAGCAATGAGAATGAGATTTTGGCACAATCTGCCCACCCTGAACAAACCTATGTGCAGGAAATTATGCCACATAAATTAGCACTCAATCTAAAGTATATTCAAGAAGCAGGAATAATTACAGATCTGAAGATTATTGCAGGTACAGTTGCTAAAATTGTTAGGTGAAAATCAAGTTTCATTTATGTACTCTTAATTCTAATGTTAATGGTTGTTAATTTTTCTTTTATTTTTAAGAGATAGTTAATGATTTTAGAATGAGTTTTAATGCGGTGAAATAAGTTTTAAATCCTGCTCAAACTTTAAAGAGCAAAAAAGTGTTATTGTTGCAATTGTGTTTTGTTAATTAGAATTAGGGTTTATTATAAATACTTTTGCAGCCGCCATTGAATTAAATTAGGAAAAAGAGATGCTTAAATTTTTGAATTATTGCAGACTCACGTTATTTGTTAGCTTGAGTCTATTTGAAATAAGTACGGTACATGCACAAATGCAGCAGATGATGCAAAAAGGAATGAATGCAGGCCGGCTGTACGGTAAGGTTGTGGATGCAAAAACCGGTAAACCTGTTGAATTTGCTGCAGTGCAAATTTCTGTTTTTAAAAAAGACAGTACCGGTACATTAAAAGAAAATATACTGAATGGACAACTAACGCAGGGCAATGGCGATTTTAACTTAGATCAGTTGCCTGTGATGGGTGAGCTGACATTTAAGATTGCTGCAATGGGCTACAAGCCTTATGAGCAAAAAGTTAAATTTGAAATAAAAATGCCTCAAGGTGGTGTTCAGGGAAGTAATTGGCAGCAGGCACTTAATGCAATAGATAAAGATTTAGGTAACATAAAACTTGAATCCAGTGTGGTTGCACTGCAAGAAGTTCAGATTGATGGCACTGCACCGATTTTAGAACTGCGGCCTGACAAGAAAGTTTTTAATGTTGAGAAAAATCCAATTGCAGCAGGAGGCACAGCTGAAGATGTACTTAAACAGGTTCCCAGTGTGAATGTTGATATTGATGGGAATGTAACTTTACGTAATGCAGCGCCACAAATATTTGTTGATGGTCGCCCAACAACTTTAACTATAGATCAGATTCCTGCTGATGCAATTCAGGAAGTTGAAATTATTACTAACCCATCAGCAAAATATGATGCCAGCGGTGGGATGGCAGGTATTTTGAATATAGTATTGAAAAAGAACAGACGCATTGGCTATAATGGTATGGTTCGTGCCGGTGCAGACTCAAGAGGAAGAATAAATTTAGGAGGAGATTTTAATGTGCGCGAAGGAAAAGTGAATGTGTTTTTAAGTGGAAACCTCAACCAGCGTAAATCAAAGGGAACAGGACTAACCGAAAGACAAACACTTGGCGCTACTCCCGATAATTTTATCAGCCAGAGTAATAGTAATTCCAGTAATGGCTACTTTGGATTTATTCGCTCAGGAGTTGATATTTTTTTAGATAACAGAAACACCCTGACTGTTTCTGGCAGTTATATGAATGGCTTTTTTAAACCACTGGAGTTTTTACAAACAAAAACAGATACTTTGTTTCCAGGCTACACAGCTACTTCTTTATCAGACAGAAATTCCTCAAGCAAACGTGAGTTTAAAAATACCGGTGGTACCGTTGCTTACAAACACCTGTTTCCTAAAGATGGAAAAGAATTGACCGCTGATATTAACTTTAACAGTGTAAAAAGTGATATGGGTGGAAACTACAACACTCAAAACTTTTTAGGCAATGGTGAAGTTTCCGGTAATCCAATTATACAGAAGCAAAGTATTGAAGGTGAAAATACATTTGTTACAGCACAGACCGATATGGATTTTCCACTGGATAAAAAATCAAAAATTGAAACAGGATTGCGTGGAGCATTGCGTGATTACAGCAGTGTAAATCAAAATTTTATTTTTGACGACTCGCAGCAGCAGTATATTTTAATTCCTGATAAAACAGCAAACTATCAGTATGTAGATCAGGTTTATGCCGCCTATGCAACATACAGTAAGTCATTTGAAAAATTATCGCTACAGGCAGGACTAAGAGCAGAAAGCTCTTTCTATGAAGGTGAACTGACACAAACTGGGCAGAAGTTTAGCACCAATTATCCGGTTAGTTTGTTCCCTAGCGCATCAGCAAGCTATAAACTGACCGGTAAGACAGATTTGCAGATAAGCTATTCGCGAAGAATAAACAGACCTAACTTTTTTCAGATAATTCCTTACACTGATTATTCCGATTCTTTAAATATCAGCAAGGGAAATCCTGCTTTAGAACCGGAGTTTACTCATTCAGTAGAATTATCGGCCATGAAAACAATAAGTCGTAAAAACACACTCATGGCAACAATTTATTATAAACAAACTGATGGTGTAATTACACGTTATTTAAGTTATGAAGTAGATACTATTTTAGGTCGTAACGTATTAGTCAGCACCTTTAGAAATGCAAACACAAGCTATGCTTATGGTGTTGAATTAACTGCACAAAATAATATTAAAAACTGGCTCGACATTACTTCAAATGTTAATGCATATCAGAGTATGATTAACGGAAAAAACATTGAGTCAAATTTAAAAGTAGAACAATTTAGCTGGTTTGCCAAACTCAATCTCAGTTTTAAGCTACCCAAGAATTTTTCTGTTAGCCTATCAGGAGATTATCACTCCAAAACGGCATTGCAATTAAACAGCGGAGGTGGACGCGGACCAATGGGTGGTGGTACACAAAGCACTGCACAAGGTTATGTAAGACCCAATTACGGTGTTGATGCAGGTTTGCGTTATGATTTTCTTAAAGATAAAGCTGCCTCGCTTACCCTTAATGTTTCAGATATTTTCAAGACACGAATTAATGATGTGCATTCTGAATCTGATTTTTACATTCAGGATAGCTGGCGGAAGCGTGATTCACAGATTTTCAGACTTAACTTTAGTTATCGCTTCGGAAAATTCGACACCTCCTTATTCAAGAGGAAAAATCAAAAGATAAATACGGAAGGCATGCAGGATATGAGCATGTAGTGTTTATTCTTTCGCTCGTCATTGCATCTGAATTCGGTTCAAATGCAATATTTTTGGACGCTTTATGAATGTACTTTATATTTCTTATGATGGAATGACAGATAACCTTGGGCAGTCACAGGTAATTCCCTACCTGAAAGGGCTTGTCGGTTATGGTCATCATTTTGATATTATCAGCTGCGAAAAGCCAGATAAGTTTAGCACTAAAGAAACTGAAATTAGGAATCTGCTTGATTCTTTAAACATTGGATGGTATCCATTGCCATACACAAAAAGGCCACCTGTTCTATCATCAGTTTTAGATGTTTTCCGTATGTACAGAAAAGCATATAGCTTGAACAGAGTAAATAAGTATGATGCAGTGCACTGTCGCAGCTATCTCTCTGCTATGATAGGGCAGGATATGAAGAAGAAGTTTGATGCCAAATTTATTTTTGATATGCGTGGTTTCTGGCCCGATGAACGCATTGATGGCGATTTGTGGAATATTAAAAATCCTGTTTACAGAATCATTTATAATTATTTCAAGAAGAAAGAATTGCAGTTTTTTAATGAGGCAGACTTGAATATCAGCCTGACCCATGCCGGGTTGAATGAGATTAAAAAAATGAATGTGAGAAAAGAACAAATAGATAAGTTTTCTATCATTCCATGTTGCTCTGATTATGAATTGTTCAAGCCATTACCACGTGATATGGTATTGGTAAAACAACTTGGCTTTGAAGAGTCAAATAAAATTTTATGTTATCTTGGCTCAATAGGAACATGGTACATGTTTGATGAAATGATGGCTATGTTTAAACAATTGCATTTTCAAGATAATTCATTTCGCTTGTTGATTATGACACCTGAACCACCATCAATGGTTTATGATTCAGCCCAAAAATTAGACATAAATGCTGATTTAATCAAAGTGTTGAGTGCAACACGGCAACAGGTACCACAGTTTCTTTCAATTGCGCATCTGGGAATATCATTTATTAAACCTTGTTTTTCAAAACTTAGCAGTTCGCCTACAAAGATGGGGGAGATGCTTGCCGCAGGCGTTCCATTGATTTGCAACAGTGGTGTTGGCGATGTGGAACGTATTATTAATGATACAAAGACGGGTGTAATTATTCATGGATTTTCAGAAGAAGAAATGCAATCTGTCGCAAAAAAAGCAATTGAAATGATTCAAATTCCAAGAGAAAATATCAGGGAACAATCCCGTCCCGTTTTTGCACTTGAAAGTGGTGTTAAACTATATGCACAGGCGTATGATAAAATGCAAAATCAATAATTACAAAATCATCTTTATTTTCGCAGACAATTTGCTGACCTTTTTTTCTGCCGGCAACCAATAATTATGAGCCATAATAAAAAGAAAATTCTGTTGATTTGCCCTTATCCCGAGGATACTGCACCGGGACAGCGTTTGCGTTATGAGCAATACCTCAACTTGTTCAGAAAAGAGGGGTATGATATTCAGGTGTCATCGTTCATGACCTATCGCTTTAACAGTATAGTATATAAACCTGGAAATATTCCCGAAAAAATATTCTGGACTCTATTTGGCTATACAAAACGCTTGTTGCAGTTGTTTACACTCTGGCGCTATGATGCTGTTTATGTTTTTTTATGGGTAACACCCTTTGGATTGCCACTGTTTGAAAAACTTTTTGTTTTAATCAATCCAAACATGATTTACGATATTGATGACATGGTTTTTCTCGGGCATTCTTCCAAAGCCAATAAGTTTATAAAAATTTTAAAAGGCACAAGGAAAATCACATACCTGATGCAGAAGGCCAGACACATTGTTGTTTCAACACCATCTAATGAAGAGTTTGCCAGAAAGTATAACAATGCAATAACAGATATTTCAGTTGCTATCAATACAGATGTTTATCTTCCTGCAAATAAATACAGCAACGATGATGTTATTACAATTGGATGGAGTGGCAGCCATAGCACAAGTCGTTATTTGGTGCTGTTGGAAGAAGTGTTGCGAAAATTTGCCGGACGAAGCAATATCAGAATCCTTGTAATTGGAGATACAACTTTTAGATTTAATGGTTTTGATTGTGAAACTATACCCTGGCAGTCGGCAACTGAAGTTAAAGACCTTCAGAAAATTGATATTGGCCTTTATCCATTACCTGATGAACAATGGGTTTATGGTAAAAGTGGAGGTAAGGCTTTGCAATATATGGCTTTAGGGATACCCACCATTGCAACAGGAATAGGAACAAACTTCAGAATAATTGATGATGGCGAGTCTGGATTTTTGGTAAGAACAGATGAGGAATGGATTAATAAAATTGAATTCCTGTTAAATCATCCGGAAGAGAGAAAACGAATTGGAATGAATGGAAGATTGAAGGTTGAAAAAGAATATTCACTTCACGTCAATAAAAAATATTATCTCGATATATTTGCAAAGGTCGTAGGTTGAATTTTTGTGGTTAGTCAATTTTTTTCGGTATCTTAGCACTGCAATGAAAAAGAAATTTTTTATATTGCTCTTAGCTTGTTGTCATTTAGTAGCTAAAGCTCAGTTTGCTCCTGTAGGTGCACAGTGGCACTACACACAATGTACCGTTGCCTTTCCTTATAGCTGCGGCCCAGTTGAAGTAAATGCCATAGGGACAACCGTAATTAATGGCATTACGTGTACTAATCTTCAGATTGCACCTTTCACTTGTGTTGGATTTAATTATTTACCGGTTTATCAGAGCAACGATACGGTGTATCGTTTTCTCTACAATCTCAACACATTTACCATGCTCTATGATTTTAATGCACAGCCTGGTGATATATGGAAAATTGTATCAAACACCATTAATCAACCGCCACCGGCACCACTAACAGACACCGTTCTCATTCGTGTTGATTCAGTAAACATGGTAAACATCAATAATCATCCACGAAAAATATTTTATATTTCTTATGCCGATTCATCGCACATTCCATTTGTATTTGAAGGTCCTATTATTGAGGGCATTGGCAGTTTGAATTTTTTATTGACACAATTCAATTATTGCGACCCTCAGATAACTGCATTCAGATGCTACAACGATTCAACTTTGGGATTGTATCAGCCAAATACCTTGGTTGACTGTGACTCTGTTGTTGTTGTTGGAGAAAGTGAAGTTATAAAAAAGGACTATGTGAGTTTATATCCAAATCCATTCACAGATCAGATTTGCATTCACTCCGAAGATTTTTTATATAGAAAATACGATATTAAGTTAGTGAATATTGTTGGGAAAATTGTCTATCAGAGTAAGCATAGACAGTCTCTTAATCAAATTACTATTTATCCAAAAAATCTTGCACCGGGCACTTATTATCTCCTGCTTGAATCAGACAAAAAAGTGTTGCAAAAGCGGTTGGTAAAACTTTAATGTATTTACAGGGTTATTTAATTCTAAAGATTTAGAATTCCGATATTTGCAGCTAAAATATTTATTTTAAAAATGGATAGTGTGCCGACAGCTCAAAATATTTTTCAACTTTATTGTAATAGCCTTACATCTTACCAAAGATTAAAAACACTTGAAGTAAAGATTGGTGATGTTGCCATGGGAGCCAATAATCCCATTCGTGTTCAAAGTATGACTACGACAGATACCCTTGATACCAAGGCAACGGTTGAACAAAGCATCAGAATGATTGAAGCCGGCTGTGAGTATGTGCGAATTACTGCGCCAAGTATCAATGAGGCACGAAATCTTCAGAATATTAAAGATGAACTTAGAAGGAGAGGTTATAAAACACCTCTGATTGCCGATATACATTTTACACCTAATGCTGCTGAAACAGCAGCTCGTATTGTTGAGAAAGTAAGAGTAAATCCCGGCAACTATGCAGATAAAAAGAAGTTTGATACTATAGAATATACTGATGTAACTTATGCTGAAGAATTAGAGCGTATTCGCGAACGTTTTATTCCATTAGTGAAGATTTGTAAAGACTATGGTACTGCTATGCGTATTGGTACCAATCATGGCTCTTTGAGCGACCGTATTATGAGTCGTTATGGTGATACCCCGTTGGGAATGGTGGAGTCTGCACTTGAATTTTTGCGAATTTGTATGGATGAGGGCTACTATAACATTGTGCTTTCTATGAAGGCAAGTAATCCTCAGGTGATGGTTCAGGCATATAGACTTTTGATTGCAAAAATGCGTGCAGAGTTTATGGATTTGAATAGCGAGAATAACTCTTTGCCTGCACTATTTCCCTTGCATCTTGGCGTAACGGAAGCTGGCGAAGCAGAAGATGGACGAATTAAATCAGCATCAGGTATCGGCACATTACTCGAAGATGGCATTGGTGATACCATTAGAGTTTCGCTAACCGAAGATCCGGAACGCGAAATTCCGGTTGCACAAAAATTAGTGTCACGTTATAATAATCGTGCAGCCCACAAAGAAATAAGACCAATTAACCATCAGCAACTGTTGTACTCGCCATTCGGTTACAGCAGACGGCAGACAAAATCCGTTTTGAACGTTGGAGGAAATCATGTTCCTGTTGTGATTGCCGATTTTTCCGGCAAGCAAAATATTACTCCTACTTCACTATTTCCGGTTGGATATAATTATTCTCAGACACTCGATAAATGGCATATCAGCGATCAGGCATGTGATTTTATTTATGCAGGCGACCAGCAGATTTCTTTTGCATTACCCGGAACACTAGGTGTGGTTTACAATTTTAAAATGTGGCATCAGCATTCCGGTGACGAAAGAACGTATCCATTGTTTAATGAGAATGAGTTGGATGAAGCAGTCAAGTGTACTGCTGCCATAAAGTTTGTTGAATTAAGTACTTTGGATTTTTTTAAACAACAACTAAATATTGAAAAACTTTCTGATACTGTTCTTGTACTAAAGACAGCAAACGAGCATGCCATGCCTGATTTGCGCAGTGTGTTTATTGGTATGATGCAGCAGAAAAACACTATGCCTGTCATCATAAAGCGAGATTATGCTGATGTAGATTTGGAAACATTTCGTTTAAATAGCTCAACAGATGCCGGTGCTTTGCTTTTAGATGGTATGGGTGATGGTGTTTGGCTTTGTTCAGAAAAAGTTAGTCCGGCAGATATTAATCAAACAGCATTTGGGATTTTACAAGCTGCCAGAACCCGTATTTCAAAAACAGAATATATCAGTTGCCCATCATGTGGACGTACTTTATTCGACTTGCAGGAAACCACAGCTAAAATTCGAGCAAGAACGCATCATCTCAAAGGAATAAAGATTGGCATTATGGGATGTATTGTAAATGGCCCTGGCGAAATGGCTGATGCAGATTATGGCTATGTAGGTTCAGGTGCAGGAAAGATTACGCTCTATAAAGGCAAAGAAGTTGTCCGCAGAAATATTGATGCAGCACTTGCTGTTGATGCACTCATTGAACTGATTCGTGATAATGGCGACTGGATTGAGCCTGCAGTTATTACACAGTTTGCATAAAAGCCTCAGAAAGATATTCTGTTACATCACTTGCAGTTAAAGCATAAGGGTGAATTTTTTTAACGGCACAATCTGCTGCTAAGCCATGAATAAAAACTGCTGCAATTGCAGCATCTGCTGCAGTTAATCCTTGTGCAAGCATTGCAGCAACAATACCAGTTAACGTGTCACCACTGCCTCCTTTTGCCAGCCCTGCATTGCCTGTTGTGTTAAAAAAACACCTTCCGTCAGGAGTAGAAATGGAAGTGTAAACACCTTTTAAGACAATAACAATTTTGTGTTTTACTGAAGCTGCAATTTGAAAATCGTTTCTCTGAAAATCATTTTCAAATACTCCGAACAACCTTTCAAATTCTTTTTTATGCGGAGTTATGATAGTGTTTTCAGGAATAAGATTCAGAAGTTTTTTGTTTTCTGAGATGATATTCAGCGCATCGGCATCAAGAACCAAAGGGCTGTTTGCTTTTACAAGCAAATGACCAATCATGTTTGTGGTTTCTTCGTAAATGCCCAAACCGGGGCCTGATGCAATGGCACTGTATGGCTTTAAATCAGGCAGGTCACTCACCTTGTCGCCTTCACAGGTACTCAACATAACTTCCGGTATAGAAGATTGCAATGCTAAGCCCGTTGTTTTTATAGTATGAACTGTTGTTAACCCAGCACCACTTTTAACGCAGGCTTTTGCTGATAGCGCTATTGCTCCGGCTTTCCCATAACTTCCGCCAATCAGCAAAGCATGACCAAAGTTGCCTTTATGTGAAAATCGTTTTCGAGGCTTAAGAAGTTTCTTTATCATACATCGGTCAACCAGTTCATGAGCAGAATTTAATGACTCAATGTAACGTTCATCAAGTCCAATGTCAAGAACTTTTACTTCGCCATTCCTGTGCGCGTTTTCTGCATAAAGCATACAGCGTTTAGGCCGTTGGAAAGTTAATGTTGTTGATGCATGAATTACGGCATCGTCAGATGGGGTATGCTTGTCGGCAAATAATCCTGTGGGTAAATCAATTGAAAAAACAGGTGCTCCGGTAGCGTTTACTTTATGAATTAAATCTGCAATGTTTTTTTCTACAGCTTTATTTAATCCTGATCCAAAAATTGCATCAACCCAAACTGTTGTGTTCGCCAAGGGCAGGTCAGCATCAGTCAGGTATAAAATTTTTGCAGACGTTTTCTGCAATTTTTGAAAATTTGTTTCTGCATCCGGGCTTAGCTTGTCGCTATTGCCGGTTAATATAACAGTGACTTTTTTTCCTGAATCGGCCAAAATTCTGGCAATGGCAAGTCCATCACCACCATTATTTCCAGGACCGCAGAGAATGCAAAGCTCATCTTTTTCATCTACATTCTTTGTTAATTCCTGACAACAACTTTTGGCTGCCCTTTCCATCAAATCAACAGAACTTATGGGTTCATTTTTTATCGTATTGACATCGGCCATACGGAATTGCTCTGCAGTTAATAGTTTCATCTTTCTGTCAACCGTTGGTGGAAATTGGTGTAAAGATAAAAACCAGTTATTGAAATAACATGAATCAGTTTGAACAAGTCTTAAAACTTGTAGATTTGCCGCAGATTTTAAACAATAGTATGGAAGAAAATACCACCTTAAAACAAACAGCTTTAACGGCCATTCATCAAAAGGCAGGTGCTAAAATGGTGCCCTTTGCAGGGTATCTGATGCCTGTTCAATATACAGGAATTAATGACGAGCATGAAACAGTTCGTAATTCCGTTGGAATGTTTGATGTCTCTCACATGGGAGAATTTATTTTAAAAGGTGATGATGCACTTGATCTTCTTCAACGTGTGACAAGCAATGATGCATCCAAATTGACATCAGGGAAAGCACAGTACAGTTATTTCCCGAATGAAACAGGTGGAATTATTGACGATTTAATTGTTTATTGTATTGATGATAAAACATTCATGCTCGTTGTTAATGCATCCAATATTGAGAAAGACTGGAAATGGCTTCAAAAATTTAACCATAAAAAAGTTGAAATGCATGACATTTCTGATAAAACTTCTTTACTTGCCATTCAGGGGCCAAGGGCAATGGAAACATTACAGAAACTTACTTCAATAGTCTTGGCAGACATACCATATTACAACTTTGCAAAAGGAGAGTTTGCCGGATGTCAAAATGTGCTTATCTCCAATACAGGTTATACCGGTGCAGGTGGGTTTGAATTGTATTTTGAAAATCAGTATGCAGAAAAAATCTGGAATGACGTTATGCAGGCAGGGCAACCATTCGGCATAAAGCCTGCAGGCCTTGGTTCTCGTGACACCTTACGGCTTGAAATGGGATTCTGTTTGTACGGGAATGATATTGATGACACCACCTCACCCTTGGAAGCAGGATTAGGATGGATTACCAAATTTACGAAGACTTTTACCAACTCAGATGCATTAAAACAACAGAAAGAGCAGGGGGTAGCCAGCAAATTGGTAGGCTTTGAAATGATTGATCGCGGTATTCCAAGACACGATTACGAAATATGTAATGTATCAGGACAAAAAATTGGTCGCGTTACATCCGGAACACAATCACCAACCTTAAACAAAGCTATTGGTTTGGGCTATGTGTCGAAAGATCAGTCTGCAGAAGGGACTGAGATTTATATTAAAATCAGAGAGAAACTGATAAAAGCCGCAGTTGTAAAGATTCCGTTTATTAAAAAGTAAACCATGGCTGAAGCAGCAGGCAAACCTGTAGTTGAAGTTTGTTTAACACCGGCACTTTTCCATCAGCACCATACTGCCGAATCTATTGTTGTTGCCATTGATATTTTGCGTGCTACAAGTAGCATTTGTGTAGCTTTACAATATGGTGCGCGCTCCATTGTGCCTGTCATGACGGTGGAAGAAAGTTATCAGTATAAAGAAAAAGGTTATCTGATAGGAGCAGAGCGACAGGGCTCTATGGTAGAAGGCTTTGATCTTGGCAATTCACCTTTCAGTTATATGGAAGACAAGATAATTGGTCGTGATATTGCACTAACAACCACCAATGGCACCAAGGCCATAAACATCGCCAAAGGCTCTGCAGGAATTGTTGCAGGTTCATTTCTGAATCTTGATGTCCTGGCTGCATGGCTTATTCAGCAAAACAAAAATGTGCTTTGTCTTTGTGCCGGATGGAAAAATACTTTTAATCTTGAAGATACTCTTTTTGCAGGGGCGCTGACGCAAAAACTGCTTCCGCATTTTCAACTTTCCGAACATCGCGATTCAGCTCATGCAGCCATGAAACTGTATAATCTGGCAAAGCATGATATGTACGATTTTTTGAAGGACTCTTCACATCGTACACGATTGGAAAGACTTAAAATTGATGAAGATGTATTGTATTGTTTAACACCTAATCAAACCCTTGTGGTGCCGGTGTTGATGAATGGCGTATTAAAGAAACACTCAGACTGGTAGGCAGAACAGCACTTTTGCAGATGGTTATTTAATGAAAAAACCACAAAAGTGACTTTGGTCAGTTGTATTATAGGGTTGAAAATACTATTTTAGCAGAAAATTATAAAGAAAAATGAAAAAAGTACTTTCAATTTTAAGCGTACTCGGACTGTTCCTGATTGTTAACGCTTATGCTAACAACAACAAAGCAAATACAGTTGCTGACCTTCAGATTACTGAAAGCAGTGCAACAAGTGTAAACATGCCATGTGACGGTAAAGCAGAAAAAGACAAAGATTGCTGCAAAAAGAAAGGCAAAAAGAAAAAATGTTGTGCCGATAAGGCAGAGGCTTCTGCTGCTTCATGTGCCGACAAACAAGCAAAAGCAGGTTGTTGCGCACATAAAAAAGCTGATGCAGGAACATCTGATGTAAAATCTGATGTAAAATCAGAAGAGTCTGCAAAATAATTTTTATTGATGAAATTAATCACATTGAGTCCATAAAGCAGATGTGAAATAATTTTAAGGTTTGAACATTAAGGACCGCTCTTGTTTAACGGGGCGGTCTTTAATTATTTATAATACACTGTATGTTACTTGAAATCTAAAGTGGCAGAAGAGAATTTCTTTAAGAGTCGTGCATTTAGAATAAACCTGTTCTTGTCCAGACGAGTAACAGAAGACAGGTCAGGCAAAAGTTTTTTTGCCGAAGCAAGTTCAATTTCTTTGGTGTAAATTTTTCTGAGTAGCGAATTAAAAATTGTCTGTGTCAGCTGATAATCTTCCTGATTTCTTCCATTTAAAAAATAAAGATAATAATCGTCTTTGTTTGGAATACCTTTAACATTACAGGCGTACTCGAAATTTTCAGTTGCACTAATTTTTCTTTGAATAACGGTTTGTAGATTTTTATTTTGCATGTCAGTGCAAACCAAAAGCAGTGCATTGGCTGAAGTTTCCCTTCCAATTAACGTATTTGTTTTACCATTCACTTCAGCGGGTTTGGTATAGGAGGCAAACTGCTTTTCAATTAACAGCATAATATTACCATTGTTCATCACATCAATTTGCTGAATTTTTAAAAAGTCAACACCTTTAATATTCTTTAACAATAAATTGTCAACCATTTCAAGTAATGTTTCGTCTGTGAATTTAATGACATTTGTTTTTATGAGTTGAAGGTTGTTGTTAAATTCTGAAATACGTACACCATTACTTTTAAACTTGTTTGCATTGGCAATGTCGTTATAAATAGGGTTAAAGGAGTTGTCGGTGAAGCCATACAATGAAGCAACAATTATTCTGTTACCGGCTTGGGTAACTTTTAACCCTGATAATTCATCCTTTTCAACAGAAATTGTTTGAGTGATAATTTTACCGTCAACAGCAGATGCAACAAAAAATTCTTTCCCACTGTTGAATACACCTGAAAATGTACCGCTATCATTTATTACACCATCAACAAAAAAAGTGTTTGGCAAAGCAGTTTTCCAGATACTGATCAATTGAGTGTTGAAGCAATAAATACTGTCATTAGTGGTAATGGTAAAAAAACGATTGTTAACAGAAGTGTTATAGTTGAAAAAATTCTTCTGCTTAAATTTTGCAACATTTTTTCCGGCTATTAAAACATGAGTCTGTTTAAAATAACCTCTCAGGTCAAAAACATCAACACAAAAATCAAGATTGTCAATTCCTTTGGAGTAGAATATTTTTATGGTTGAATCGCTCAAAACCACATCATTTACCCGTATTGGAAACTGCAAAAATCGTATTGCCACAGTATCTTTCAGAAAGAATTTATCATCGTAACGCAACAAGGTTAATTTGAGTTTTTTCCAGGCCGTTGCTACAAAAATGCTGTCTCCGGCATCCTGAATCAGCTTAATGTTGCTACCTGCCGCATAATAAGATTCATTGTAAGTGCCAAGAAATTTTTGATATGGACGGTCGTTTAATTTAACAGTAGGGTTCCACAACAGGTTTTGTCCAAAAACAGATGTGCTATAACAAAGAAATAGAAGAAGGATTTTACTTTTTGTTCTCATAAACTTTAACTCCATTTGAATAGGTTGCTTGTACGTGTAGTTTATATAAAATGCTGTCCGGTGCAGTCATTAAATCATCATTCAAAATCACAAAATCCGCTACTTTGCCTTTTTCTAATGAGCCTTTTTCTTTTTCATCAAACATAGAATAGGCTGCCCAAATGGTCATACCGCGCAATGCCTCTATGCGGCTAATTTTATTCTCGGACTCAAAACCTGCCGGTGGAAATCCTTTCTGATCTTTTCGAACCACGGCAGCATAGAATCCAAATAGCGGGTTTATGTCTTCCACAGGAAAGTCACTTCCTAAAGCTAACATGCCGGTTTCTTTAAGCAAAGCTTTATTGGAATAGGCATCATGAATTCTTTCACTGCCAAGTCTTTTTTCTGCCCAATACATATCACTTGTGGCATGTGTAGGCTGAACACTTGGGATTATGGAATAGTCAGAGAAATACTTTAAGTCATCATGATTTACAACCTGGCAATGCTCAATGCGCCATCTCAAATCATTTTTTGTTTTAAGGTTTGCGGCATAAACTTGCAGCATAAAACGATTGGCAGAATCGCCAATACAGTGGGTGTTTAGCTGAAATCCACTGTCATATATCTCTTTGGCTAACAATTGAATGGAATCCTCGTCTTTAAGCATAAATCCAAAATGGCCCGGCATATCAGAATAGGGTAAAAGCAAACATGCACCTCTTGAACCAAGAGCACCATCGGCATATAATTTAAAGCTTTTAACCTGCAAATAATCGGTTTTGTATTTGCCTCTTTTAAACCAATAATTTTTACTCGCATTAGATAGTTCGGCCATGGCATAAATTTTCATTTTGATGGTTCCTGCCTTTTGAAGCGAATCGAGCAATAGAATATCTTCTACTCTAAGTCCGGCATCAACTAATGATGTAAGGCCAACTGCAAAACAATTCTGTTCACCTTTAATGAGTCCTTCCTTTTTTATCTGAGCAGTAAATTCAGGGATATGTGCTTTAACAATGTCAACAGCATTATCAATCAACAGTCCCGTTAAGTGCTTGTTTTTAGTAATTATCTCACCGCCCTGAACCTTTGTTGACGTTGTTATGCCAGCAATATCCAATGCTTTTTGGTTGACTAAAACTGCATGTCCGTCTATTCGCATCAGATAAACAGGGGTGTTAGGAAACAAACTATCCAATAGGGTCTTGTCAGGATAGGTGCTATCCTGCCAGTCGTTCTGATCCCAGCCACGACCTAGTATCCAACTGAACTTGTTGTTAGCAGCATATTCTTTTACCCTTTGTACGACCTCATCAAACGACTTTGTGTCAAAGAGTGCACATTTTGGAAGGTCGGTGCTATAGCCATAAAAATGACAATGAGCATCAATAAAGCCCGGGTAAACACTTTTGCCCATAAGGTCTATTTTCTGACGGAACTGATACTTGTCTGCAAGTGCGTTGGCCCCGGTTTCTACTATTCTCCCATTGGTAACAACCATTGCTTGTACTGTAGAAAAGGAGCTGTCAACGGTATAAATTTTACCGTTAAAAAGAATCAGGTCTGCTGTTGGCTTTTGGTTGCACCCCATGCTAACTAACAGCAGAAGCAGCATTGGTTTAAATAACTTAATCAATGTTTTAGTATTAAAATTCAGGTATCAAATATCCATAAAATATATAAAAGCAAAGCCTGACTTAGAAACAGGAGGGTATTGAAAAATATTTTTTGATTTACACTTGTATCAATTAAAACCTGCTGTATATTTACGCAAAAATAGAACACATACTCACCATCAATCTTGTTTACCTATGGCAAAAGCATCAAAATCAAAAAAATCTGTTGCTAAGAAAAAAGCAAAACCTGCTCGCAAGGCAAGTGGTAAAAAGGCAACTAAAAAGAAAGTAGCTCCAAAGAAAAAAGCAGCTACTAAAAAGAAAGCTGCTCCAAAGAAAAAAGCAACTACTAAAAAGAAAGTAGCTACTAAGAAGAAGGCTGCTACCAAGAAGAAAGCAACACCAAAGAAGAAAGCAGCACCAAAGAAGAAGGCTGCTACCAAAAAGAAGGCTGCTCCAAAGAAGAAGGCTGCTCCAAAGAAGAAGGCTGCTCCAAAGAAGAAAGCAGCTCCAAAGAAAAAGGTTGCGATAAAAAAGAAGGCAACTCCTAAAGTTGCGGTAAAAAAAGTGGCACCTAAACCTTTAGTAAAAAAACCTACGCCTATGCCAAAGGAAAAACCGGAGGATATAAAGCCGATAGTTACTTACGAAACAGAAATTATTGAAATTGTTAGGCCGATTGAAATGGACACTGATGATAGTGATGTAAAGATGGACGAAAAAGATATGATGGATGATGATATGTCATTCAATGATGATTTGTTCAGCAGCAACTCTTCTGATGATGATGACGATATGTAATCATTGCGTTTGCTAAAATAAAAAAGCCCTGTTTTGCAGGGCTTTTTTTTGTTTGTAGTTTATACTTTTTGGTGTAAACCTGTTATAGGACAAGACATGTACTTACACCTGTGCGTTGGCTTGTTCTCATAATGACATTTTTACTCCATTCCTTTTTAACCATTCTTCATGTTCACGGTAATTGGGCATTTTCTTGTCCAATTCATTCCAAAATTCAGGTGAATGATTGGGGTGTTTCAAATGAACCATTTCATGGGTAATGATATAGTCAAGAACCGAAACAGGTGCCATGATACATTTCCAGTGAAAATTCAGACCGTTTTTAGGTGTCCATGATGCCCAACGGTTTTGAAGTTCCAAAACCTTTATTGCTGTTGGTTTCGTTTGAAATTTTTCAGCTATCAGTTTAAGGCGCTCCTCAATTTTTTGCAGTCCTTTTGTACGATAGAAATCCTTAAAAACCTTTTCCGCTTTTGGTAAATATTTTTTGTCAAGATGAAAGAAACCACCTGATATTTTCAATGGCATATCTTGATGTTCGGTAATTTTTAAACGGTAGTTTCTGCCCAAATAGAGAAATGATTGCCCATTAACGTATTCACGTTTTACTTTACCCTGATTGAGTTCTTTCCATTTAGCCAGTTTCTGAAAAATTTGATACTCTTTTGCTTTTACAGCGGCTTCAATTTTATCATCACTTGAGGTAATAGGGGCAAGCACTTTTACTGAACCATTTCGTTCAATGAAAATGCTTACCGTCTTCCTTCTTTCGGTTTTTTCAATGTCAATATGGATGCTGTCTAACTTCATCTGTCGGGATCAGGATTTTCAGGATTAAAGGATTTTCAGAATTTTTTATTATAATTCATTTATTCGGTTTTTAGCCAACTTCAAAAGCTCTGTTGTTAATTCTCCTGCTTTGCTTGCCAATAACCAGTAATTATTGAGTAATAAATTTCGTCTTCTATTTTCCCTGAAATCAAACGTCTTAGCTCTGCCGGTTTGTCCCAGAAATTATTGATCTGTGCGGTTTCTTTTAGGATTGAGTATAAGCGTATGCGACAATTCCTTTGTTTTCTCAATCTCTTTTTCATCTTCTATTGGCAATGCAGATTTCAGAATTTCATAAAATGGTGCTTCAACAACGGAAACGCCTTCGGTTTCAACTTTTCTTCCTTCTGCCATTTCCTCTCTCAATCCTTCAAACTGTTTTACTATTTCTTCCCAATTCTCTTTGTATGAATTCAATATTGTTTCAAGCCGGTCTTTGAAACGGTTGTAAAGCGTTGGGTCTTTTTCCAGATTTACTTTGATATGCCAACGGATTGCATGTTCCATTTCCGAAGCTTTCGATTTAGGAGTTTGTGAATAAGGTGAACTGGATTTCCTCCAAAATCAGGTGAAAGAATTGAAACCTGTGGAACTTTGGTATCAATGCCTAAGGAATACAAATGTTTGTCAATTAGCTGGCGGACTTTCTGCGAAGCCCATTTCAAATCCATGGTTTCGTCTTTGTAACGGTCTTTGATTCTCCATAGCAAGTAACCTAATCGTTTCGCAATTACCCAATATTCGCCACCTGCCTGCGTATTGAAAAGCAAATCCAAACTGTCGAAGAAGCTTTTGGAATAGGTGAGTAACTCTGCTCTGAACTTGATATTCTTTGCCTGCTCAATACAACTTTCGGCAAACTCAAATTCTGCTGCCGGATCTGTAAACTTTTGATTCAGGAAGTTTTCAATTTCATTGAGGTTGTTGTCCGTAAACAAATTCAAAACCCTTTTATAGCGTGCTTCTAATACAGGAATTTCTTTGTTGATGTCTCGGAATACATTCAGAAAGTGCTGCGCTTTTTCCTTGTCCTTGTCTGTGTAAATACCTAAGGCTTGTTGTAAATGTTTGGTAATGCCGATATAGTCCACTATAAGCCCAAATGTTTTACCTTTTTTAGTTCTGTTTACTCTTGTAATGGCTTGGAACAAATCATGCTCTCTCATGATTTTGTCTAAATACATCACTTGCTCAATGGGAGCATCAAAGCCAGTCAACAAGCGGTCGCAAACACACAAAATTCCTATGCCTGATTCGGGTTTTTTGTATTGTCCGCCTTCTTCCTGCGAATAGTCAAAGTCTTTTTTGAAACTGTTCACGGCATCCCAATCTTTTGCTTCATTTCTTGCCTTGCTGATGTAACCGGGTTCATTGTTACCCATACCCGAAACTACGGCAGCAACTTTTAAAAATTCTAATTGCTTAATTCGCTCATCATCTCTTTCACCATCAGGCAATGCTTTCAATTGAGCAATTTTCTCTTTGATTGCAGTTTCCAGTTCGTACTTGTAGCGAACAGCTGCCACAATACTTGAAGACACTACTTGTGCTTTAAAGCCATTCACCAAAATATCGGTGTAATAATGTTCAACAATGTCTTTAGCTATTTCGGCAATACGGTCTTTGCTTTCGAGATAGGCAATGAATGAACCGTAACGCCTTTGAATTTCTTCTCTTTCTTCCTGAGTTCTTTTCTGAAAAAGGTCTTCAAATTCTGCATCAAATAGTTCTTTATCGTCTATTTTATCGTTGGAAACTTTTCCAATATACTTGATTTCAACAGTGGCTCTGTCAGCCACAGCTTTGTCAAATTTGTAGCTGTCAATCCACGGTTCTCCGTTTTCATCCAATATGCCACCAAAACGTTCATGTGTTTTGGTTTCGTGGCGTTCGGTTATTAAAGGAGTTCCGGTAAAACCAATTCTTGTAGCCTGCGGAAAAGCGTTGAACAAATTATCGCCCATATCTCCGCCTTGTGTTCGGTGAGCCTCATCTACCATTAGTAAAATGCGGTCGCTGTTGTTGATGGTTTCAAATTTTTCAAACTTGGGAACTACACCGGCATCAATCAGCGATTGTGCTGATACATTGTTGTTTGCCAAAAACTTGTGAATCATCACTAAGTTAAGGTTTCCTGTATTATCATTCAAAAGATTCAAATCGGCTTTGCTGTCAATGATGGACAAGGACTCATTGGCATATTTCAAGGTATCTGCCAACTGCTTTTCTAAATCTACACGGTCAACAATGGAGATAATTTTCAGGTCTTTTAAATCATCACTGCTGCGGAGTTTGCGAATAAGAAATACCATGGTCAAGCTTTTTCCGCTGCCCTGTGTATGCCAAACCACACCGCCTTTCTCTTTTGGGTTTTTCCCTTCTCTTAAATTGCGGATGATTTTTCCAACGGCTCTGTATTGATTGTAACGAGCCACAATTTTCACTTCCACACCTTCCTTGATTTCCATAAAAAGCGTGTAGTGTTTCAGAATGTCCACTAAGATTTCTTTGTTGAGCATTCCGCAAATCATTACTTCCTGCCGTTCTTCATCAGGTGGAAAAGCAACCGTTTTATATTCTTCGGGAAAAATGTCCACCCAATTGTTGTAAAAATCAAAATCGGCACTGATGGTTCCCACACGGGCTTCATGACCGTGGGTGATGATGCTAAACAAATTGTAGTGAAAAAGCCGTTCTTCGCCTTCCTTTACTCCGTAATCATCTTCTCTGGTATTGGCATATCGGGTAACCTGTAAAAAGGCTTCGCTTAATGGTTCTGCCACATCAAAATCTTTGGCTTCTACCACTACCACAGGCAAACCATTCAGAAATAAAACAATATCGGGAATAATGCCCTGGCGACTTGCTCCCGGAGTGAGCAAACGAAACTGATTGATGGCAATAAAACTGTTCTTTTCGTAATTTCTGAAATCCACCAAACGAACCGTAGGGTTAACGTCACCTGTCAATTCGTTTTTATTTACCGTTGTACCTTTTATCAGTAAGCGGTGAATTTCTTTATTGGCTTCATGCAAGGTTTTGCCCGAAAAGCTTTGAATCTCTGAAAGCAATTCTTCCAATTGCCTGTCGGTGAGCCATTCTCTGCCGTCTGCAGTTTTGTTGATGGACTTCACCGTGTCTTTAAAGACTTGCGGCAATACCACTTGCTTAAAGTGCTCTCTCAAACTTTTAGCCGGGTCTTGCGGAACGCCTATGCCTTGGTCTATTACCTGCCAGCCTAACTGGCGAAGCTTATCTAAAAACGGTTTTTCTACATGGATATATTCTGCCATTACTATTGTGTATTCACTAAGTTGATAATGAGTTTTATCATCAATTCTTTTTCTTCGGGCTTGCTTTGAGCAATGAGCAATGCTAATGCGGTTAATCCGTTGTCATTGATTTTTGCTTCGCCCGTTTTCTTCATCCTGTGTTTATTTTTCTCTAAGAACCATACAAACAAAAACGCCCCAATGCGCTTGTTGCCATCGCTGAAAGAATGGTTTTTTATCACAAAATAAAGCAGGTGTGCCGCTTGTTCTTCAATGCTTGGGTAAAGATATTGTCCGCCAAAAGTTTGCACGATACTTTGCAGCGAACTCTTAAATCCCTCATCTTTTTCGTTGCCGAACAAGTCTGTGGCTTCATTTTTTCCTTCCAATTGCTTTTTTAATTCGTCAATAGCAGATTTAGCTTCAGGGTATTGAATTTCATAAGTAAGCTGTTCATTTAATTTTTCTGTGCGAATATTATTGCTGTCGTATTGATTGAGCAGCACAAAACTTTGTGTATAGTTTTGAATAATGTCCAGCAATCCTTTGGCTTCGGTCAATTGCAGGGCTTCTGTCTTACCGCCCTGGCTGATGAGCTGAATGGTTTGCTGCAACTGCTCCAACCTTTTTTGGTTAGCGGCATAACCCATCACCAAATAATCTTTCAGGCGTTGGGTAGCCCATTGGCGGAATTGGGTGCCGCGTTTGGATTTTACCCGGTAGCCAACAGAAATGATGACATCAAGGTTGTAGTAATTGGTTCGGTATTTCTTAGCATCTGCGGCAGTTGTCAAGGATTCCTTGACAACTGAATGCTTCACCAGTTCCTTTTCTTTAAAACAATTATTGATATGTAAGCTGATGTTTTGCTTGGTTTGCATAAACAATTCAGCAATTTGCAATTGTGTTAGCCATACGGTATCGCCATCAAATTGCACCGCTATTTCAGTATTGTTGTCTTCAGTTTTGTATATCACTATTTCATTCATCTTATGCAGCAATTACATATTTTACGAAATAACCTTTGAGACGTTGGGTAGCCCACTGGCGGAATTGAATACCTCTTATTGTATTTACCCTATATCCGACAGAGATAATCACATCAAGATTGTAGTGCTCAATATCCCTCGTAACCTTTCTGTTCCCCTCATTTCGAACTGTTCGGAATTTCCGAACCGTTGCCTTGCTTTCTAATTCCCCTGATTTGAATATGCTTTTCAGATGTTCGCTGATATTAGCTTTGCTTGATTTGAACAAATCAACCAACTGTGCCTGCGAGAGCCAAACGGTTTCATCTTCAAACTGCACTTCAACTTGCGTCTGGCTATCAGGAGTTTGGTATATGATTATTTCACTCATTTCAGGCTGCAATTTTAATTTTCACAAGATAATCTCTATGACGCTGTGTTACCCATTGGCTCAATTTTGTGCCCCGCTTGGAGTTTACCCGATAGCCCACAGATAGAATGGCATCCAGGTTATAAGTCAATTGCTTGCGGCTTACCTGTCTTTTTCCCTCGGTTTGAACTTGTAAATATTCCTTACAAGTTACTTTTTCATCAATTTCACCCTCCTTGTAAATTCTCTTCAAATGAATGGTGATATTTTGCGGAGTAGTATTAAAAAGCTCCGCCATTTGCTTTTGGGTAACCCATACCGTTTCTTTATCAATAACTACGGAAACTTCAACTCCATCTGCCGATTTATATATTTCAATTTGTTTTTCCATTTCTCATTCTGCCATTTGTCTGAATCTTGATTTACTTGTTTTTAGGATTAACAGGATGCTTCACAGGGTGAAATACTTTTTTGTATTGCAAACTTGTTGCTCCAAAATTTATTAAAAGCCCTACTTCAAAATCATAAGCTACGACATAACTCTTTGCTTGTGCCAAATGCACATCTTCTAAATTGATGACTGCTTTTAATTCTACTATCACTTTATCTTCCACAATGAAATCAGCCCTTCGTGTTCCAACCTCTATACTTTCGTAAAAAATTGTTTGGTCAACTTCTCTGCCAAAACTCAATTCAGCTCTCTCTAATTCAATCGCCAGGCAACGTTGGTAAATCACTTCCTGAAAACCGTTGCCAAGGGTGTTGTGCACCTTCATGGCTGCACCAATTATTTTATAGGTTATTTCATCTAATGCCATTGTCTTAATCTTGATTTACTCGATTTTAGGATTAACAGGATAATTGTCTGCATCTTGATTTACCAGATTGACAGATTGAAGGATGGTTTTCGAATCCTGGTTAATCTGTTCATCCTGAAAATCAAGATTCAGACATTTTTTCCCACTCAACAAATCTTCCATTAATCCCTTTTTAAGACTTTGCATTTTCTGTAAATAGGTTTGCTCGGTTTGGAGTTTCCGCTGAATAGCTAGTAGTCTTTCTGAAATAAAAATTTGTTCATTCAAATCAGGTTTAGGAATAAGAAAACTACCATACTCATTTCCGTTTATACCGGGCTGAGCACTTCTTTGACTCATCAAACCAACCCAATTTAGATAATAAGCTGTTTCGGTTAGAAATTTTAAATAGTTTGAATCAAGAACTTTCGCATTTGGTGAGACCTTAATTAAGAACCCTGCAAACACCAGAAGCCCATCAATTTCATTGTATAGATATGTTTTACCGACTGAAGCCCCAGTTCTTGCAAATACCAAATCTCCCTTCTTCAAAATATAGTTTTCTGAAAAAGGTGAATCAACACACTTTCTGCCTGTCTTTGAAAAATTACCAACTTCATCGATGTCTGTAATTCTTAAATAAGTAGGAAGTTGATAAGTGAAATCAACGGCTGCGGCATTTATTCCATAAGTTGGTTTCTCAGAACATAAGTTCACCAACCTTTCCACTTCCCACTCCCTCGGTATCATCCCCAACTTACTTTCTTTATACAACTCCGGTGCATCTTGGTAGCGGGGGCGGAGTTTGTTGGTGTTTAGGTCTATGCCACGGGTAAACAAATCCTGCAACATGCCTTGCTTTATGGCTTTGTATTTGGCAATGGCGGCTTGGGTTTTTTCTATTACTGCATCGCAGGTGGATAGGATTTTGGCGATGCATTGTTGTTCGGGTATTTCAGGAATTGAAACAATATATTTCTCTAACTCTCCTCTTTTTATGTGCTTCATGGTTAGCCCATGAGAAGATTCTCCAAGCTTTTCCATATTCGCATCAAGTAAGTAGTAAAGAAAATACTTGTCTGCAATATCCTTTGGAACGACTTTAAATAAATGCTGATTCAGAACACCATATCCATGTTTCCAAATCGCAACTTTAAGGGTAGCACTCCACGAAAAAATTAAGTCTTCATTATTTATTCCATTGTTTTCTGATACTTCACCTTGGTAGTAATCGTAATGGCCTGTTGGATTGTTAAGCTGCTCAATGCGAATAATTTTTATTCCTTCTTCTTTCCAGTCATCCGGCTTAAATGCCATACCGTTGTAATAGTAGGCAAGCTGTTCGAGATTATATGGCTTCCAATTATTCATATCCCAACTCAACTAAAAATTGGTTCAACAATTCAGTTTCCCTTTCTCTTTCCTCCAAAATATTGTGCAATGGTGTTGTGTATTTATCCCAAACATTTTCCACCGCCTGCAACAATTGTCGTTGGTGGGCTTGCAAATAGTCGTTTACGGTTTGTTGCAGTGTTCGTAGCCAGCGCTGCATGATGAGTTCTTTGGCTTCTTCAGGCGTAATGAGCAAGCGTGCCTGGTCCACCAATGCTTGTTTGCGGTCTTTTATTTCTTTAATTTTTCGTTTGCACACTTTTAGTTCTTCTTCCAATTCGCTGTGCTTGGCTATTCGGTTTTCTTCCTGCGCAATCTGTTCATCCAAACGGATTACTTCTGCCTTCAGGTTTTCACTTTTCACTTTTAACTGTTCACTGTCTTCCGCTCCTGCTTTAATGCGTTTCAACAGCAACTTAAATTCCTTGTCGGCTTCCTTGCGTTCGCCTTTCAGTTCTTTAATGCTGTCTTTGTGTTCTTTCAGTTCCTTGCTGCGCCATACTTCGTAATCTTCTTCGTTCCACGTATCATCTTCCAGTTCGTTTACTTCATCAAACTTAGCTTGCAATTCGTCACGCCTTACTTCGTTATCTTTCAGTTCTTTAAGCACTTCGGGAAACTGGCTTTGCAAAATTTCATCATCGGGTATCAGTTCGGCATTCCATCCGCTGGCAATTACACTTTTGATGTCGTTGGTAATGCTGTTCCAATAGGCAGCAAACGAGCCACGGCTTTTAAAGTCGTCAAGGATGTCTGAACTGTGATTTGTTTGATTTTTTTGATTGCCATGATTTTGGTTGAAACGGAGTTTTTCAGTGAGTGATTGAGAAAATTGATGGTATAAATCAAATATATTCAATTTGCCTTCGGGCAATTGTTCAAAAGTGGCTTGTTGCTCGTTCCACCAATCATTGATTGCGTTTTCATATTGGGCAAAAGCGGTTTTTATTTCGGAGCTTTCGTCAAAGAGTTTTTTAATGTCCTCCTTGTGTGCAATGCTGTCCGAAAATTTTAGGTAATTGGGTTTTAACGGCTCAAACAGTTTGGCTTCCAAGCCTGCATAGCAGTTGAAATAATCGGCTAATGCTTTTACTTCATTTTTGGGAATACCGCCCTGCAAATGGGCATGCACATCTTGCGGTTCGGGTGGGGGCGCATTGTCCACAAACCTGCGTATGTTGAAATTGAAATCTTCGTTCTCCAAATTGTTGTGCTCGTCAATAGCTTTGTTCTTTGCCACCAACTTACTGTATTTGGGTGTTTCCTTTTTGTGTCGGTAGGTGTAGGCAATTTTTTCCAAATCTTCGGGACGTAGTTTGTTTTGGTTTTTGCCCTCTTTGTATTCACGGTCGGCATTGATAAACAGCACATGGTCTCTTTCGTGTGCTCTGGCTTTGTTTATCACCAATACACAAGCACCAATGCCCGTTCCATAAAACAGGGCAGAAGGCATTCCAATTACCGCTTCCAGATAGCCACGACCAATGAGCCATTCCCGGAATTTTTTTTCCTCACCACCCCGATACAACACTCCGTGCGGCATTACCACAGCCATACGTCCGGCATTGTTTAGCGAAGCCACCATGTGTTGCACAAACATGAAATCGGCTTTGTCTTTGTTGGGCATCCAAAAACTAAAGCGTTCTTTAAATTTCATATTGGTGGTGCTGTAATCCTGCGAAAAAGGCGGATTGGCAATCACAATATCAAAGGTTTTCAGTTCGCCATGCTCCTGATGTAAAGGATTAAGCAAAGTATCGCCATTCAAGATTTTGCTGTCGTAAATGTTATGGAACAGCATATTCATTTTACACAAGCCCCAAACTGTTCCGCTTTTTTCCTGTCCGTATAGCGTGATGTTTCGTGCCGAACCGTATCGGCTTTCCACATAGTTTTTGCATTCAATGAGCATACCGCCACTTCCCACGGTTGGGTCGTAGATTTCGGCATTTTCTCCCGGCTCTAAAATGTTCACTAATAGTTTTACAATTTCATTGGGGGTATAGAATTCTCCGGCTTTTTTACCTGCACTGTCTGCAAAATGTTTGATGAGATATTCATAGGCAGCACCCATCAGGTCGGGGAACTCCAAATTGTCATCCCTCAAATTCATTCGGTTAAAATGCTGAATGAGTTTGCGCAAATCTTCATCACTTATTTGCTTATTGTTTTTGCCAAATGTTTTGTTGAAGTTGATGTTGTCCTGATTGAATACACCGTCCAATTTGTCAAGGTTGGCTTCCTGCAAAGCAGCTAAAGCCTTGTTTAGATGGTCGCCAATTTCTTCGGTGAGGTCTTTGATAAAATTGTTTCGGTGTGCATTGCCCTCACTGTCTGTATAAGTTTCAGGATCGCCATCAAGTATTTTCCACCTTGCTGCCAGTGGAACAAAGAAATCATATTCCGGTGCGTTTTGTTTTTCCAATTCTCCATAAAGAATTTCGGGGTCACTCACACCACGAACATCAGTCAATGTTTTCATTCTTCTGTCGCGGTTCACTTCAAACTGGTCGTTCACCCTCTTCAGAAACAACATCGAAATGATGTATTCCTTGTATTCAGATGCATCCATATTGCCTCTCAGGATGTCACACGCATCAAAAAGGAAAGTTTCTAATCGGGAAAGTGAAATTTTATTTGCCATTTATTTATTGTAAAATTTAGTTTGTGAATATCGTTATTTATGTCGGTGCGTGGGCAAAAAACGGCTCTTTTGGTTTTGCGAAACTATGTTCGTCCCAAAATTTTTTTACAATTTACAACTTTAATGTTTCATGGCGACAATGTTGATTTGCTCCATTGATTATTATTTAAAGTATAGGCAACCCTGTCATGCAGGCGGCTGGGGCGACCTTGCCAGAATTCAAAATAAGCAGGCTTTAAAATAAATCCTCCCCAATAGGGCGGACGGCTTACATTGTCGCCCATACTTTTCTTGAGTGCTTCAAATTTGTTTTCCAAAATGCTGCGCGAATCTATCACCGTACTTTGGTCAGAGGTCCAGGCACCTAAACGGCTTTCTAACGGTCGTGATGAGAAGTAATCGTCAGAGACAGCATCAGAAACTTTCTCTACTGTGCCTTCCACACGAATTTGTTTTGCCAACTGCGGCCAAAAAAAGTTGAGTGCTGCAAAAGGGTTTTCAATCAACTGACAGCCTTTCTTGCTGTTGTAGTTGGTGAAAAAGGTAAAGCCATCAGCTGTGGCATCACGCAAAAGCACAATTCTTGATGAAGGCTTGCCTGATTTATCGGCAGTTGCAAGATTCATGGCATTTACATCAGGTAAATTTGATTGAGAAGCCAATGTAAACCATTTCTCAAATTGTACTATTGGATTTTTATCTGATAATTGTGCATTGAATGCTTCTGCATCATAGTCGGTGCGTACATTTTTTAAAACATTATGTATGTTATCCATGATTAATGTCATTTGAATTGCAAATTTATAAATGTAAGATAAATGTATTATTCATCTTTTCTTTAACATAAGTTGCCTTGTTATCAGCCTGTTGAGAGGACAGTGGCATGTTTTTAGCAAACTGATTTATTAAAAGAGATTGTTAACAACAAGTAACTTTTTCAGACAGATACGTAAAATATAACAAATTAATTTGTGTTCTATGGAAGATTTCAATCAACATGCAGCTACAGGGTCACTGTTAATTTCAGAACCTTTACAGTCCGATTCATTTTTTAAACGCTCAGTTATTTTATTGAGCGAACATGATACTGAAGGAACATTAGGATTTATATTAAACAAACTGACAGACGTAAAAATTAACGATGCAGTAGAAGATTTTCCTCTCTTTGATGCACCTTTGTTTTTTGGCGGTCCTGTTGAAACAGACACACTCTTTTATCTGCATACATTCGGGCATCTTCTTAAAGATTCAAAAGAAATTGTAAAAGGTGTTTTCCTTGGTGGCGATTATGATGAGCTTAAATTTTTAATCAATACAAAACAAATAAACCCCAGTCAGATAAGGTTTTATGCCGGCTACTCCGGTTGGAAACCCAATCAGTTGGAGGACGAGTTGTTTCATCATGCATGGATGCTTGGCAAGGGTAATGCAGAATTTACATTTTATCCCGAGCCTGAAGTGTTGTGGAGTCAGGTGCTGCGCAGCATGAAAAATAAATATTCATTACTGGCAAATTTCCCTGACGACCCGACTTTAAATTAAGGTTAAGTTGTTTTAGCAAGTCAGCATAAGTTATTTAAGCTTATTACAAAACTTAGCTGGCAAGCATACCATCACGAATGGTAATAGTCCTGTCGGCCATTTCTGCAAGCTGATTGTTATGCGTCACAATGACAATGGTTTTTTTAAAATCGTTTCGCAGTTTCAAAAACAGTTTATGTAAATCTTCTGCATTGCCGGAGTCTAAATTTCCCGAAGGTTCATCGGCAAGAATAAAATCAGGATTGTTGATTAATGCCCTTGCCACGGCAACACGCTGTTGTTCGCCACCTGATAGTTGTGATGGCTTATGATCCATGCGTTGTTCAAGCCCCAACTGATTCAACAAATCACGACTGCGCTTTAGCGCCCCCGACTCACTTTCACCGCTTATCATTGCAGGAATCATAACATTTTCTGCGGCAGTAAACTCAGGCAACAGGTGATGAAACTGAAAAACAAAACCAATATGTTTATTCCTGAAGGCTGCTAATTTTTTTGAAGAAAGTGCTAAGGCATCCGTACTGTTAAGCAGTACTTTTCCGGTGTCGGGCTTGTCAATTGTACCAATAATATGTAGCAGAGTGGACTTTCCTGCACCGGAAGGACCTATGATAGCTACCAGCTCGTTAGTACTTATTTCAAGCGAAATACCTTTAAGAACTTTAAGTCCGTTATAAGCTTTATGTATATTTTCAATGAATATGCTCACGCAGCTAAAATAAGTATCATTCCAATACTATTATATTTGCCCCTCATCGTTTTGCTTTGGAAGTAATACTTGCAACACCATATTGGTATATTTTGCTTTGTCTGCTGGCAGGCCTGGGCTGTGCATGGTGGCTCTATGGGGGCAATTCGTCCTTTAATGAATCACCCTGGCTGAGGCGTATATTATTCTTTCTTAGATTTTTATCCGTTTCAGTCATTGCATTTCTGTTATTGTCGCCTTTTATAAAATCTGCTCTACGCGAAGTTGAAAAACCTGCCATAGCCATTGCATTTGATAACACTTCTTCCATATTACTTGATTCAACACATCTGTCAGCAGATGCAATAAATCAACTGGCAGAAAAGCTTACTTCAACATTTAAAAACGATTATGATGCCAATCGTTATTCTTTTGGCAGCACGGTTGAAAACGAAGTTACCAAAAATGATTTCTCTGAAAAGAGTACAAACATTTCAGCGATGTTTGATTATTTAAAATCGCTTTATGCAGGACGAAATCTTGGTGCTGTAATTGTATTGTCCGATGGAATTTATAATAAAGGCAGCAATCCTGTTTATGCTGCAGAAAAACTTAAAGTACCTGTTTATACAATTGCTGTTGGCGATACAGCCATCAATCGTGATTTGTTAATTTCAGATGTGGTGTACAATAAAACGGCTTTTCTTGGAAATAATTTCCCTGTTGAAATAGGCGTTACCATGAGGCAGGCTGCGGGAGCATCTGTTACACTAACCGTTAAAGAAGATTCATTAACACTTTTCAGCAGAATGATTACTGTATCAGGCAATAATTATTTTACAAAAATTCCTGTCATCCTTTCTGCTAATAAAAAAGGTATTCATAAATATAAAATACGACTATCTGCTATTGACGGTGAAAAGAATTTGCTTAATAATGAAGCAGAAATTTATGTTGATGTTTCCGAACGCAAAATGAAAATATTGCTTCTGGCACAATCACCGCATCCTGATATTGCGGCAATAAAATCTGTACTTGATAAAAGTAATTTGTATGAAACCAAAGTGCTTTTTCAGGAGCCAACTGATGAAAACTTTGGCAACTACAATCTTGTAGTCCTGCAACAGATTCCATCGGCAAAGTCTGCTACACTTTTACAAAAAATTAAGACAGCAGAAGTGCCTTATTTTATCATTGCCGGTGCGCAAATGAATATTGCAACATTCAACAATACCGGCACAGGTGTAACCATCAATCAGCCTGTTGCCAAGATGAATGAAGTATATGCTAAAGTAAGCGATCAGTTTGTGTTGTTCAGCTTGTCTGACAATGTGCAAACGGTGCTGTCTCAACTACCGCCATTATATGCACCTTTTGGAAATTATAAAATGGAGAAAGAGACCAATACATTGCTGACACAAAAAATCGGTAACATACAATCGTCAATGCCACTTTGGTATTTCTCTTCAACAGGAACTATGCGTGTTGGTGTTTTGCTTGGCGAAGGATTGTGGCGCTGGCAGTTGAATGAATATGCACTCTCAGGAAATCATGATGTTACAGATGAATTAATTTTAAAGTCGGTTCAGTATCTGACTTCGAAAGAAAAAAAGGAGCCTTTCATGATACAATATAAGCGCTCCTATACTGAAGGTGAGAATGTTGAGTTTAACGCCACAATGTACAATGCAGCCGGTGAATTAATTAATGAACCGGAGGTTCGACTGAATATTTATAACGATGAGAAAAAGGAGTTTAGATATACTTTCAACAGAAGCAACAACACCTATCAGTTGAATGCTGGAATGTTGTCACCGGGACATTTTACTTTTAGTGCTGAAACAAAAACGGGCAATAAGGTTTATAAAGAAACTGGAGAGTTTTCTGTGGTACCATTGTTGCTGGAGAATTTTGAATCTACTGCCAATCATCAACTGCTCAATACCATTTCATCAAACACAGGAGGTATAATGGTTTCTGCCGATAAAATTAATTTATTAATTGATGCCATTCAGAAAAACGAAACAGTTAAACCTGTATCGTATTATCATAAGAAATTGATTGAGTTGATAAGCTTGAAAAGTTTACTTATAATCTGTTTGTTGTTGATTGCCACAGAGTGGTTTTTAAGAAAACGTTTCGGTTCTTATTAAAGACTTTTCTCCTCAATTTTCTTCTTCATTGCTTCTTGTGTAATCCAAATGGCATCATCATACTGCCTGAACCATGTTAATTGTCTTTTCGCATAGTTGCGTGTATGTTGTTTTATTTTTTCAATTGCCTGATCAAGTGTACTGTTTCTGTCGAAATACTCAAACAACTCTTTGTAGCCTACTGTATGCAATGCGGTAAGATGGCGGTAGGGTAGTAGTTGCCTGGCTTCGTCAACCAGTCCTTTTTCTATCATCAAATCCACACGATTGTTGATGTTTTCATAAAGTAATTGTCTGTCGGGGTTTAAAACATAAAGTGTGAAGCTGTATGCTGGTGTTTTGATTGTTTCATCAATAAAAGACGAGCGTGTTTTTCCGGAGCTGTAAATAATTTCTAAGGCACGGATCACCCTGCGTGGATTGTGAATGTCTATTTCATGATAACTTTTTTTGTCGAGGGTTTTTAGCTGATGAGCCAGATACTCCAATCCTTTTTCTGCGCATTCTTTTTCCAGACTTGCTCTAAGTTGATAGTCGGTGTTTGAAGTAGCATCAAGACCAAAGAGAAAAGCATGCATATACATGCCTGTTCCGCCTGTGACAACAACAGTATTGTTTTTTTCTAAAAGTTGATTGATGGTGTGGGTTGCCTCATTGGCATAGCGACTTGCATTCATGTCTTCTGCAATAGAGTGCGAATGAATGAAGTGATGTTTAATTGCCTTGAGTTGTTGGGTATCGGGCACGGCAGTGCCAATAGTCATTTCACGAAAAATTTGCCTCGAATCAAAAGAAACGATTTCTGTTTTCAGCAGTTGGGCAACTTCAATGGCAATTTGTGTTTTGCCTGATGCTGTAGGCCCGGCAATGATGATTAACTTTTTATCCTTTGGCAATTTTTTATCCTTTGCTTAAGGCAAAGTTAAAAGGTAAGCGTGATAGTGCCTTTAGTATCTAACGGACACTTGGGGCAGTTGTTAAACATAACACTTTCTGCGGCCTGCTTTGCTTTAGTCAGTAAATAGCTGCTTGTAGTGGTGGTTCCTTCTGCACCCGGGCTGGCTTTGGTTACATGGCCATACTTGTCAATAGAAATCTCCACTACAACAACACCTTTCTCCATGGTAAGATTTTCAATCTTTGGCGGTTTGGTGATAGTGCGTCCGGGCATTTCATATTTTACACCACGCATGTCGGCACTCATCTCAGTGTTATCTGCTTTTGTTTCTGTTGCTGCATCAAAATATATTGCAGAGGCTTCGCTAACTTTAAAAGTCATAGGGTTGCCTTTAAATAAAAAGCTGATATTTCCATCTTTAATCTGCTGTACAGTGCCAGTCATTTTTTCTCCGCTTTTTAAAACAAGGGTATGTTGTGCAAATAAGAAAGTAGCACTGCATAACAAAAGTGACTGGGTTGCAATAATTTTCCTGATCATAATTTAAACTTTTTTCAAAAATAAATTTTTGTTGCTGTTGTAAGAATGAATTTGAATTGAAATATGAGAACAGTTTTCAACAATAGAAACGATATTAGGCATCTTCAATACAGAATGATAATTTTGGCACCATAAAGTATTAGAATTATGAAATTAGTAACCTATCAGAGTCAGGGTAAAACAGCATTGGGAATCTTGCTAAATGATACTGTCTATAATCTTAACGAATTGTCGCAACGCAAAGGAAAGACCGTATTACCCGATAATATGCGTGATTTTTTAACCGGTGAACAACCTATGATGGATGCTGCTATGGAATTGAATCACTGGCTTGCCGGTGGCAATGCAGATGTTAGTGGAGTTAAAGTGGCCAATGTAAATTTTCTGGCACCGGTACCAAATCCAACGTCCTGCCGCGATGGTTATGCATTCAGACAACATGTTGAAGCAGCAAGACGCAACAGGCGTGTAGAGATGATTCCTGAATTTGATCAGTATCCAATATTTTATTTTACAAACCATAATGCCATTCAAGGGCCCGGAGATATTTTTTGCATGCCCGATCATTTTGAGCAACTCGATTTTGAACTTGAGGCTGCAATTGTCATTGGTCGCAAAGGCATTAACATAAAAGCAAAAGATGCTGATAACTACATTGCAGGTTATATGATCATGAACGACATGAGTGCACGTAAATTGCAGATGGAAGAGATGAAACTTAACTTAGGCCCGGCAAAGGGTAAAGATTTCTCTACCGTTATTGGACCTTATTTGGTAACACCTGATGAACTTGAATCATATAAAACCAATGCTAAAAATGGACATACAGGAAATAATTACAATCTGAAAATGACATGTAAGGTCAATGGCATTCAGGTGTCGGAAGGTAATGTAGGAAGTATGGATTGGACATTTGCTGAAATCATTGAACGTTGTGCCTATGGTGTAAACATTCTTCCCGGTGATGTTATTGGTAGCGGAACTGTTGGTACGGGATGTTTCTTAGAGTTGAACGGAACAGGGTTGTATAATAACCCTGACTATAAACCACAGTGGCTTAAAGAAGGCGATAAAGTAGAAATGGAAATTACAGGACTTGGCGTATTGTCAAATACCATCAGAAAAATGAATTCTGATTTTTCAATTTTTGCATTGAAGAAGATGTAAGGTGTTTTATATCTAATTGAAAAATGGGAGTGTAAAATTTTTAAAATATCACATATTGCGCCTATACTGCCCTCCAACTTCAAACAGTGCATTGGTGATTTGTCCTAAAGAACAATACTTACTTACTTCCATCAACTTTTCAAACATATTTTGATTGTGTATGGCAGTGAGTTGTAAGTCGTGCAACAATTCAGGAGCTGTTGATACATAACGTGCATGCAAGTTTTTTAATGTAGCAATCTGTTGTTGCTTTTCTTCCTCTGTTGCACGAATTACTTCTTTAGGTAAAATGGTAGGTGAGCCTTTGCTTGATAAAAATGTGTTTACTCCAATAATAGGATAAGCACCAGTGTGTTTTAACGATTCGTAATAAAGACTTTCTTCTTGAATTTTTCCACGCTGATACATGGTTTCCATGGCACCCAAAACGCCACCACGCTCCGTAATACGATCGAATTCTGATAGCACTGCTTGCTCAACCAAATCGGTAAGCTCTTCGATGATAAACGAGCCTTGCAATGGATTTTCGTTTTTGGCAAGACCTAACTCCCGGTTAATGATAAGTTGTATAGCCATTGCCCTGCGCACACTTTCTTCTGTTGGTGTGGTAATAGCTTCATCATAAGCATTGGTGTGAAGTGAATTGCAGTTGTCATAGATTGCGTACAAAGCTTGCAGTGTTGTTCTGATGTCGTTGAAGTCAATTTCCTGGGCATGCAAACTTCTGCCTGAAGTTTGTATATGATATTTGAGCATCTGCGAGCGTTCATTGGCTTTGTATTTTAATTTCATTGCTTTAGCCCAGATACGCCTTGCTACACGTCCGATAACAGAATATTCAGCGTCAATGCCGTTGGAGAAAAAGAAAGAAAGATTAGGCGCAAAAGAATTGATGTCCATGCCACGACTTAAATAATATTCCACATAAGTAAAGCCATTACTCAATGTAAATGCAAGCTGTGAAATAGGATTGGCACCGGCTTCGGCAATATGATAGCCACTGATGGAGACGGAATAAAAATTACGAATGGCCTTATCAATAAAGTATTGTTGCATATCACCCATCAGCCTTAGCGAAAATTCTGTAGAGAAAATGCAAGTGTTTTGTGCTTGATCCTCTTTTAGAATATCGGCCTGAACGGTGCCGCGAACTTGTTTCAGTGTATCGGTTTTTATTTTATCATAAACATCTTTTGGCAGCACTTTGTCACCGGTAATACCCAGCAGCATGAGACCAAGTGAGTTGTTTCCTTCAGGAATTTCGTAATTGTATTGAGGTCGGATTGATTTACTTTTTGAAAATTCATCGGCAATTTTTTTCTCAACTTCTTTTTCTAATCCATTTTGCCTGATATATATTTCGCATTGCTGATCTATAGCTGCATTCATAAAATAGGCAGCTATGATAGATGCCGGACCATTAATGGTCATTGATACAGAAGTAGCCGGGTCGCAAAGGTTAAAACCGCTGTAAAGTTTTTTTGCATCGTCAAGACAACATACGCTGACACCACTATTTCCGATTTTTCCATAAATATCCGGACGGTGATCAGGGTCGTTGCCATAGAGTGTCACACTGTCGAATGCCGTACTAAGTCGTTTGGCCGGCATGCCTAATGAAACATAATGGAAACGTTTGTTCGTGCGCTCGGGGCATCCTTCACCTGCAAACATTCGTGTTGGGTCTTCGCCTTCGCGCTTAAAACGAAATACACCTGCCGTAAAAGGAAACTCACCTGGAACATTTTCCTGCAATATCCATTTCAGCAAATCGCCCCATGCTTTGAACTTCGGAAAGGCTACCTTAGGAATTTTGTTGTGCGAAAGCGACTCATCAAATGTTTTTATTTTTAAAACTTTATCACGCACTTTAAATTCGTAATAATCTTTACTGTACTCTTCTTTTTTGGCAGGAAAATCATCGAGAAGTTTTTTGTTGTTACCATCGAAGCTGCGCTCAAGCATATCATATTGCTTTTTCAGCTCTTCCGCAGCAGCACCTTTAATTATTTGCATGCTTTCGTAGAGTGAATAAAGCTTCTGCGCCAAATCACTTTGCTCTTCTACCCATTGATTGTAGTGACGGTTGTTTTCTGAAATTTCTGAAAGATAGCGTGTGCGATGCGGAGGAATGATAAATACTTTTTCGCTCATCTCTTCCGTAGTGTGATAGTCGCTCTTTAAATCAGCTCCGGTTTTTGCTGCAATGGTGTTCATCACCGACTTATAAAGTTGATTCATGCCCGGGTCGTTAAATTGTGATGCAATGGTTCCAAAGACAGGAACTTTATCATCATCAATATCAAACAACTTATGATTTCTCTTGTATTGTTTTTTTACATCACGCAGTGCATCCATTGCTCCGCGTTTATCAAACTTGTTTAACGCAATGAGGTCGGCAAAATCTAGCATGTCAATTTTTTCCAGCTGTGTTGCTGCACCGTATTCAGGTGTCATCACATACAAACTCGCATCGCTATGTTCTGTAATTTCTGTATCGCTTTGGCCAATACCGGATGTTTCTAAAATAATCAGATCGAACTGTGCAGCTTTGACAATATCCAATGCTTCTTTTACATGACGACTGAGCGCAAGATTGCTCTGACGTGTTGCAAGTGAGCGCATATATACTCTTGTATTTCGAATGCTGTTCATTCTGATACGGTCGCCAAGCAATGCGCCTCCGGTTTTGCGTTTACTGGGGTCAATAGAAATGATGGCAATACTTTTGTCTTTAAACTCCAACAAAAATCTTCTTACCAGTTCATCAACAATAGATGATTTGCCTGCACCACCGGTTCCTGTAATGCCTAATACCGGACTTTGTTTGGCTTTGTTTGAGATAGAAGAAGTAATTTCAGGATAAAGTTTTTCAAATTCCGAATGGTTATTTTCTGCGCATGAAATAAGTCGAGCAATGGACTTGGAATTTTTTTTAGTCAGTTCTTTTATTTCTCCATTAAGGTTTACTCCTGTGGCAAAGTCGCATTTTTGGAGCATGTCGTTAATCATGCCCTGTAAACCCATAGCACGTCCATCATCAGGATGATAGATGCGTGCAATGCCATAGTCCTGAAGCTCGTTGATTTCTTCCGGTAAAATAGTGCCACCACCGCCACCAAATATTTTTATATGGCCACAGTCTCTTTCTTTCAGCAAATCATACATGTATTTAAAATATTCCATGTGTCCACCCTGATAGCTTGTCATAGCAATGGCATTAGCATCTTCCTGAATGGCACATTCCACAACCTCTTGTGCACTTCTGTCGTGACCAAGATGGATAACCTCTGCACCACTTGACTGAATGATTCTGCGCATAATGTTTATGGCAGCATCGTGACCGTCAAAAAGCGATGCGGCAGTTACAATACGGATTTTATGTTTTGGGGAATAAATTTTTGACTCCTGCATATCAGAATAACCTTTATGCTGCAAATTTAACATTTACAGCGTAAGCAGAAAAGGGGAGATGCAGTTAGCTGATTAGAATGAAAAACACGCTATCAATAGATTTTGAAACACAAGAAATTGTTGTTTGATAACAACAAATGCCATCTTTACAAATGTATTACCTCATTGTAGGCGGCAGCGGCAGCTTCCATGATTGCTTCGCTCATGGTAGGGTGTGGGTGAACAGCTTTGATTATTTCATGACCTGTTGTTTCTAATTTACGGGCCAGAACCAATTCTGCAATCATTTCAGTAACATTAGCGCCTATCAGATGGGCACCAAGCAACTCGCCATATTTTTCATCAAAAATCAGTTTAACAAACCCATCACTTTGCCCTCCGGCTTTTGCTTTTCCTGAAGCACTGAATGGAAATTTACCAACCTTTATTCCTATGCCTGCCTCTTTTGCAGCTTTTTCTGTCATGCCAACAGAGGCAATTTCTGGCGTGCAATAGGTGCATCCGGGAATATTATTGTAATCGAGAGGCTGTGGGTGATGTCCTGCAATTTTTTCAACACAGATAATTCCTTCTGCAGAGGCCACATGTGCAAGTGCCTGACCTTTCACAATATCACCTATTGCGTAAATGCCTGGTATGTTGGTCTGATAAAAATCATTCACAACCACCTTACCTTTATCGGTAATGATGCCGCACTCTTCAAGACCAATGTTTTCAATATTGGTGGTAATACCAACTGCAGAAAGTACTTTTTCGCAGGTAATTACAGATTCGCCTTTGGCAGATTTTACTTTTACACTGCATGTTGAGCCACTCACCGTAACCGATTCCACTGAGCTGCTTGTCATTATTTCAATGCCGACTTTTTTCAATGAACGCTCTAATTGCTTACTCACTTCTTCGTCCTCTACAGGAACAATATTCGGCATAAATTCTACCACAGTAACTTTTGTGCCCATAGCATTGTAGAAGTAGGCAAACTCAACACCAATAGCACCTGAGCCAACAACTACCATTGATTTGGGTTGCTCGGGCAGGCTCATTGCTTCGCGGTAACCAATTATGTTTTTACCGTCTTGCTTTAGGTTTGGCAACTCGCGTGATCGTGCTCCTGTTGCAAGAATAATGTGTGATGTCGTATATGTTTTTTTGCTGCCATCGGCTGCTGTAACTTCTACACTTTTTCCCGGTTTTACTTTCCCATAGCCATTGATGACTTCAATTTTATTTTTTTTCATCAGAAACTGAACGCCTTTGCTCATGCCGTCAGCTACACCACGACTTCTTTTTATAACAGCATTGAAATCGGCCTTGCCACCTTCAACAGTAATTCCATAATCGGAGGCATGGCTCAGGTATTCAAAAACACTGGCACTTTTAAGTAATGCCTTGGTAGGAATACATCCCCAGTTCAGACAAATGCCACCCAGGTTTTCTTTTTCTATAATTGCGGTTTTAAGACCTAATTGTGATGCTCTGATTGCAGCTACATACCCTCCGGGGCCACTTCCTATAATGATTAAATCAAAATTCATAATTGATGCTTTAATTTGCTGCTAAAATATAGCTTTTTGATGAATCTGATACCGGTCATTAACTTTGTTTCTGTTTATGTGTTTTTACCTATTGAAAGAGTGGAGGTATCAAATAAAGTTTAGTAATGAAAATCAAAGTATTTAATATTGTCTTAGTTGTCTTGATGGTTATGTGGCAACTGAGCACAGCACAAAACAGTAAAAAAATGGAATATAATAAATTGACTCCTCAGGAAGAGAAAGTTTTGTTGTTTAAAGCAACCGACAGGCCTTTTACCGGTGATTATTATCTTAAAAAAGATATAGGAACTTATGTATGTCGCAGATGTAATGCAGCACTTTATAGAAGTGCAGATAAATTTGAGGCGCATTGTGGCTGGCCTAGCTTTGATGATGAAATTAAAGGCTCGGTAAAACGTATTCCTGATGCTGATGGCATGCGTACAGAAATTGTTTGCAGTAATTGTGGGGGACATTTAGGTCATGTTTTTTTAGGCGAAGGATTTACAGCTAAAAATACCAGACATTGTGTAAATACCAGCTCTCTGAAATTTATACCTGCAGGAACACCACTGCCTGAGGTAATAAAAAGGTAGAAAATTTATTTTATTACCGGTATTTTTATGTTGAGCGAAGCCTTACCATAAGTAATGTTGCTTAAATAAATTCCTGCGTTAAGGCTAATAGGTAAGTTAAATGTGTTGCCTCCTGATTTTAAACTCAGTTTCCACGTTGCAATTAAAACACCTTTTAGATCATAGAGATTAAGGTTTGCCTGATTCTTGCTTTTAGAAGTTAAAGCCAATTGAAGAGACTGTTCTTTTTGATTGAAAGACACTGATGCATGACTTAGTTCATTCGCATATTCAGAAATTGAAGTGGTAGTGTCTGTAATCTGATATACCTTCTGATTCATCAAATCTGCAATAAATAATTCGCCATTATCATTTTCACCAAAGGTGCTGAATGCACGCCCGGGAAAAGTTCCGGCAACGGTAACGGCATTGCCGTTGTTTGGATCTAATGCATAAATTGTTCCATTACAGAAATCGGCAAAGAAATAATATCCATATAGCGCAGGGTAGGCAGTGCCACGATATACAAATCCGCCTGTAACAGAACATCCACCTGTTGAAGCATGACTATAGGCGTGGACAGGTGAAACATAATTCCCGGTACATCCTACACTTGTATTGTATGCTACAAAACCTTCATAGCAACGCCATCCGTAATTTTCGCCACCGGAAGAACTGACAGTTTGGAAATCTATTTCCTCCCATACATCCTGACCTACATCACCAATCCACATGTCATGTGTAAGTCTGTCGAAACTGAATTTCCAGGGGTTACGAAACCCGCTTGACCATATTTCATTCTTAACATTCATAACTCCAAAGAAAGGATTGGTTGATGGAATGGTATATGCACCAGGTTGTGAAACATCTATCCTTAATATTTTACCGAAAAACATATTCATGTTTTGTGCTCTGTTACCCGGATCACCAACATCGCCACCATCACCAAGCGCGAAATATAAATAACCATCATTACCAAATTTCAAACAGCCACCATTGTGGTTGGTATAAGGCTGTGCTAATGCAAATATTATTTCTGCACTTGCAGTATCTGCAACGTTAGGGTTAGCGCTTCTTTTGTAACGGGCAAGAACACTATTGCCATGACCGGTTTTGTTTGTATAGCAAATGTAAAAGCTACTGTCGGTAGCATAATTAGGACTAAAGGCAAGACCTAATAAGCCTTGTTCGCCAGTATTACTTAGTGATGTTGGGGTTACTTTATGGTTAATGTCTAAAAATGGAACAGTGTCAACAGCCCCTCCGGGACTAATAATATAAATATATCCTAGTTGTGTTGCTGCATACATTCTGCCATCGCCATTGGTGGCAAGTTCAGATGTTTTGCCATAGATGCCATTGGCAAATTCAACAATATTTACCTGTGGCTGCGCCAAAGTTTGACTAAACATAACTATGCTTAGAAGTAAAATAGAAATGCTTGCGGAAAATCTCATTATTAGTGTTTTAAAGGAAGAGCAAATATAGCTTATCAGCCATGACTGTTTTGTCGTGAATTGGTAAGTTTGGTGAAAATTCAATTACAGTTTTTCTTAAAATAAAAAAGTGCAGACTCTGATCTGCACTTTTTTATTTTGGGTAATAATTATTTTAGCTAAAACACATAATTATTTGATGACATTGAGTGCACCGTGATATTTTTTAGAAGTTCCGTTATGCAATTGGATTTCTATTTCATAATAATAGACACCTGCGTGGTTATCTTTGGCATCCCAACCGTTTTTCCAGTCAGAATAGGATGTCACCTTTTTACCCCAGCGGTTAAAGATTGTTGTTTCTGCACTTTTTATTGCAGTGCTGTTGTAAATAAATACATCATTCTTTCCATCATTATTTGGAGTTATAACATTTGGAATTATTAATGAGTCGTCAACAACTTCAATAATAGCAGATGCTGTGTCTGTACAACCTGCATTGTCCGTTACAGTTAACACTACGTTGAATGTGCCGCCATAATTAAAAATGTTAGATGCATTGTTGTTTGTAGAAGAGTTTCCATCGCCAAACGCCCATGATCCTGAAGTAAAATTTAAACTGTTGTTGGTGAAATCTACTGTCAGAGGAGCTTGTCCGTTATAAACACTTGCTGTAAAATTTGCATCAATTGTTGTTGAAGTAATCGTAAAATTTGCAGTATCGCTGCCACAAGTGTTTGTTGCGGTAACTACGTAAATTCCCGGAGCGTTGATTGTTGTTGATGCTGCTGTTGTGCCATTGCTCCATTGGTAACTGTCACCGCCTGTTGCTGTTAATGTTAATGTACCGTTGTTGCAAAGAATAGTGGATGGTGCTGTTATTAGTGCAACAGGAACTGCGCCTTGTGCCAAATTAACGTTAGCACTTGCAGTGCCACAGGTTGAAGTGCCGGTAACAGTATATACACCTGCTGTGCTGACAGTAATTGAGTTTCCTGTCTGTCCACCAGACCACGAATAGGATGAAGCACCTGAGGCAGTCAGCGTAACACTTTGTCCGGGGCAGATTACAGTTGCAGTAGATGTTACAGAAACAGAAGGTGTGTTTGTTACAGTAACATTCACAACAACAGTATCAGAGCCACATGTGTTTGATGATGTAACGGTATAGTTTCCGGCTGTACTTACATTTATAGAAGCCGTATTTGCACCTGTTGACCAAAGATAGGTTGTAGCTCCTGATGCAGTTAAAGTTGCAGACTGCCCGCTACAAATATTTACTGATGTACCCGGTGAAACTGAAATTGAAGGAACACTGCCTGCAGTAATTGTGATTGTATTGGATGCAGTACCACATGAACTGGTTCCGGTTACTGTGTAAGTGCCGGCAGCACTGATTGTGATTGATTGTGTTGTTTGACCTCCTGACCAAATATAGGTGCTTGCACCTGATGCAGTGAGCGTGAGACTTTGTCCCGGACAAATTTCTGTTCCACTATTTGAAGTTATGTTTACAATAGGTGTTGTAGTTTGTGTAACATTGATAGTTACTGACGATGTACCGCAAGCATTTGATGAACTAACAGTATAGGTCCCAGCTGTGTTTACAGAAATTGATGATGTTGTATCCCCGGTTGACCACAGATAGCTTGTTGCCCCTGAAGCAGCTAAGGTTACTGACTGTCCTGCACAAATGCTAACATTCGTTCCAGGTGTAACGGTAATGTTAGGAGCAGTGCCCCCTGAAATGGTGGCAGTTGCTGTAGGTGTTCCACAGGTTCCGGTCACCGTAACTGTATAAGATCCGGGATTTAATACGGTAATGGACTGCGTTGTTGCACCGTTGCTCCATTGGTATGCTGTTCCTGAAGATGCAGTCAATGTTATGCTGTCGCCTGTACAAACAGTTGAAGGTCCGGTTATGGATGCAGGCTGACCATTCTGTACAATTAAGTATATGTTACTTGTGATAGTGTCATTACATTGACCAAGCATGGAAAATTGAATGGTGTCTGTTCCTGTAAAGGTTGCATTGGTTTGATAGGTTGTGACAAGATTATTAGGTGTAGCTAAAGTGCCATTGCCGCCACTCCAGAAATACCCCGAATAATTTCCGGTAAGGTTACTTGCCGTTAGTGTAACTGTATTGCCGGAGCAAACTGTTATGGCACTACTTTGTAATGTTGCCGTTAAAGAAATAATCGGTGCCTGACAACCATTATTGTAATATGTTGCATTTCCTAGAGAGTCATATCCTACACTTGAACCATCCTGTGCTGCAGTATCTAATTGTCCAAATTGATTTATCAGTAAATTAGGGTAATAGGAAACAGATTGGGTGCATACCGCTCCAAAATTCATAGTTAAAATGCGTGGTGTCGTAACTGTTGAAGAAAAGTTTCTGAAATGCCCTTGTGTGTTTCCGACACATTGAAAAATAACATACATGGTATCTGTCAGATTAGCAAAAGAATTAAATGCAGTGTTAAAATTCTCACTGGTAATTAATATAACCTTACTGTTTTCAGGTAAAATATCATTTGATGGTTCGAGCAGATAGCCACATGATTGAATAGTAGCATTCAAATCAGCTACTTTTTGTGTTGTAGTAGCATTTTGACAGATACCCAAAAAATTAAGACTTGTATTCGGCCATGTAACATTTAATGAGCTTACTTGTAAAGGTGAAGCCCCAACAGTAAAGCGAACCATTTCATTTTCGCCTTCGGGTGACCCACAGGCATCTACAAGAATGCTGTTAATTGTAAAGCAGCTTTGGCTAAAACCTGCTGAAATGGTTATGGTACTGATAAAAAGTAGTAGAAAAATCTTTTTCATTAATATATAATTTGTGATATAATTTTAAAATTAAGAAGTGCAAAAGTGCAGAATTTAACTCATTTCTTATGAAAAATAAGATAAAAAAATATTCAGTTTAATAAGGCATTATTTTTCTTTTTAAAGAATATTTTACAGTGTCTTTCTGCCCCATAAGCATTGCATCCCATGTATTCTGCTCTGACAGTGAAAAAGTTATCCGGTCATAGGGTTTAATTTTTGCATTATAAAAAGTCATGGAGGTGGGATTGTGCCCTTCGGCTTCCCATTGAAGAAGTTTGAGGCTGTCGCTATCATTGATGTAATAAAGATGGTTGTTTCTTAATACTATTTTGGAAGTTCCGCCAAAAACCTGTTTTTCACCCTCGTAATGATAGTTGTTGTTGATAAATACAGTGTCTGATTGTTTTTTCCATTCTTCATAGAACATATTACCGTTTCTTGCAGTACCTTCCCATTTTCCAATTAGCCAGTCTATATCGTTAAGCTTGTTTTTCTCCTTACATGAAGAGATAACAATAAAAATGCATAGAATAAGAAAATAAAATTTCTTCATGTTGCAAAAATGCAGAAATAATCCAAATTTAGACCCATTACTTATTAATTTTTAACGTTGATTAAGAAATGCAATAATTAATTTTGCAGCAATTCAGAAAGTGAAACCGGATATTATGTTGCAAACTTTTTTCAGGATTAAAGTGCTGAACAGGCAATTTTATTTAGCTTGTTTAATATTATTTTTCAGCAGTTTTAATCTAACCCTAGCTCAGGAAATGAATGGTATAGCACACAGTAATTTTGCAGGAAATATGGGAATTGAAATGAACCCGGCCTCCATAGCAACAATGCCATATCGCTTTGAATTTAACATACTCTCAGGAGATGTTTTTTTTCAGAATGATTATATTTACTTTCCGGCATCAGATATTCCAACAGGCAGGTTTGCAAGATTTGCTCCATTACGTCACGAAGACTATAGTGACCATTATAATAAAACACCAAAGAATGCTTTTGGTAATTTATTACTTAAAGGACCTTCTGCTGTTTGGCGAAATGACGAAGCTGCCTTCGGAATACATTTTTCTCTACGAAGTCAGCTTAGCGCTATTCATGTACCCTATCATTTAGCTAAATTTCTTTGGGAAGGAAGTGACTATAGTCCACAGCATAAGACCCCGTGGAATTCTACTGCCTTCAGTGCAGGCGCACTGGTGTATGCCGAAGCCGGTTTTACTTTTGCAAAGACAATATTAACCAACAGACAAAATGTTACAACTGCAGGTGGCACAGTAAATTTTTTATTAGGGATGAGTGGTACCTATATCAATTCAACCGTACTTGATTATAATTTTACAGATGCATCATTATTAAATATAAAAAATATTGAAGTTGACTACGGGCATTCTATTCCAAATGATGATAAAAACAATTACCTGCATCCAAGAGGTGCAGGGGCTTCACTGAACTTTGGCGTTCAACATTTTTTCAACTACATAGGGCAGGCCTATAAACCCGGAATGTCAGGAGTTAAATTGAAGAAATACGATTTGAAACTTGGACTTTCGCTCATTGACCTTGGCTTTATCAGGTTTAATGGCAATGCAAGAACTTTTAGTTTGAAAAATGTATCTGCTGTTTGGCCGGGGTTTGATACTACCAAGATTACAGGTTATGAACATGCAGATTCAGTATTTAGCTCAAAGCTTTATGGCGATGCTTACTTGTCGCGTAGTGGTAATGGATTTAATATGATTCTTCCTGCTGCTGCTTCATTTCAGGCTGACTGGAGTATAACACCAAAGTATTATCTCAATCTGGCAGTCGTTCAGAATATTCAGATTTTCGACAGGAGTGTAACACGTGCTTCACAAGTTTCTCTTACACCACGTTTTGAGACAAGAAGAATTGAGGTGAGTTTGCCAATGTCAATGTATCAGTACAACTTTTTCAGAGCAGGAATTGCTGTTAGATATAAATGGTTTGTTTTGGGTAGTGATAATCTTGGTTGGTGGCCCGGCTTGTATGAAATGAATGGTCTTGATTTTTATTTCGGATTCAAATACACAAGTGACATTTACGATAACATCCGATTTAAAAAAGGTAAAGGCGGTCATTGTCCGGCTTATAAGTAGGAGGGTACTTTGGTAAATCAGGATTTTTTGTACAAGTCATTGATAACCTATTGTTGAGAATAAAAAAATAAAAGGAGACAGCAGAACGTTTTCTGCTGAACTCCTTTAAGGGTGGGAATAAAATCCCCGTTTTTTATAAGGTGCGCTGACCATCAACGGTGACGGTATTTCCGCTGTTATCGGTAAAGGTACCATCAATCTCATCGCCCGTAAGTGTTCCGACTTTTATATTGTTGTCATCATATAGTTCGCCAGAAGATGTTATTGTTCCGGAAACATCATTGGTTGATGTCTGACCATTTTCACGCAATATTCCGCCCCACTGGCTTAAAGGTCTTGAAAGCAGAATGTTGAAAGTTCCTGTCTCCGGTTCTGTAGTAGAATAGGTGCCTTCAAAACCTTCAACCAATGCATTAGAAGTTTCTTTAATGAGGGTAAACACTGCATTTGGGTGACCCGGAATGTTTGATGAAATAATTTGTGGTGTACTACCATTGCTTTGAACAGAGAAAGTTATGCTCACAGCTTGTCCATTTAATGTACCTGTAAAAGGCGCTATGTATGGTTGACCACTGACCCAACTAACTGTAGAAGTTAGTATTGCTGAAACGCCATCAACAACCATTGTTGCAGTAATATCATTGGTGCCATTCTGTATGGAGAATTTTATGGTACCTGACGAGCCAATGATTATGCCTTTATAAACACCTTTGCTGCTTCCATCGTTTGCAGCTAATGCTTCTGCCTGTGTTACACAACTGCTACATGTATAATGAGGATTGTCTTTGTCCTTTTTTTTGCAAGATGCGAATGCTAATGTAGCAATGCATAAAATGGGAATAATTATCTTTTTCATTTTTTCTATATTTTAAATTGCTGTGTATTATTAACGGAATGAGTATTTACCTAACCAAATGTTTTTGTAGTTTTCATCATGTCCGATGTAGAAGCGGTTGTTGTCTTTGTCCGTCAGACTGGTGATGCTATGATAGACTAAATATTTCCCTTTTTCACCTAGCTCGGTAAAATTACTTATAGTATGATTTGACAGGGTGATATTGGCAATACGTGGAAAGTAGTGTGATGAGAGGGAATAGTTGCCACTATATGCAGCTGCTACTGAAGCATAGTATTTAGCTGCCTGTACTTCTAAAATTTCCCAATAGACTGATTTGCCATCAGCAGATAGAATAAAATTTTGATTTGCTGAAAAAACTTCATTCTTGCTATCATCTAACAGTTTGTTAACCGCATATTGTGCAGTTAATTTTCCCTGATTATCAAATTGCATACACACATAGTCATAATACCGGAACTCATAGGAGTTTCCGCCATTCACCACTTTTTTGTTAGACAACTGGCCTGCAACAAGCACATCGCCTGAAGGTGCTACAAAGAGATTCTCGATAACTATTTTCTTTCCTGTATAGGGTTGACCTTTTTTCTGTGAAGGAGGCGTAACAACTTTTGTTTTGAAATCTTTTACCGGCTCTGCTGAAGCAAAAGCAAGTTTGCCATCTGTGAATCGAAGCAAGTGCAAATTGGCAAATTCGGTTCCCATAACACGTTTTTCGTATTTGTCCATTTGCCTGTTGTTGGAAGTAGAGTATCCGGGATTGTCAATAGGGGCATAACTGGTAAAAACTTTATTATAAGCCTCAGTGCTTTTATCGGATCCGGCAATGAAATATAGATCGCCATTAGCTTCGCTATAATCCATTATCAACATGTTGGGCGATGGCGAAGTGAACTCACTGCTTTTTGCAACCTTACTGTCAGCACTACATTCAATATAATAGTATTTTTTAGTGTCGCTCATGCCTTCATTAGGAGCAAATACGGCAAAAATATTTCCTGATTTCAATGTGCCGCAATATACCATAGAGTATTTCCCCTGCAACGGTAGTTTAGTTTCACTCATATTTAAACTTTTGTCAACGTGAAGGCAAACAAATTGATCGTCATCACCGCTGTCATAACTGGCAAGTATCAGAACACTGCCATCATCGTCATTGCCATAAGCAGCAAAGCCTCTGTACTTGCTGTCGTTATTTTTTGGTTTTACTACTTCTTTAGAAATGCGGCTACCCCATTGATATTTTTGTTTGTCGTAGTTCCAGTTTCTTTCCCAAACTTCCTGTTGCAGGTTTAGCGACATACTCATAACATTAAAAGAGTTTGTGCCTCCAACAAATGCTTTTATTAATGTTACTTTTTGATCGGGCTGTGTTTGTTTGTCTTCTTTGGTTTTTTCAACACCAATAAATTTCAGGTTTTTATCGAAAACATAATCTTCGTAATTAACCTGATCACTTTTTTTGTCAACCTTCATTTTATACGTCATTCTGATATTGCCATCTGGGCTTAGCTCGGCATTTGCCAGAATACCTTTTTGAGCAGGCTTTGACAACTCATGTGTCGTTTCATTGCTTTGCGCAATGAGTAAGGTTGGGGAGAGGATGACCGATGCAAGCCATACTGCGGTGATTTTTGAGAATGTTTGTTTCATTTTTTTATTTTTTTTTAATGAAACAAAATTAGACCCCTTACAAAGGGTGGTCAATCACTATTTAGTAGTAATTATTTTTTGAATACTTTGTTAAGTGCTTCAGTCCTGGAATTGACCTGAAGTTTGTGATAGATGTTCCTGATGTGAGTGCGAACAGTTTCTGTACTTAAAAAAAGTTGATCGGCAATTTCCTTATATCGCATGCCTTTGGAAAGTAAATCAACAATGAGTCGTTCGCGCTCAGACAATTTCTCATATTCCGGACTTACTTGTGTTTCCATAAAACTGGTAACCACTTTACGTGCAATATGGCTGTTCATCGGTGAACCACCTCTGTAAACATCAACAATGGCATCTAATAATTTTGAAGGCTGAGTTGTTTTGGTAAGGTAGCCCATTGCACCGGCTTTGAGGGCTTTAAAAACATGCTCCGAGTCATCAAATGAAGTACAAATCAGAAAATTGGTTGAAGAACATTTATCTTTTAATTCAAGAATACAATCAATGCCTGTTTTACCTCCTAACTGAATGTCTGTAAGTACCACATCAAGTTGTAATGTAGGTATGATGTTAATGGCATCTTCGGCATTGGAAAATAAATGTTTACATGAGAAGCCTTCACTGCCATCAATTAAGATTTGCAGATTCTCTCTGATGTGCTTTTCGTCTTCAATGATACCAACCTGTATTGTCATGTAACAAATATAAATCTTTCAATAGTGATTGCAATACTACTAAAGTAGTATATTCATGTTTTTTTCTAAAGAAAGCATAGAGCCTTCGCCAGATGTCGAAGTCATTTTAAGTGTTGCTCCAATATCTTTACTTCTTTCAATCATGTTTCTAAGTCCGTTGCCTGTTGTCTTTTCATTCAGGTTAAAGCCTATTCCATTTTCGGTAATTACGAGTTTAAAAACAGGTTGAATCTCTATTCTGACAGATATCTTTGTGGCATTGGCATGTTTAACGATGTTTTGTAACGATTCTTTAACGATCATCAGAATATTCCTGCTGATTTTAATATTTATTTTTTCTGAAGGTATATTTTCAGGGAAGTCATAGGTCACTTCTATCGGAAAGTCGTATAGATACTCTGTTGAAAATTCACGTACACGTGCAACCAGATTGTCTAATGTTGAATTCATCGGGTTCATATTCCAGATCATGTCACGCATGTTGTCAATCAATTGATGCGAAGTACCTGTAATTGATTGTAATGTTTCTTTTATTTGCTGATTGTCTTTGATTTTCAGTTCTAAAATTTCCGAGAGGAATTTAATTTTTGTTAAGCCAGAACCTAATTCATCATGGATATCTTTTGCAATTCGCATTCGTTCATTCTCTTCTGTTTGTCTGATAGTGTTTTGTTGGTTTAACAACTCAGCTTGTTTGCGCCATCTTAAATAAAAATATATGGCAATAATTATTGTTGCAATGAGAATAAGCAGAAAAATAACTAAAGTATTTTGTTTTTTAATATTTTCTTTTTGCTCTTTTATACGGAGTTGATTAATTAATGATTGTTGGTTGAGTAATTTGATGGTTGACTCTTTCTTTTCAAGATTGTAACGCGCTTCCATCTCTGCCAGCCTGTTATTAAATGAAATAGGTTGAATGCTATCCTTGATTCTATATGCCTGTAGAATGTTTTCCATTGCAGGCTCATATTGTTTTATTGATGCATAAAGTTCAGATAGAGATTTGTAGCAATCGCGTTCAATAATTTTATGATTATTGTTTTTTGCCAGTATTAATGCTTTCTGAATATTTTCGATTGCTTTTTTTGTTTGTCCTAGTTGACCATAGATGTCGCCAAGTTGCTGATAGGTGCCTGCCTCAATCTCCGGATAGTTACCCGGTTTTATCATTTCAAGAGCGTGCAATGCGGTTTCAAGTGCTTGTTTTGTTTTGTTGTGTTCGAGATAAATACGGCTCAGGTTAGAATAGCAAATGGATTTATTACGTTCATCACCTAAAATATTTGCATAAGTAAGTGCCTGTTGGTAGCAACTTGCTGCACTGTCATCAAGCATCATTTTGTAGTAGGAGTTTCCATTCTGAATCAGTGAAGATATTTGTCCGGTCAGACTATTCAGCTTTTCATATTGACTAATACTTGTATTTATTGTACTGATTGATTGTTCGTAAAGATTTTGTCTGTAATATATTTTGCCTAAAACTTTATTCAACCAGGCTTCTCCTTCTTTACTCGTATTTTGCTGATAGATTTTATAGGCTTTTCCATAAAAGTCAAGTGCCTTAGAAGGAATACCTTCTTTAATAAAGACTTCAGAAAGCTGAAGACAGGCTTCAAAAAAAGGCCTTGTGGTGTCATGATCTGAATAAGAACCGATACACTCATTTAGAAAGTATTGTGCAGAGTCAAGTTTGCCTATATAAAAATAACAACTACCTAATGTTGACAGTAGTTGTTGTTTAAGTTTAATGTTGTTTGTGTTTGATGTAAACAACAATTTATTTAAGGCTTCAATGGCAGTATTACTTCTGTTTGTCTGTGATTCAATTAAGCTTAGCAGGCAGGAACTTGCGACAATACCTTGCAGATAATTGATGTTAACAGCTCTGTTTTTTGCGTCATCAGCAATTGTATAGGCTTGTTTAAAGTTGCTTTTGTAAATTATTTCAGCTTCTGATATGCTTGTGTCAACCTGTTTTTGTTGAGATGTAGAGGTAGAACCTGATGTATTAAATGTACAGCAGGAAAATATTAAACTAATACAAAATATTATTCTTGACAGAAATGCCGACATTAAATTAGAAATCGCATGCTAAGGTAATAAAACAGTAATAATGTAAGAGAGTAATCTTGTCAACAAAATTCTTTGCACTCTTTAAAAATCTAACAGCTACCTGTTTGACTGATTCGGAATGTCATCAGGATGCATTTCAAATTTATCTTCATTCTCTTTATACTTCATTATTTGATCAAGTGCATCAGGAATTACATCGCTACAGATAACAATGAATGCACCTTTTTTACCATTCTTTATAGCATAGTCAATAGCTTCTTTTTCTAAAGGAATAACTTTGACAGGTTTTGAAGGGTCAACTGCTTTTATTCCTTCAAGCATAAAGTCAATTATTTCCTGTTCTGTTCTGCCGCGAAGATTTCTGTCTTGTCTGATAATTATTTCATCAAACATTTTTGCCGCAAGTGTTCCTAAGGCAATGATGTCTTCATCACGTCTGTCGCCAACACCGGCTATGACACCTACCTTTGGTTTTGCATCAACTTTTTCGAGGAAACGTGCAATGGCCTGAAATCCTGCCGGGTTGTGTGCATAGTCAACCATGACATTAAATTTCTTGAATTGAAACATATTCATTCTGCCAGGAGTTTGAACGGGTGATGGAATAAAGGTTTCCAATGCAAGTCTAATGTCTTCAATCTTAAAATTGCGGATGAAGGCAGAAAGAATTGCAGGTAAAATATTTTGAATCATAAACACTGCTTTACCGGAAAAGGTGAGAGGAATGTTGATGACTTTATGTACACGCAGCTTCCATGTACCTTTACAGATTGTTACAAATCCATTTTCAAGAATTGCGGCAAGACCACCATTCTCACAATGACTTTTTATTAAAGGATTATTTTCATCGAGACTGAAGTAAGCTACTTTACAGTCTAGATTACGTCCCATATTTGAAACCAAATCATCATCGGCATTTAAAATAGCATAACCATTGGGTTGTACGCTTTCAGGAACTACGGCCTTTACTTTAGCCATTTCTTCAAGTGTGTTAATGCCTTTAAGTCCAAGGTGATCGGCTGCAACATTAGTTACTACGGCAATGTCACAACGGTGAAACCCTAGTCCTGCCCGCAAAATTCCACCTCTTGCAGTTTCTAAAACAGCAAAATCAACCGTAGGATCTTTCAATACAAACTCTGCACTTTGTGGTCCGGTGCAATCGCCACGCTGCAACATCTGATTTTGAATATAAATTCCATCGGTAGTGGTGAATCCTACTTTATATCCACATGTTTTTGCAATGTGAGCAATTAAACGTGTAGTTGTTGTTTTGCCATTTGTACCGGTGACAGCAATAATAGGAATGCGATAATTACTTCCGGGAGGATAAAGCATATCCACAACAGGCTCTGCAACATTACGTGGCAAGCCATCAGTAGGAGCAATGTGCATTCTGAATCCGGGTGCAGCATTTACTTCCAGTACGGCACCACCGGTTTCTGTTAAAGGCTCGCTGATATCAGGAGTCATAATATCAATACCACAAATGTCGAGGCCTACAATTCTTGCAATACGTTCGCACATAAAAACATTGTATGGATGAACAATATCTGTAACATCTGTTGCAGTCCCACCGGTACTCAGGTTTGCAGTACGTTTCAGAAACAACTCTTCTCCTTTTTTAAGAATGCTTTGGAGTGTCAATCCTTTTTCCTCTAAAATGTTCTGTGTCATCTCATCAATTTTTATTGATGTCAGCACATTTTCATGTCCATATCCTCTTCGCGGATCTGCATTAACGGCATCAACCAGTTGTTGGATGTTGCTTTTCCCATCACCAACAACAGCAGCAGGTTTGCGTTGTGCGGCACAAATAAATTTGTAGTTGATGACTAAAATACGATGATCGTAGCCTGTAATATATTTTTCTACAATTACCGAGCGTGAAATTTTTTTGGCTATTTCTAATGCCTCTACTGCCTGATTCCAATTGACAATATTAATTGTTGCACCACGGCCGTGATTGCCATTGAGTGGTTTTATAACTAAAGGATATCCTAGGTCATCAATAGCTTCTTTTAAATCATCTTCATCACGGATAATTTTTCCCTTTGGTATTGGAATAGATTGTGCTTCGAGCAGGTTTTTAGTGTCTTCTTTATCGCAGGCAATTTCAACTGCAATGCTGCTGGTAGTGCTGGCAACAGTGGCTTGTATTCTTCGCTGATTAATTCCATAACCTAACTGAACAAGCGAATGTCTGTTAAGTCGAATCCATGGAATGCCTCTGGCAGCAGCTTCTTCAACAATGGAGCCTGTGCTTGGGCCAAGACGTTCGTCTTCGCGAATTTCGCGCAGTTGTTGAATGTCGGTTTGTAAATCATAGTTGGTGTTGTCAATTAAAGCCTGAGCAATACGCACAGAAGCACGTGCTGCATACACGCCTGCTTTTTCTTCAATGTAAGAAAATACTACATGATAAACGCCATGTTCTCCGGTGCCACGTGTACGACCAAAGCCTGTATCCATGCCGGCAAGTGTTTGCAGTTCGAGGGCAATGTGTTCAATAACGTGTCCCATCCAGGTTCCTTCTTCAACGCGTTTAAAAAATCCACCTTCATGGTCTTCGCTGCAACGGTGCGATTGCATACTTGGAAACATGATTTTTAGTCTTTCTAAAAAGCCATCAATTTTGTCGGTTGGTCGTTCTTCCATTTCCTGAAGGTCGAGTTTCATGACAATGAGTTTATGTCTGCGTATGCTCCAAAAGTTGGGTCCCCTCATGGGGCGGATCTCTAAAATTCTCATAAAAAAACCGTTTGGTTGTGGCACGAATATAGTAAGATGAATCGGATATTAAAAAAAACAACATCCTTGAAAAATAAAAAGGCCTATTCTTTTTATAGAACAGGCCTCTTGTAAACGAGGGTTAACTTAAGGGCAATCAACTTCAATTTGCCAAGCCGTACCGCTATTACAACCGCTGACATAAATTTCTACTATTTTGCTTTTGCCCGGGTCGTAATTAAAGGTTATTGTATTCGACCCTGAAACAAAGCCGTTGGGAGAAATGGCACAATTTGGATATCCTGTTGGGGTGAGGGGTGTGCCTGTGGATGCAACCCATTGTCCATTGTAGCGAATGTCGAGCCTGTCAGGAATACTGTACATGTCATAAGAGATGGAAGCAGTACCTGCGTTGCCACCTAGATTAGCTACTAATGCTGTTATACCAACGTTGCCTGAGAAAGAAGCTCCACATCCTAAAGGATCTGTAACTGAAACAGCTGTATTGGTCAAACTACTTATGTTACCTGCGCAGTCGCCTACAGCAAATACTAATTTATAGTCGCCATTTCTAACAAAGTTTGGAATCAAAATTCTTACATACGGACGTTGCGCCAACGTGTCAAATTCAACCGGTGCTGCCCAATAAGAATCGGAACTGTCTATTTGTACATAAAAGGTACAAAGACTGTCATTATTATTAGTATTATAATTGAAGTATAGCAGAACACCGGCACTAACCTGAACTGCCAGAGGCCTGTCAGTGATTGCTATTGTGCCACCATTGGCTGCTGGCATGGGGCCATCATAAAGTTTACCTCCGGAGCCCACAACCATTGCTTTGTTAAGCATATTTTTCTGATACTCGTTGATGCCGTAGTCGGTGTCTTTAGAGTCTTTTTCGCAAGATGAGACAACTGCTAAAAGAGCTATCAGGATAGAGTAGATTTGAAGTGTTTTATTAGTCATTGATTTTGGTTTTAAAAATGTTAAACATAATTTCTATTTGGGCATTGTAGCTTGAAAAATTGTTTCCTTTTTCAAAGGCTTTGGAGAAAAGATGATTGGTGAGCCGTACAGAAAAACGGTCGTTAACAGTGGTGCCCAATCCAAGTATAAATCCAACAGGATGCTCTTTGAAAATACCTTTGTCTAACTTTTGTTTGTCCTCTTCTGTTGTAGAAAAGCCACCATCAAAAGCATCGCTGCCACTGGTTTTTCTGGTAAGTTTTTGTTTCCGGGATGCTGATATAAAATGATCTATTGATGGGCCGGCTTCAACAAACCATTTTTTGCCATATCGGATAAGTATTGGTACGGAAATATGATTCAGCACATATCTTTCAGAATAATCCATTTTGTTGGTAATATCAAGTGTTGCATTGTCTGAGGAGTAGGAGTAAACATGGTTGAATCCGCTTTTGGAATAAAACATTCCAATAGATACACTCAGCTGAGATAACAAACCTTCCTGTCCGGCAATCATACGTCCTTGTACACCGGCATCAAAAAATATTATCGGTTTCACTTTACCTGAAATATCAGCATCAGCATAATTTATTTCATGAAACTCTTTATGATCTTTAATAAATTTCCCGCTGCTTAAGGAGACTGTCCCGCCTAAGAACACTTCGGCTCTTATTTCCGGATCAAACGTTCCTAATGATGTTTGTGCAGTGGAGTGTTTGAGAACAAACAATGACATTGCTCCACAAAGAATAAGTTTTTGTTTCATCTTCTGTTTAATTAATTGGTTTTGATTTATTTTATTGTGATTAATTTTTCTAATCGTAGTGAAATTTCTTTAGATTTTTTAATTTGAGTTTTTGTTAGATGCGATTCTTGTTTCAATATGGTGGCGTTTGAATCTAATTGTATTATTTCCTGTTGTATAGTAATGTAGTCATTAAAATTCAGATTCCCACTTTGTTTTTTTTTCTCCCATTTCGATAACAGATTTTCCATCTGAACAATTTTATTATCAGTATTATTATTTATGCAAGATACAATACTAAATATCAGAAAATATATTTTTGGTTGAAACCAATGTTTCATCACAATGTGGTATCGTAGATTATTTTAAACCGGAACTGTATGTGGTGCCAAGGGCATCAATATCCTGTATCGAACCATTTATCTTGTATTTTTTGTCTAGTTGATAGCTATGATTTTTCCAGGTATAAATAGGGAAGTTAAAACCAGGACCACCGATTTGTATGGGTGGCATGGATGAAGCTTTGTCATCAATTATTTGGGGTATGCCCGGTAATGACAATACATTGCTGTATTGCCCACTCTCGTTTTTCATCAACAGGCTAAAGCCCTGTCCGGTATTTCCATACAGATATGTACTATAAGTCAAAACGAAGATATCCTCGCTTTGATCATGATTGATATCAACCGGTACTATTTGTACTTCAACTTCTTCTCCTTCGGAATCAAACCTCTTTTTAGCAGAATCGAAGTGAAGTCCTGTCAACTCGGCAATTTTGTTTTTTTCTGCTGATGACAAATTTGATTTGATGTTTAAGAACAACTGTTCTGCCGCATTTGAAGTCTTTACTTCGTCATCTACAGATTCAATTTTAATACTTGCTTGCCCACATCCAGAAAGTATCAGACCTGCAACAAGAAGCGTTTTTAGGGTAGAAATATGGAATACCGATTTGTTCATGGCATTTAATTATTTTGTAACGGTGATATTATTGCGAAGTGAAAAATCATAAAGCTTTAACGATTTTTTCTGGTCGCTGCTTTTGTTATAGTAGAATGCATATTCACCGGCAGGCACATCATTTTCAAAATAAACCTTATATAATCTGTCCGATACTTTTACTGTTTTGTATTCGACTACCCCTTTTGAAAAACCTTCCTCCTGAGAGAAAGATGACCTGCGTGCAATTTGTATTTGACGGCCACTTTTAGAAGTGGTTGCTTTTACTAATACAAATTCTTTTGGGCTTGCCACGCCTTCATAGGTGCTTTCTTTTACCTCATTAATATCTTTTCCATCCATTGAAAGATAGAAATAAAATACTGGTCGTTGGTCAGTAATGGTAGTACTGGAATGTTCTCCTGCCAAACCTACTTTAGTACTGATGCCGGAAATTCCTCCTGAGTAATGATTGCCTATTGATTCGCCAAAACCACCCTTTTTTGTTTGATTTGTCGTTGTAGGTTCAATCATAATATAGTCTGTTTTTGGGGTAAACTGCTCGTAATAAATACCGGGCATAGATAGTTTTGTGGGAGGTGGTAAATCTTGTGGATGCTCTTTTATGTTTGCAGTTGTAACATTGGAGGCTGTATTTGCTGGAGGGTTCATCATAACCTTTACAATTTTATCCGAAACACCTGCATTTTTCAGTGCAATCAGCGCATCTGTGCTGGTGTTGAAGTTGGTTTTTGAAAGATTAATTTTTTTTAGAATGAGATCGGTGCTGACTTTGCCACCATTCATTTTAATTACATCGTCATTGGTGATAGTGGGCATGTTTCGGCAAGCCAACATCATTTCGTTAATTACATTTTCAGGCACTTTTGTGGTTTTCAAATCTATTAACCCATTAGTCGAAAGATCAAAAGTGTTGTTTGAACTTTTTATTTTGTTGATAATAATATTGTTATTCATTTTGGCATTGACCAACGAAACAATACTCTGGTTGTTGAGCGTTTCCTGAGCTTTGCTTTGTACTATACCTGCAACAAGCAGCACTACCGTTAGTAGTTGTGAGGTTAACTTTTTCATTTGACTTTGATTATTTAGGCCAAATGTAGTATAGTGTTAACCGGCAGGCAAGCAACTTCTATTACATGCTGCTTTTCATTTATTCAATGCATCTTTTGGCTGATTATCTGCATTTCTTATATTTGAAGCCCATTCTATTTTTAATGAAGATACTGTACCCTATTGTTGTATTTCTTCTATTGAATATTTTCAATGCCCGGTCAGAGGCACTGGATTCATTATTGAATAAAGCAGCTACCTATCGCAGTCAAGATACCGTCAGAGCAACAGTGCTGAATAATTTGGCAATTGAGCTTTCTTCTTCTGATTTTGAGTTAGGATTGAAGTTTGCTGACAGTTCCATAATATTAAGCAAAGAAATTGGTTCTGATAAAAAGCTGGCAACGGCTTTTTTTGCTAAGGCGCGGAATCTGTCAAACGGAGGACAAGACTCTCTTGCCATTGTAAATTATCAGAAAGCATACTTGTTGTATCTCAAAGAAGGAAACTTTACCGCTTGCGGCACAGCGCTGCAAAACATGGGAATATCTTATTATAACTTATCCGACTACATTCATGCTGCCGAAATGCACAATGCAGCCCTCAATATCTTTAAAAAGGTAAAAAATAGCAGAGGAACTGCAGCAGCATTGAACAGTTTGGGAATTATTGCTATGGAGGTGGGCGACTACACCCAAGCTATGGAGCATTATCGGGAAAGCTTGAATTTGGGTAAGAGCATCAACGATTCAACGCAGATTGCAAATGCCTACATAAATATTGGTATTGTTTTTAAAGATTTGGGTGATTTAAACAAAGCACTTATTTATCAAAACAAAGCCCTTCAACTCAATTTGATAAGGCACATGGATAATGAAGTAGCAAAATGTTATAATAACATTGCAATCATCTATAGTGTAATGCTGCAGTCAGGCAATGCCATTGAAAACTACAATAAGGCTCTTGAGATAAATAAAAAGCTGCAAAACAAATTCGGCATAGCAAGTAATTACATCAATATTGGAATAGAACTGCTTTCGATGAAAAGATTGTTGGATGCTTATGAAGCAATGCAAAAAGCTGAGGTGATTTTTAAAAATATTGGCAACCGTAACTCCGAGGCATTGGCTGTTAAAGTACAATCTTCTTTGTTAATGGATGCACCTGATAGTATATTACATCAATTGAAGATTCCTGTTGCAAAAAGAAATTCTTTGTGTATTTCAATGTTAGAGAAAGTGCTTGGTGTTTTTATAGAAACAGAAGATATTTCAAATGTGGCCGATGTAGCAAACGAATTGAGTGTTTTATATGAAAGAATGTCGGATACCAAAAACTCCCTTCGGTATTATAGACTGTTTGTGTCAAATAAAGACAGCCTGGCAATTGCTGATAAGAAGAATGAAATTGAGAGAGCAGAGTTGAAGTATGAATTCGATTCGAAAGAACAGGAACTGAAACTGGAAAATGCCAATAGAACAGCAGAACTTAAGGAGGCAGAACTTAAACGTAAATATTACTTGGCAGGAAGTGTATGTTTGTTATTATTTTCAGGTGGCGCATTTGTTATGTACAAACAACGAAAAGATGCTTTGTACAAAAGAAGAGAGTTGGAATTAAATGCTACCATACTTGAGTCAGAGTATAAAGCACTGCGTTTACAAATGAACCCTCATTTTATGTTCAACTCATTAAATTCAATTGCTGATTTTATTGATAAAAACAAGGCGCAAACAGCCTCGGATTTTGCAGTAAAATTTGCCAAACTTATGCGAATGATACTTGAATATTCTGAGCGGCATGAAATTACTTTGACAGAGGAAGTGAATCTGCTCAATCTTTATCTGAAACTAGAGTCGTTGCGGCTCAGTCCAAAATTAAATTATGAGATTAATGTTGACAAGCAGATTGAAGCTGACAATGTTTTAATTCCACCCATGTTGGTGCAACCATTTGTTGAAAATAGTATTATTCATGGAGTATTGCCCCTAAATCGAACAGGGAATGTTAAAATTAACATTCATATAACACAAAACGATTTAGAGATAGTTGTTGATGATGATGGTGTAGGAATGGGTGAAACAAGTGTAAATAGCGAAAAAAAATCAATGGCAATGAAGATTACCAGTCAAAGAATTGCATTGTTTAATGAGAAATATCATGCAAATGCATCAATTCAGTTAGCTGTGCTTAATCCCGGAACCCGTGTTAAGTTAGTGCTGCCTGTAAAACACTGTTTTTAATTAAATGTAATAGGAATGATTAAAGCGATAATTGTTGACGATGAGCAGCATTGTATAAACAGGATTTCTACTTTGTTAAAAGGGTATGAAAGTGAAGTGTATTTAGCTGCAACAGCACACACTGTTCAGGATGGTTTGCTTGCTATAAGAAAGTTTAATCCGGATTTGGTTTTCTTAGATGTTGAAATTGCAGATAAAACAGGCTTCGATTTGTTGCGGGAAATAGATTCACCATCATTTGAAGTGATTTTTACAACTGCACATGATAAATATGCTGTCATGGCTTTTAAATTTTGTGCAATAGACTTTTTACTTAAACCTGTTGATGAAAGTGATTTTCAGGCAGCTATTTCAAAAGTAATTTCAAAGGACCATAATTCAGGCATGAGTAATCAAATAGCAGAATTGTTGAAAGGCGTTGGTAAGAATAAACCCAGAAAAATTGGTGTGCCTACATTAAACGGAATTGTTTTTATCTTAATTTCAGACATCAGATACTGTCATGCAGACGGAAATTATACTGAAATTTTCTTAATTAACAATCAAAAGATTGTTGTTTCAAAAACATTAAAAGAGTTTGATGAGTTGCTGTCCGATTACCAATTTTTCAGAGTCCATAATTCTAATCTGGTGAACTTAGACTATGTAAAAAGTTATAATAAAGGGAAAGGCGGTTTTCTGATTCTTGATGATGACACAAATATAGAGGTGTCATCACGCAGAAAAGATGAACTGCTTAAAAAGCTTAGCCTGATATAAAACTATTACAAATAAAAGGTCGCTTACAGAAAATTAATTCTGTTCATAAACACTTCCTTATAGCTCTTGCCAATCGGAATTGTTTTGTCATTGATAACTACTGCACCTTCATCCATATGACTTATTTTATCTAAAGCAATAATGAAAGAGCGGTGTACGCGCATAAATTTTTCAGGCGGAAGTTTGGTTTCAATATCCTTCATTGTAGCATGAATCACAAACTGATCTTCTTTAGTTTGAATAATTACATAATTGTCCATTGCCTGCAACCAGTAAATGTTTTCGAGAAATACTTTTACAAGCATTGCACCTCTTTTCACAAAGAATGAATTTTGGATAACCTGATTTTCGAGAGGGCTTGAAGGTGCTTCGACAAGCTTTTCTTCCGTTGGTTTTACTATAGGCTGTGCTACAGTTTTCTCAGATTTAGATGAGCCAATGACAAGAGCATAGCCAAGAAGTTGGTTTTTTTCATCACGAATAGGGGAGCATGTAAAGTCACCTTTTATATTGCTGTAATCTCTGACAATAGTAATAGTACTCTGCTTTATACTCAATACCTCATCTTGTTTCATGAGCTTTCCTAAGCTGTCGGCATTGACAATTTCATATTCATCACCTTCAATTTTTATAAGTTTAAACAAGCTCATGCCTTGTGCACTTTCATTTCCGAATCCTGTTATGCTTTCAGCTTTGGGGTTTAAAAACGTAATCCGGAATTCTGTATCTGCAACTAAAATGGCTTCTTCTACATTAGCAAGTGCATTGGCAAACCGTCTTTCGTTTTCACGAACCTGAAGGTCTTTCTTGAATTTATAAAGTGCCATTTCAACAGTTGTCTGCAAGTCCGATTCGTTGAATGGTTTTACCAAGTAGCCATAAGGCTCAGTAATCTTAGCTCTGTCAAGTGTGTTTTTGTCAACAAACGAAGTAAGAAATATTACCGGAATATCGTATTTCTGTTTTATGTGTTCTGCAATGTGAATACCATCCAGGTCTCCTTTTAACTTGATGTCAAGAAACACCAAATCGGGATCCAGTTCTTCTAGTCTTGCATAGGCGTTTTGTGCAGATGATGCCGTGGCCGGAACATCATATCCCAGACGAATTAATGTTTGCTGTATATCTTTTGCAACAATACTTTCGTCTTCAACAACTAATATTCTTATTTTATCCATATTTGAAAAATTTAATACGATGGTTTAAATTTAATTATCACTTTTAATCCGTTAATGTTTTCTACCGTCACTTTCCCGTCTATCTGATCGCTCAATACATTCACTAATTGAATACCTAATGTGTCAGCAGTATCAAAATCTTTCCCGTCAGGTAATCCTTTTCCATTGTCGGCAATGCTTAACAGATAATGGTCATCTTCTTTTTTAAATGTCACCCAAATTATTCCTTCATTATCTCCAAAGGCATGTTTAATAGCATTACTTACAAGTTCATTAATTATCAGCCCACATGGTACTGCCGTATCAATGTCCAAAGATATTTTTTCTGCTTCAATCTGCAAACGTATTTTTTGAGGATTGGCATTTTGAGATTGCATAATGGTTTCACAAAGACGTTTGATGTAATCATCAAAATCAATGCGTGATGTTCCATCACTTTGATAGAAACGGTCATGTATCAAAGCCATTGAGCGTATTCTGTCCTGTCCTTCTTTTAATATTTTATGAGAGGCCTTGTCTTGTAAATAAGCACTTTGCAGGTTGAACAAGCTTACAATAATCTGCAAATTGTTTTTTACCCTATGATGGATTTCTTTTAAAAGAATATTTTTTTCGTCTAACGATTCGCGAATTTGCTGCTCCATCTTTTTGTGCAAAGTAATGTCTGTGTCTATAACAACAATATTACTCAATTCATTTTTATCATTAAATACCGGTGTCAGTGTACTGGAAGTCCACAGTGGTTGTCCATTGGGTTGTGTGATTTTAGTCTCGTAAATAACAGACTTATGTTCTTCCAGGCAGTCTTTAATGATTGTTTTTATATTTTCATTATGCGACAGTTGTGTCAACTTACTGCCTTGCTTACGTATTATTTCCTCCATAGTATAGCCATGCATGCGGGTATAGCCTTCATTGACAAAGTCAAGATTCAGGTTATGGTCAAAAATCATAACAGCATTATCTGTTTCGCTGGCCACAATTGAAAGTTTTTCAAGCTGCATATTATTTTCTCTTAGCTGATGTGTGCGCTCATTGATTTTCTGCCTCAGTTGAAGTTGAGCATTGCGTAAACTTCGTGTTCTTAATTTTAGTATAATTAAGATGATTAATATCAATGCAACTAAGTAAATGAAATAAAAAAAGTTTGTTCGCCAAACAGGTGATTTTACCTTAAAATCGTAAGTCAATGCCGGACTCCAATCATGACCATTGGCTGTTGCCTGCACCTGAAATGTGTAATTCCCAGGGGGGAGGTTAGAATAGTTTGCAATGTTCAAGTTGGTTGCAGGTACCCAAAAGTCATCAAAGCCATTCAGCTTCCATCGAAATTGTAAAGCATCGGGTGATGCAAAATAAATTCCGGTAAAATGAAAATTAAGATTGTTATAGCCATAAGGAAAAACAGGATTCACAGGTAAACCTGTAATGCTGTCAATAGAAAATCCTTGTTCAGACCAGTTTACCTCGCGCATGTAGGCTTTAATAGATTGTAATAAAACTACAGGGGTTGTACTTTTACTGTAGCCGGAGTTTGGATTGTAACGAACAGCACCGTTAACTGTAGCAAACCAAAGAAAGCCGTCTTTATCATAAGTGGCAGCATTGGTTTCAACACCATAAAATCCATTACTCTTGTCGAAGTGGATGATATTTATAAAATCTCTTTTCAGATAAGTATTCCAGTCAATTCTATCAATGCCAAGTGGTGTGCCCATCCACAGATAATTGTTGTCGCTTGCAACAGTTAAAATTCTATTGTTGAACAACCCATTGCCAATTTCAAGATGCCTGATAGCAGTTGTCCCCGGCTTTTTTGAAAAAATATAAACGCCAAAATCAAAAGTTGAAAAGATAATATTTCCTTCTATATCCTGTGCAATTGAAGTAATAGGGGTCTTATTGAGATTCAATTTGTCATTAAGGGATACTGCTGTTTCGTTATGCATAAAATATAGGCCTTGCAAAGTGCCAACCCAAATTAAACCTTGCCGGTCCTGAAATAAGTAACGAATGTTATCATTCTGCAAACCGTTGAGTTTATTTAAAACTCTCAGGCTGTTGTTGCTATAAATATATATGCCGCGATCGGTACCAAACCATATACTTCCGTTACGGTGTGCCATTACAGCATAAATAATTTTATTGTTAAGTAAATCGAATGGAAAAGAAATTTTAGATAAGTCAGCTGAAACGAATGCGGGACCATTAGAAGTTCCAAACCAAAAATTTTGTGAAACATCCTGAGCTATACTCCAAATTGTGGCACGATTGAGTGTGCTTTCGAAAGGAGGTGTATAAACGGTGTTACCATGGATGTAATTCAATCCGCCATTGACAATCCCAAACCAAATTCTGTTTAAATGATCGGTATATGCTGTAAGCAGTCGGTTGTCATTAAATCCGTTTTCTGTTGTATAAGTAATAAAGCGTCCACCTGAATAACGGCATAGTCCGCGTGGTGTACCAACCCAAATGTTCCCCTCATTGTCTTCTTTCATGCACAAAATATTGTTGTCGGTAAGACCTTCATCTTTGGTCAACGCGAAAAAACGTCCATGATCTATCAGGCACATACCATTGCCATAGGTGCTGAACCATTTATTCTTTTTATAATCTTCAAGAATGGCAGTAACTTTTTTAACAGAAACGCCTTTGCTAATATCAAAAGCACTGAACTTTCCATTTTGATAAACGCTGATTCCTTCATTGGTTCCTGCCCAAATACTACCATCATTCATTTCAGAAATTTGATAAATAATATTTCCTGTCAGCCCTTCGTTGAAGGTAAAGTTGGTAAACTGATTACCATCGTACTTCGACAATCCGTTGGTCGTTCCTATCCATATATTGCCTTTGCTGTCAGCCAGCAAACAAGTAACTTCATTACTCACCAAGCCTTTCAAGATGGTGTAACTTGAAAAACGTGCTCCATCAAAACTATTCAGCCCTTCTGAAGTGCCAATCCAATAACGCCCTGTTTTATCCTGAGTGATAGCAGTAGCATTATTGCTGAGCAACCCATTATCAATAGTGTAGAATTTTTTTCTGATACCATTGAAGACTCCGATGCCACCACGTGTTATTGCCATCCAAAGATTTCCTTTATTGTCTTCGTAAAATGCTTTTATAGGATTGAACGATGCAGGGTTGTCTTGTTCAAAGCGATAAAAATTGGAGCCATCAAACCAACAGGCACCATTCATGGTTCCTATCCAAAGTTTACCTGTTTTATCCTGATGAACGGCATTAACCTGATTGCTGGGCATGCCATTGGCAATAGTGTAGGTGGTGAAGTTGTAATGCTGACCTTGCACTGCAGAACTGACAAGCATCGCCAGTGCAATAAAAAACAATGGCATTTTCATGATGCTTTTGTTTTTTAAATTCAGACTTATATTATCCTTCACTTGCATTTATTTTTTTTAACTTTCAGATTGGAATTAATCTCTTTAATTAAATTAGATAATCTTCAGACTTCAACCAATCAAATCCGTTTTCGGCAATATGTTTCATTCTGTTAAAGTAATTTAACTGTGCATGGTTGAGTTTGGTTACATCCCATGCTTTAAATAGATAGGCATAGACAAAAATTCCTCGTAAGTGCAGTAAGTCAGGCATGAATTTTAACTGTTCGGGGTTAAAACGATTGTGTTTTTGATACCCTTTCATAAAACTATCCAAAAAATAGCGCACCCAGCCTCTGCGGTTAAAATCATTTACGCCATTGTAGTTAACAGCAAAAAATAACGGACATGAAATATCGTTTACAAACCATGTATAACATGCATCTTCACAGTCGAACAGTGTAAGACGGCCATTTTCTACCATAAAATTTCCTCTGTGAATGTCGTTATGCACAACACCAAATGAATCTGAGGTGGAAGGCAATTGTTTAACTGTATTGAGTAATTGCGTCCAATATTTCCATGATTTAATCTCTGATTTTGGCAAATAGATTTCTGCCATCTGATTTGATTTTTCGGGCCAGATGGTTCTTTTTTTAATTGTGTCAGGAGGCGAATATGTTTTTGAACATTGATGAATCATTCCTGTAATTTTCCCCATTTGGGCAATGGTATTACTGTTCCAGTTTTTTTCACCCAATTCAACGCCTGGTGCTGCATTAAATTTCACAACACTGAAATAAGAATCGCCTGTTGTAACTTTTTCACATAGATTGTTGTTGACAGAAGCTAATGGGTTTGATACCGGAATTTTATTGTCATGCAGAAAGTTTATCCAGTATATTTCGGAGTTCACTGTATCAAAACATTGATGTGAGGAATGTGTCAGTCGGAGAATAAAATTTTTATCGCCCTCATGGAAACGATAAACTATGTTCACATTATCGCGAAGTAAGGTCAGATCAGAAAACTTAATGTTATAAAGTTTTGCAGCCTCAGAAACAGCCTCATTGGAAAGTGCTGCACGTACAAGTTCGTTCATTTTTTTTAATGGTTGACAATGGTGTTGTAAAGTTTTTGAAGTTGTAGTGCGCAGGGTTTAATATCAAAATTTTCTATTACATGTTGTCTTGCCGCAGTTGCATATTGCTGATAAGTGTTGTTGTTCATATTGTAAAAAGTACGGATAGAACCGGCTAAGGCATCTGCATCTTTTTCGGGAGTAAGAAGGCCTGTTTTGCCATGAATAACCTCCTCGGGAATGTCGCAATGTGTGGTTGAGATTACAGGCATTCCTGTACACTGTGCATCGAGTAATACAATAGGTGCACCACCTTCGCAGTCACGAGTGTCGGAGTAGCAACTTGGGTGAATAAAAACATGGTATTGCCCGAAGAATTCATAAAGCTTTGTAAATTCAATAAAGCCAATAAAGCGAACTTTATGTTCAATATTATGTTGTTTTACCAACGCTTCCAATTTACTTTTAATATTCTCCAACTCACTGCCTACAAAAGTCAGTGTCATATTCGGGCAGTCGTTTAGTGCCTTAATAAAAGCCTGAAGGGTATAAATATGTCCTTTTTTCTGACTGTAATTTGACAGTTGCAGCAAATGAAGTTCGCCTTCGTTCTTAGTTCTTGCAATGGCAGGGATTTTAGAGGTCTCCACACCAAGATGCACAACATGAACCTTTGCAGGGTCGCAACCCTGATTGACCAGGATAGAAGCGCCAAAAGCGCCCTCACAAACAAAGCCATCAGCCTTTTCATAAAGTGATTGATAGCGCTTTTTCCATTCCTGAAAACGAAAAGGCAGACTTTCATAATCAAAACCATAAAAGGAAACAAAATAGTGGAGCCCTGTAATTTTTTTAAGTTCTATATATTGCCATCCCATATTGGCAAAGTGTGTGTGAATTAGTTCCACACCATTTTCCTTTGCCCATTTGCCGATATATTCAAAATAGTGTTTGTTTTTTCGTAGAATGGCTATGCGATTTATGATTTTTGAAAAAATATTTTTGGCGTTATCACGTCCTTCCAGCAAATCCGGACTAATATAATTCGGCATGGGCAATAAGTTTATTTTTGGTGTAACAAATTGCTCATTGTAATAACGATAGGCTGCAACATTTACTTCTATATCAGGAAGATTGTTGAGCATCCTGAACACCCAATTCTGGGCATTAGGTAAATAACTTTCAAAAAGTTGCAGTGTTTTTACTGCCATAAAATACCATGTTTTTATTTCATGCTAAATACGACATTTCCATCTGTAATTTGCATGGTTTTCATAAATCTTTATTAAAAACTTACTGTTGAAACCCGAATAGAAATGTATTTGATTAAATTTGCTAAGAATTTAGAACCATTATGAGTAATTTTGTTGTTTCAGCACGCAAATACAGGCCTTCATCATTTGACACTGTAGTAGGGCAAGGGCATATAACTACAACCCTGAAGAATGCAATAAAGAGCAATCATCTGGCACAGGCCTTTTTGTTTTGTGGACCAAGAGGTGTAGGTAAAACTACCTGCGCGCGTATTCTTGCTAAAACCATTAATTGCACTAACATTACAGCAAATACAGAAGCATGTAATGAATGCGATTCATGTATTTCGTTCAACAACGGGCAATCGCTCAATATTTTTGAACTCGATGCAGCAAGTAACAACTCTGTAGATGATATCCGTAATTTGGTTGATCAGGTTCGTTTTGCGCCTGCAAGTGGTCAGTATAAAATATATATTATTGATGAGGTTCACATGCTTTCGTCCGGAGCTTTCAATGCCTTTCTGAAAACATTGGAAGAGCCACCACCTTATGCTATTTTTATTTTAGCTACAACAGAGAAGCATAAAATTATTCCCACTATTTTATCACGGTGTCAGATTTTTGATTTCAACCGAATACAGGTAGAAGATATTTCTAAACACTTACAGCAAATTGCCGTGAAAGAAAATATTGAGGCAGACCCCGAAGCGTTGCACATAATTGCACAGAAGGCCGAAGGGGCATTGCGTGATGCATTATCCATTTTCGATCAGATGGTTACTTTTTCTGGCAATAAGGTTACCTACAAAGATGTCATCAACAACCTAAACGTACTCGACTATGAATATTATTTCCGCATTACAGACCAGATTTTGTCTGGAAATATCTCTTCAGTGTTGTTGACTTTTAATGAGTTGTTGAATGAAGGTTTTGACGGTCATCATTTTATTGCCGGACTTTCAGGGCATTTTCGTGATTTAATGGTTGCCAAGGATGAAATTACATTGCAGTTGTTAGAAGTAACAGAGACAGTACGCGAAAAGTATAAAACGCAAAGCAAGGCTGTTGAGTTACCTGTTATATTAAGGTTGATAGATATTTGCAATGCATGTGATTTGTCATACAAGAGTGTACGCAACCAAAGGCTGCATGTGGAAATTGCTTTGATGAAAATGTGTGCATTGTCAGGCAAGCTTACGGTAAATGAAAATGCAATGGCAGCAAAGCCCATAGTAGTTGAAAAAATTGCAGTTGAGAAAACAACTGTTGCAGCATCAATAGCTCAAGCCCCCAAAAATGAACCTGATGTAACTCCGGTTAAGCAGGAGACAGTCAAGCCCGAAACAAAAAAGCCGGAGCCTGCAAAATCCGAAGTTGCAAAAGCTCCAGCTTCACCACCGGCAGGGCAGTCTATAGCCACAATTTCATTGTCAGGACTTAATGCAAAGAATGTGACACCTGATAAAACAGAGCCTACAGAAGTAAAGTCTGAAAAAAAAAATGACAAACCTGTTTTAATTGAGGAACTAAACCGGGTATGGGGTTTGTTTGCCGTGCTGCAAGACAATAATGGCAATACCAATCTCTCTAAAGCAATGCTTAGAAAAGTGCCTGAGTTGATTAATGATACAGAAATTCATGTCGCATTTGACAATCAGGTGCTCCGTGAAAATTTAATGGCAGTGAAAAGTGAATTTCTTGAATATTTCAAAAGAGAATTACAGAACGATTTTCTGACTTTGGAAGCTCGAGTTGAAGTATCAGAGAAAGTTCTTGATGTACCATATACTGCAAGAGACAAGTTTAAAAAAATGGTTGAAAAAAATCCGGAACTTGAAAACTTCAGAAAGCAGTTTGACCTCAACTTAGATTAGTCAATTATAAAATCCCGACATTTTTTTTAAAAGAAGTAACTAATGATAATAGATCCCACACAAATAAAAACAGGTGAGTTTCATGCAATGATGCTTGGTGCTGTTGCACCACGCCCCATTGCCTTTGCCAGTACGGTTGATAAAGATGGTAACCCCAACTTGAGTCCTTTTAGTTTTTATAATGCCTTTGGCAGTAAACCACCAATACTTGTTTTCAGCCCGGCACGCAGAGTGCGCGACAACACCATTAAACACACGTTGCAAAATGTGCAAGAAACAAGAGAGGTAGTGATTGGTTCTGTAAATTACAATATAGTACATCAGGCATCATTAGCAAGTTGCGAATATCCTGAAGATGTAAATGAATTTGAAAAAGCAGGATTCACTGCAGTAAAGGCAGAGAAAATAAAGCCTTTTCTGATAAAAGAATCACCGGTAAATTTTGAATGTAAAGTTTTAGATGTTATTGAAACAGGCAAGTTAGGTGGTGCAGCTAATTTAATCATTTGCGAAATATTACTGATGCATGTACATGATGATATATTGAATGAGAGTGGAAGAATTGAACCTGATAAGATTGACCTGGTAGCGCGTATGGGAGGTGATTTTTATTGCAGAGCATCCGGCAGTGCAGTGTTCACAGTGCCTAAACCCAATCATAAGTTGGGTATTGGTTTCGATAAGATTCCGGAAACAATACGGTTGAGTGAAGTACTAACGGGTAACGACTTGGCGCAGTTAGCTAATGAAGAAACATTTCCTACAGCAGATGAAGTGCATCAATTCAATACGGCTGAAGAGATGACAAAGTTCAACGAGGCGCTAGCTGCTGATCCAACAAATGCAAAACTTGCCAGGCATCTGGCCGCAAGAAAGTTGATTCATGTAGGAAAAATTAAAGAAGCCTGGATGTTGCTATTGGCATGATAAAACACGACAAGTAAGTTGTTAAATCCGGTATTATTGTGTATTAATGTAAGATAGTGTTCAATAAAAAAAGATCCCAAAACATTTGTTTTTAAAATTTAAACACTTACTTTTACACTACTAAATAACCATGCCATGATAGAAAATAAACTTTGTTTGCCTTTATCGGGGAGTTGGCTGCGCTTTTTTTAGTTCGCAGCCACAACAGAAATCTTTTTTACATTTCTTGCTTTTACAAATTATTAATTAAATAATCCATAAATCTTTAATTGGGTAAAATGCAAGGTGATGCACCTGTTTTGGATTTAAGGATAAAAAGAAACTCAAAATGAAAAAATTTATACTATTAATTACCATTTACTGCTTTTTAATACAAACATCGGAAGCACAAATTAATTTAGTTAGAAACTATTCATTTGAAGATACAATAAGTTGTATAACAGGTGGCGGCCAAGTTTCAAAAGCAAGGTATTGGCAAATTGTATCTTTTACCCCAGATTATTTTCATACTTGTAGTCCTTTTTGGCAAGTAGGAATACCATTTAATAATTTTGGATTCCAATGGCCTAATACAGGAGAGGCTTATATGGGCGCAATTTCCTATTCCGCAAGCACACCTTTATATAGAGAATGTATTGGGCAGCAACTTTTCTCAGCTTTAAGCATAGGTGTTAAATACTATGTTACCTTGAAAGTTTGTTTAGCTTTTAGTCCAAGTACAGGTTGGAATGCTGCATGTAATAAAATAGGGGTTTTATTATCTACAACAAATTATTTAAATGATTCGAATATAATAAACAACTGGTGTCAAGTATCTTCTGATTCTATAATAAAAGATTCCATAAATTGGGTTACGGTAAGAGGGTCTTTTATTGCGGACTCCGCCTATTCTTTTATTACAATTGGTAATTTATTTAGCAATGCCAATACTGATACAATTAACTTGTCACCATCAAATACACATCAAGTATATTATTACCTTGATGATGTTTGCCTTTCTACAGATTCACTTTTTTGTGAATCATTAACTGTATTGCCTGAAGTAATTCACAATACAAAATTAGGTATTTATCCAAGCCCTGCCAAAGACAAGATACATATAGAAAACCTGCCTTCAAGCACAGTTTCGATTGAAATTATTAATGTGAACGGTATTATAATAAAAAAGATTTATCCTATAGGAAGGAAAAATTTAGTTGAAGATATTTCTATATATCAAGAAGGAATTTATATTTTAAAATTTAATTATGAATATTCAGAAAATACAGTGAAATTTATTAAATCTAACTATTAAATAAGTTTATTATGAGAACAAAATTATTTTGTACAGTAGTTGCGTTTACTTTAATTAGTGTTACATTGAACGCACAGCAGTGGAATGTTTTTGGAGGTAATTACCTCGCTGGTGCTGAATATATAGGAGCAAATGGAACAAGTATATTCCCATTAGAATTAAAGACAATTCCACCTTTGTCCATCAATTTTTATACTAATAATTTACCACGCGCCACAATACTTGGCAACGGCAGAGTAGGAATAGGAATCAATAATCCGTTGTGGCAATTAGATGTAGCCGATGAGATTAACATATCTCAGCCACGTAACTATTTTATGATAGGAGGCGAAACAGTGCTTCACAATGCCGGAACAGAAAATATTTTTACCGGTGTAAATTGTGGAAAAGATATTTTGGCAGGAAATGTTTCGGGAAACATGAATACTTTCAATGGATTTTCTGCCGGTGAGTTTGCTTCTGGAAATGATAATGTTTTTATTGGGCATAGCGCAGGACGATATAGTAACGGACAATCCAATATATTTATTGGTACTTCTGCCGGCATCAACAATCTTGGTGATTACAATTCAATAGTTGGTTTTACAGCTGGAATGTATTTAACCACAGGAAATGAAAATACCTTTATGGGATTACGCGCAGGCGAATGTAATACAACAGGAAGCTAAAACACCTTTTATGGGTCACGCGCAGGTATTGGTCAAAATCCAGCAACACCAATTGTTGGCCTCAACAATTCTTTTTTTGGTTATGCCAGTGGTCAAGCAATTAAAGATGGTAATGAAAATATTTTTGCCGGAAGTCATTCCGGAAATAGCAATAGCTCCGGTTCATATAATACTTTCATTGGCAGCAATGCAGGATACTATAATGATAAAGGTACTTATAATACTTATATTGGAAATAATGCAGGGTCGCCTGTTAATTTTAATCTTCATTATGCATCAGCTATAGGCGCCAATGCCACAGTGCTAAACGACAATAAAATGATATTAGGCGATAATAATGTAAATGTAGGCATCGGATTATCGAATGTTGCAGGAGGGCCACTCACCAAACTGCAAATAGTAAGCGGAGTTAATCAGCCTCAATTTCGAATATCATACAATTATGTCAATAATATACATGCTGATTTTCAAACCACTTCAACGGGTATGTTGAAGGTAAACCCCACAGGTCATTTTACAGGGTTTGATTTAGCAGGAGCACCTTCCAATGTAGTGGATATTAATTCCTCATCTACCAGCGTGAGCGGCCTTCGTTTACGAAATTTAAGTGTGCTAACCACACCGGGTTCAGGAAAGGTTTTAAGTATTAATAATAATGGCGATGTGATACTAGTGAATGACATTGGTGGCGTCAGTGTTAACAGTACCTGCACCACACCCCAAACCACCTTTGAAGTAAACGGCACCATAACCACCAAACAACTCATCATAGCAAACGAAAACCAAAAGCAAGATGTAACGGCCATGCTCAACGAACTAAAAAATGAAATAGCCCAACTAAAAGAACAGTTAAATCAAATAACAAAAAATTAAAGTTGATGAAAAAACTTATACTACTTATTTTAACTTTTGCTTGCATGTTTTGCAATGCTCAAATTAATTTAGTGCCTAACCCGAGTTTTGAGGATACGGTAAGTTGCCCATTAGTGCCTAATCAAGTTGAGAAAGCACTCTACTGGAGCTCTTACCGTCCTACACCGGATTATTATAATTATTGCAGTAGTATGCAAATGGGAATGACAGGTGTTCCATATAATTTTTTGGGATTCCAATATCCACATTCTGGAGATGCTTTTATGGGAATGATACCTTATGAATTAACAGGACCAACTTACCGAGAGTATATAGGAGTTCAATTATTGCAACCAACAATAATTGGCCAGAAATATTTTGTTACCTTTTATGTTAATTTTAATGGAACAATAGGTTTTACTATTGCAATAAATAAGCTCGGTGTCGCTTTATCAACAGTGTCTTATTCTGATCTAAACCCATATCCGATTACAAATAATCCTATTGCCTATTCCGACTCAATTTATACAGACTCGCTAAATTGGTCAAAGGTTCAATTGTCTTTTGTAGCTGACTCTGCTTATAACTATCTGATTCTAGGTAATTTTTTTGATGATGTAAATACAGACACACTGAATCTTGGTATTTTTAATACTCATTCATACTATTATATAGATGATGTTTGTTTATCCACTGATTCTGTTTATTGTTCTGGCGTTGCAAATTTCAACGAAGTAATTAATCAGGATTTTTCATCTCTCGTAAAAGAAATAAAAATAAACGAAAACAATATAACTATTGATTTTAATAAGTTGTATCATCACAAATCTGTTGTAATTTATTCTTATGATGGGAAATTAATTTACAATATAAAAACTCAATTAAATGAAATTAATATACCAACGCCCTCATCAAACTCTATTTATTTGATTTATTGTACATCAGGGAATATAGTTTATTCAAAAAAAATTCAAATATTAAACAAATAAATTTATGAAAACAACAACAAACATTCTAATTCTTTTGTCAATCTCTAATTTGGCATTTTCACAAGTAGATGGACTAACCCATACGGCTGGAGGTGCTAACTGGTATGTGGGGTGGGATAACACAATTCCTTCCAGTACAGTTCCGTTAGTCATCCAGCACCAAGGTCAGCAGCCAATACAATTTTGGCATAATGATTTGAATCTGGGAAATACTGTAATAAGAAGAGCAGAATTTACTGTAGGTCAATCTATGCTTGAGAATAATGGAACAGTTGCACGAACTGATGGCTTAAGGATTTGGAATCCAGGATATGCTAACTCTGTTGCTTATGGTGCTGAACAAGCATTGGATATTTGGACAGGCGTTGGCAACAGTACTCATATACGTTTTGATGGGAGTGGATTGCTTCAATCTACCAATAATCAATTTGAAATTTTTGGCAGATTAAATGGATTTTGGTTTAATGCTGCACCATTACAATGGCAGCAAAATAACTTTAGGTCAAACTATGTTTGGAATATAGACAGCATAGAGGTGGGAAGGTATTCAAACAGCAATAATGCTCAAAGAGGTTTTATGCGATGGGGCTTGCAGCCAAATCCTGTTGCCCCTGTTGATGCTGCAAGAAGAGTAGAAATTTATGATAGAGATAATGTGCCACAGTTTAGAATTACTCAAACAAATGCTTCTATTTTTACTGATTTTCAAACTACATTAAATGGTGATTTGTACATCAATCCCGTTAGAAACGGAACCTATCGTTTTGTAGGAATAAACACAGCAAGCCCACAAAATACACTTGAAATAAATTCTAATGCAAACTATGCTGCCGGTCAACCGGGAGCAAGCGGCTTGCGGTTTACGGATTTGCGCTTAGGCTCACAAGAAGGTACTTCTAATGGTAAAGTACTTAGTGTTGACAATAATGGCGATGTTATTTTGGTGAGGGATATTGGTGGCGGTAGTGTCAACAGCACCTGCACCACACAGGATATTATAGCCCGGTTTGACAATACGGGAAATGTTATTCAATGCAGCGATATTTACAACAATGCAGCTTCTACTTCTAATAACAGAATAGGTTTTTTTACTACCAATCCACGTTATAAATTTCAATGTGAGGGGACATCTTTTTTTACAACAAACCAAGTTACACCACTTACTCCAAACTATGGCCTACAACACCCAAATTCACCTGTTATAATTGACTCAAAAAGTAATGAAGGCCTTTCTATTTTACACACAGCTAATGGATATAATAAAGATTTAATGCGAATTTATGGTGATAACAATATGCAATATCATATTCGAATGGTAGGCACACCCACAGGAATGAATGTAGCCAACAGCTTAACAATAGAACATGAGGATAACGGTGGAAACATTGAAAGTTGGTTAGCTTTTGATCCCGGTACAAACACTTGTGTAATGCAAGGAAATTATAGTGGTTCTATACCCGGCAATCATTCAAAATTATATGTGGAGGCGCAGAACCCAATCCCGACCTCCTCAGGAAACAACATGTTTGATGCAATAAGAGCGGTTAACACAAATACTGTCACTGTTTCAACAACAAGGTTAACAGGAGTAAATGCCGAATGTGTTGGAACACGCTTGACTGCAGGTCAACCTATTTATAATATTGGTGGGGCGTTCAAGGGTTCGGG